>CAYUNT010000005.1:0-53510 GCA_964446285.1 uncultured Candidatus Sumerlaeota bacterium | reverse complement strand
TTGCTCTACCCTCACGCTGGCATGACTGACCCTGCAAAAAACTGAGATGCGCCCGAGCCAAAGGAGCAGTGGGATTGTTCGTTGACCTATGGCGCATCGGGGGATAGGATTGACTTGGACGGAGAAGAAGGGGCGTTGATTACAGGACGATGTGAGTCTTTGTTGGCAAGCGCTCCGTCGGTCCTATGCGTTCCACAGATCCCACTTGTCCCTCCGGTCCCATTTTCGCGATACAAAGGCAACTATTCGGCAGAGGTTTTGGATCAGTATCAGGATTTGAGGGTAAAAAAACGAATGAGTTTTCCAGATACAGCGAAAGCATCCACATCCGGCCCGGAAGCGCCACCTCAGCGTTTCCCGGCCCACGTCATGATCGAGCCTAGCTATGCCTGCAACCTGCGCTGCGCCATGTGTCCGCGCCATTTCGACGAGGTTCCGCAGGGGCTGATGAAGCGCGAATTGTTCGACGCGGAGATTCTCCCGGCGCTCGGACGGTTCCGCTACGTGAGTTTCGTCGGGTGGGGCGAGCCGACGCTCAATCCCAACCTGCCTCATTTTCTTGGCCGGGCGGGCGAGTCGGGCGCCGCCGCGGCGCTCGTGACCAACGGAACGCTCCTGCGCGGCGAGATGGCACGCGGCATTCTCGAAGCCGGAGCAGACATGGTCTGCGTGTCCATCGACGCCGGACGCGCGGAAACCTACGAGGGGGTGCGGGGGCGAGGTCAATTCGAGACAATATTGGATAACACAAGCAAATTTAGCGCAATGCGTCGCGACGTTGGGGCGAAAACCGCACTCGGCTGGGTATTTGTAATGATGAAAACGAACTTGGCCGAACTGCCGCTGGCGGTCGAGAAGGCGGCGCGGGCGGGCTTTGACCGCTTCTATGCCAAACACATGGAAAGCGCCACGGCGCGGGCTGAGTTGGAGTTGGCGCTCTGGAACACGGGCCTTGCCCGCGATCTGACGCCCCAGGAGCAGGCTCTGTATGAGGATACAGGCGGGCGGGCGCGAGAGGCCTGTGCGAGGCTGGGTTTGGAGTTTTTCCTTCATCCTCAGCGAAACGCCCCCGAACACACCTGCCTTGTTCAGCCGCTCGATAACGTGTTTGTGGATTGGGAAGGCTATGTTTCTCCTTGCTGCTATCTGAACCGGCTCGATATGCGCCCGTATCAGAAGGACAAGCCCCGAGCAAGCGGCGTGATGGGGAATTTGCGGGCGGTGCGGCTGCTGGAACTTATCGCGGGGGCGGAATATAGCGAGTTTCGGCGTCAATGGGCGGCGGGGCAGGTCCCCGAGGCGTGCCGCGGATGCCTGAACGTGCAGCGGATGCGCTCGACCTCGCCCGGATGAAACCGGAAGAAGAGGAAGATTTTCACCACGAAAGAGCAGAAAAATTCGTTATTTTCGCGCTTTTCGTGGTAGAATCTTCTCTTGCGGCGTTGCTTTTCCGCACCGGATCAAGCCGGTTTGCCTCGCGCAAGGGCGGCGAAGAAAAAGACAGCAGCTTGCAGCAAAATGATGGCCGGCCCACTTGGGATGTCGAGGGCGTAAGACGCCCAGAGTCCGGCCACGGCGCTCGCCGCGCCAATCGTCATGGAAATCAGGGTCATCGAGAAAAACGTTCGGGCAAGAAGCCGCGCCGCCGCCGCCGGAATCACCAGAAACGCCGCGACAAGCACGATGCCGATTACTTTCATGGCCACCACAACCGTGACGGCCAGGCAGACGGCCAGCAGGTAGTCGTCGCGCAGCACAGGCACGCGGTCGGAAGAAGCCAGTTCGCGGTCGAATGTGGCATAAGCCCAGCGCCCCCAGAGCGGAAGCGTGGCGCAGGCCCCCACCGCCACGGCGCATGCCACCCATAAATCCATCGGCTGCACAGAAAGAATCGAACCAAAGAGATACGAAAAGGCGTCTGCGGAGAATCCCTTCCTCATCGAGAGAAAAAGGACTCCCAGCGCCATCGAAACGGCGAAAAAGATGCCGATCGCGGTGTCGCCGCCCAGACGCGTGCGGTCGCGCACCCAGACGATGCCCAGTGCAGCTACGATGGTAAATGGCACAGCGATCCAAAGCGGTTCCGCGCCGATCAACAGTCCGAGCGCCACTCCGCCAAAGGCCGCATGCGCAAGTCCATCGCCGAAGAAACTCAGCCCCCTTTGCACAACAAACACACCGAAATAACTCGACAGCAGCCCGATGAGGAGTCCGGCGGCGAGCGCGCGTTGCATGAAGGGCATGTCGAACACTTCAGTCATCCGCATGCTCTCCTGGGAATCGCAAAATGGCGTGCGCATGGCCGACGTGCCCAAACGCGGCGCGCAACGGCTCTTCGCGCAGAGCCTCTTCGGGAGGGCCGTAGGCCACGCACCGGCGGTTGAGCAGCAAAACGCGGTCGGCGTGGTGGTAGGCAACCTCCCAGTCGTGCGTGATCATCAGAATCGTTGCGCCGGATTCCGAACGATAGGAATCGAGAATACGATACAAGTCCGCCTCGCCGGGAGCGTCGATTCCTGTGGCGGGTTCATCTAGAAGAACAAGTCGCGGCGAGTGGATAAATGTGCGCGCCAGATACACGCGCTGGAGTTCGCCGCCGGAAAGATGGCTGATCTGGCGCGAGGCCAGATGCGCCGCGCCCACACGATCCAGAGCATCGAGCGCACGGCGGCGGTCGGCGGCGCCAAGCCACATCGGCCAGCAAAAACGCAGCCCCGAAGCCACCAATTCGAGCGCCCGCGCCGGAAATGTGCGGTCGAGCGACTTCATCTGAGGAACATAGCCCACTTGGGACGGAGAAAGGTCGGCGGGCGGATTGCCGTGGAGCATGGCCTGTCCGTGCGTGGGGCGAACAAGCCCGAGAAGCACTTTCAGCAGCGTGGTTTTTCCGCTCCCGTTCGGCCCGAGAATAGCCATAAACGTCCCCTCGGGCGCGGAAAACGTCACGTCCTCCAATGCCCAGTGTTCGCCAAAACGAACCGACAAATCCCCAACGGCAACGGCGGGCGCTTCCACTTCGGGCGGTGCGGAATTCATGAAACAGACGCGAGGAAAAAACAATATGCCATGTGGCGGATTCGGAACCCGGAAAGCGGAGGCTGCGGAATATGCTCGCCCCCCCGGATTCCCAAATTGGCGGGCGAAGTCCTATCATAGGTTCGGGGGGACACAAAAGGAATTATCCTAAAAACGGCAGATGAGACCACGAAAGGCACGAAAAGGAACGAAATAGAAGGATTTTTCTTCAGGATTTGATTCACCCAGCGGGTGAATTGAATTCTGACGAAAATTATTCCCCTTTTGGTTATTTTCGTGTTTTTCGCGGTTGGAAATGCTTTTTCCAGGATAATAGCTAACAGATTGGCATCAAATGCGAAAAACGACGGGAAATCGCTGGGAGGGGAGGAAGCGGCGTCAGGCGGAGGCGGAACTTTTTTCGTCCTGGATGAATGCAGGGGCTGTCGGGCACCCGCCCGCGAAACAGTCGCGCCGCCCAAGCGGGCAGGCCAGGCAAACAGGCGCGCGGTTGTGGCAATAATGTTTTCCAACCGCTACGATTTGCGCGTGATAGTCGTTGAACCAATCGAGATCGCGCCCCAGCAGGCCCTCGAAAATCAGTTTCACTTCCTCATACGCCGCGCCGGCCGGGAACAGGCCATGGCGCTCGCCCAAGCGCATGGTATAGGCGTCGATCACAAACGTGGGGCATTCGAGAGCATACAGGAGAATCGAGTCGGCGGTTTCCGGTCCGATGCCCCAAACGTCGAGGAGTTCGCTCCGGAGCGATTCGAGCGCGGCGCCCTCAAGACCGATAAGGTGCCGTAAATCCACCGAAGCACCCGTTTCGGAAAAACGCCGCCGCGGCGGGGCCGGGCGCGAGGATTTCTCACCAGGAGGATTTCCGCCGAAAGTTGCTCCTTTTATCGTAGTTTTCTCATTCGTCTCATAGGTCCTATATGTCCCATAGGTCCCATTTTCACCCTGTGGCGCATGCGTGTCCGGCTGGGGGCATTTCGCCAAAAACCAATTCGCCGCAGATTTCAGCCGCCGCGCCTTGAGCGTAAAATACCCCGCCGGGCGGATGAGCTGCGCCAGATGTTCAGGATTCATCGCGGCCACGGCGCGAAGCGTCAGCGCGTCCTCGCGCCGCAGCGCCTCGATAGCCCGCTCGACATTGCTCCATGCTGTGTTTTGCGTCAGCACCGCGCCAAGGATCACTTCCTCGCGCGTCTCGCCCGGCCACCAGTTCAGCGGTCCAAAATGCGCAAGGCATCGCGCATAAATCAGCGGAAGAAGCCTGGCGGTTTCGGCGCGATGATGCGAAGTCCAGAAATCAAGGCTCATGGATTGGCGGGGCGGCAGCGACTCGGGGGATTGGGAGGAATGTTCGAGGATATTTACCATAAAGACACGAAGGCACAAAGAAAAGACAATCCGCCTATTGGGATTTCCTGCAATTATCTCCTTTGTGTCTTTGTGGTTTCTCTCTTATTATTGGCGGAACTGAACCTGGGTCTGGAGAAGATGCAGCAGCCCCTCGCGCGTGACCATACCGTAAAACACGCCATTTTCCACAACAGGCACCTGATTGATCCGATACTCGTTCATTAAATCGACGACGTGTTCGAGGCTTTCGCCCGGGCGGACGGCTACAAGCCGCTGGCAGGGCATCATCGCCGCCTGCAACGAGGTCGAGTCCCATTCCTCGCGCGGGACTTCCTTGATGTCGCTCAGCGTGATTAACCCGCGCAGCACTTGGCCGTCGAAAACGAGAAAGCGGTGGCGGCCGTGGCGCAAAACGTGCTCGTCCACCAGTTGGGCGATGCTCATGGCGGGCGAAACATAAGGAGTGGTCGTATCGAGCAAATCCGCGGCGCGTATGCCCGAAAACGCCTGCCGCACAGAAGCCTGCTGCATCGTGGCGCGCGCCGCGTTGAACAAAAACAGGCCGATTACGGCAAGCCAAAGGCCGTTGAGTGTTTGCAGGACAAACACCTCCACCAGGCCAAGCGCGATGAGAAATGCGGCAACAATCTGCCCGCCGATGGCGGAAATTCGCGTGGCGCGCTCGAAATTATCCATCGCGGCCCACAGGATCGACCTCAGAATCCGTCCGCCATCGAGCGGAAATCCGGGGATCAGGTTGAATACCACCAGGGCAAAATTTATCAGCGCCAGCAATCCTCCGATGGCCGACACCATCGAAAGCACAGGCGAATCAGTGGCGCTGCGTCCGCCCGCCGCCAGATGCACGGCGAAAAACAACAGTGCCAGAAGCACGCTGACCACTGGCCCGGCAAGCGCGATCCAGAATTCCGCGCTGGGTTTGCGCGGCTCGTTGCGGATCGAAGCCACGCCGCCAAAAATGAAAAGCGTAATCGACGCCACCTCGATTCCATAGAGGCGAGCCACCAAGCTGTGGCCCATCTCGTGCAAAAAGATCGACAAAAAAAACAGCAGGCTGGTGATGACGGCGGCAATCCAATGTTGCTCCGCTTTCCACATCGGATGCTCTTCGCTATATGTGCGCCCGACCGAAAAGGTGATGAGCACAAATACAATCAGCCAGGTCCAGTCAATCCGGACGGGAATTCCAAACACCGTGCCGATGTGGATGGCGTTGGACCCCAGCCCGGACGCCGCGCGCCTGGAAGACCCTGGCTGTGCGGCCGGCCGAGGCGGTGTGGAAGACGAAGGTGGCGGGCCGTAACCGTTGGACATAATACACTATTCAAACAAGCAGGAATAAGGAAGGCAAGATGCCGCGGAAACCTTGAGCGCGCGCGAAAGAGAGAGGAGAAAGAAAGAGAGAGAGAAGAAAAATCGCCGGGCGCCGCGCACGCGCAGGTTCATCGGCCATCCGCCGTCCGCCTCCATCCGACACAACCCGCGCGCCGTCCGCAACCGTTTCCTGAATATGCGGCGGAAGAGACAAGGGGACCGACTCTGACAAGCAGGGGGATGTGCCTGGCGCACAAGGAGAGGCAAACACGCCCTTGCTCCCAGCAACCCCGCAAGGGGTTCAATAGCACAGCCCAGGGTCAGCGAGGAACAAGCGCCACCCTGGGAAATCTAGCCTGGGTAAATGAATTTACTCTGAAAGGGTTCAATAACAAAGAAAATTCCCGCCAATCCGCCACGCCGCGAAAAAGGAACGATGGGAATGAATATAAATGGAACAAATGCGCTTTATTTAACCCTTGCAGGGTATGGATATTCCATTCGTGCTTTTCCCCAGGGTGGCGCTCGTTCCTCGCTGACCCTGGGCTTTGTTCTGGAATCCCTTTGGGATTCGAGAGAAGCAGGCCGCCTGTAAAAGCCGCTTCCCTGCTGCTGGCAACGCCAAAAGCATAAAGATCGGGAGGTCTGCCCCGCATTTCCGCGCCTTTTTCGGATTGGAATCGCCACAAGGCTTTGCTAAGCTAAACAAGATTTAGGGCGGGGAGGCGTTCTTCCCGGCCGCAGAGTGAGAGGCTCAGTTGACTTTTCTGAAAAGGAGCAGGCGGACATGGAAATCACACGCGATGCGGTTCTCAATGCGCTCAAGCAGGTTCTCGACCCCGATCTTGGGCAGGACATCGTGACGCTCGGCATGGTGAAAAAGGTGGAGGTGGGCGCGGGGGGCCAGGTGGACGTCACGGTGGAATTGACCACTCCGGCGTGTCCGCTGAAGCACAAGATCAAAGCCGATGTCGAGCAGGCGGTGCGCGCGGTTCCCGGCGCGGGCGAAGTCCGCATCGAGATGACGGCGCGGGTGCGCCAATCTCACGCGGGCCACGGCCACGCGCATGGCGACCATGCCGGGCATGGCCACGCCTCGGACCCCGCCGCGGATCGCGCGCCTATTCCCGGAGTCCGCAATATCATCGCCGTGGCCTCGGGCAAGGGCGGCGTCGGGAAGTCCACAACGGCGGTCAATCTTGCCATTGCCCTGCAGCGTTCGGGCGCGTCGGTCGGGCTGCTCGACGCCGACATCTACGGGCCGAATATCCCGGACATGGTCGGCGTCAAGGAACTCCCGCGCGTGGTTGATAACCGTGTCATTCCCCACGAGGCGTTTGGCGTTCGCGTCATGTCGATGGGGTTCCTGATTGACGTAGATCAGCCCGTGATTTTCCGCGGGCCGATGCTCCACGCCGCCGTCCGTCAGCTGCTTAACGACGTTCAGTGGGGCGAGTTGGATTATCTGGTTGTGGATCTGCCTCCCGGAACGGGCGACGTGCAGCTTTCGCTGGCGCAGACCGTGCCGGTGTCGGGCGCGGTGATCGTGACGACGCCGCAGAAGGTGGCGCTGAGCGACGTGCGCAAAGGCATCGCCATGTTCCGCAAACTCGACGTGCCCATTCTCGGGATCATCGAAAACATGGCCTATTACATCTGCTCGCAGTGCGGGCGGCGCGAAGACATCTTCGACACGGGCGGCGGGCGGCGCGTGGCTGAACTGCTCGATGTGCCGTTCCTCGGCGAAATCCCGCTTGTGACAAGCATTCGCGAGGGCATGGACGAAGGGCGCCCCATCGTCGTCGAGGACCCGGACGGTCCTGTGTCTCGCGCCTACATCGAGGCGGCCGAACAGGTGGCCCGCCAGGCGTCTATCCGCAACGCGAAGTAGCAAACTCCGCGGGAATTTGCGCGCAAATCGAATTGCATCTGGCTGGCTTGGTTATATAGGTATTGCCATTGAGCAGCTGACTGAGCGCATTTTAGCGCAAGCCAATTGGAGGTGAGTGAATGGCGGACGCCAAACAACCAACGCTGGCCGCTTCCGCGCCCTGCGCTGTTGGCCGGCCCCTGGCCCACCCGATCCGCAGCGCCGTGCTGCTTGCGGAGGCGCAGGCTGTGCTGACGCTCGAAGGCGACAACTGGATTACTCGCCAAGTGGCCGATGGCGCGCCGGCGGCAGACGTGGCGCATTCGCCATGCATCGCCACCGAAACGATGTGGACGGACCGGATTCCTTCGCCGGACGGACGGTGGCTGATCGCGCTCAACGGACAGACGAGCATCGAGTGCCGCCCCGCGGGGCAAATGGAACGCAGTTGGATGATCGACTGGCCCTCGGGCATTCCAAAGGGATTCGGCTACTGGGTGGCGCGTCCGAATTATATGCTGACAATCCTCGACGGTGGCATCACCGAGGTCTGGGACCTCGACGCCCGCCGCCGGATTGCGTGGTCGCCCGCCGTGGTCGAGGCGCTGAACTCCGGACCGCAGTGGGCGCCGATTCAACCGGGCGGCGATGCGCGCCTTCAACTCTCGCAGGGGCGCGCCGTCCTTACGCGCGGAGAGCAATCGCCACCGTTTGATTTGCGGCCTGTGGGGCGCTGGCCCTTGGCGGGAGGCGGAATTTCTCCGGACGGTCAGCACGCCCTCCTGGCCACTGGCGGACCAAGCGCCTCTCCCCAGGTGGATTGGTGGGCCAGCGGCGAAATCCTCCAATACGATCTTTCCACGGGGCAATTGGCGGCCGCCGCGGCGCATGGGGTGCTTTCCGGACCGGGATTGCGCGCTTGTGCCATTCCGAGTTTGTCCCATACGATTTTTCACACGGCCGAAGGCGCGCTCGTTTGCGTGGAAAGCGCCAGCGGACGCACAGTCTGGGCCCTGGGTCTTCCTTGCCGGGCCACAGCCGCCGTGTTCTCGGACGATGGGCGCCGATGCATGGTGGGTTTCCACAGCGGCGAGGTGGCATTGCTCGGCGAACGCCCGGGCGAAGTGCTATGGCGCGTAAAGGCGCATGAATTCGCGATTACGCGCGCCGCCATCTCGAACGACCTGCGCCGCGCCGTTACGGAAGGCGCCGATCATTCGCTGGTGTGCTGGAACGCGAGTGTCGGAAACCCGATCGCGGGCGCGCCGCCGCGTTATGACCGGATCGCGCACGCGCTCGCGCTGGCTCAGCAGCCGCAGTCCGCCGGGCAAATCGCCGCGCAAATGGGACCGTCCGCGCGTCTGCTTATGGCGAGCGCGGACCTGTTCGTCGCCGATTTCGGCGGACAGGCTTACCGATGCGGCTACGAGGACCTCGCGAATCCGCGCGTGCTGCTTCAGGGGCATTTCGATGCCGCGCCCGATGGCCGCGGAATGATTACTTATGAATACATGCAGGTAGATAAGAAAAAAAAGCCGCAACTGGCGGCATATTTCACGGACATTGTGACGGGCGAACGCCATCTGATGACTACATTCGAGCCGCCCGAGCCGCTGCCGCGTCCGCCGGTTTTCCTGAGCGCGCTGCGCATCATCCTGCCGCTCGAAGATGGACGCCTCGGGCTGATGCGTCTGAATAAAAAAATCGGCGCGCTGGTCAAACTTCCGCTCGAACCCGCCGCCCTCGCCGGACCGTGGACTTTCATTCCCGCGCACGACGCCAGCGCTTTCGCAATCGGCATTGCATCGGAGTTCCACGTATTCAACGCCGATGACGGGAAGCTGATGGGCCAAATCCGTCCCGATCCGTCGATGCCGCCCGCGCAAGCCGTTCCGGTGGCTTGCTGGGTGGGGCCGCAGGGGCGCGAGGTCAAACTCCTCCTGCGCGGCGGCACATTGCAGCACTGGATGCTCTAACTTCGCTCTTGTCCTCCGGCAAGACATGAGAAAAATCACCACCAAGGCACGAAGACAAAAAGGAATTCTCCGTGCCTTCGTGTCTTTGTGGTTCGATGTGATTCGACTTTTCGGAGGTGATACCGCCATGAGCGCGCCGGGGATTCTGCTGAAGGGAGGCCGTGTGATCGACGGCACGGGCGCGCCTGCGCGATGCCTGGATGTGCTTGTGCGCGGCGACCGCATTGCCTGGATGGGCGAACCGGGCGAGGCGCCGCCGCTGGATGCCGCCGGGGCGCAACCAGCTTCCGCTTGCGCCGCCTGCGAAGTGGTGGATGTGGCGGATTGCGTGGTGGCGCCTGGATTTATCGACGCCCATGCCCACGGCGATCCGTTCGCCACGCCGGATTTCGAGACCGCAATCGCAATGGGCGTGACGACGCTTTGCCTGGGGCAGGATGGCGAAAGCCCAGCGGCGGTGCAAAACCTCGTCCCCTGGTTGAACGAGGCGCAGGCCGCGCATCCCGCGCCCAATCTGGCGTTTCTCGCCGGGCACGCCACGTTGCGCGAACTGGCCGGGGCGGGATCGAATCCGCATCCGCCGGCGGCGCAATTGCAGCTGATGCGAAACCTGCTTGATCGCGCGCTCGAAGCGGGATGCCTTGGCCTTTCGACCGGTCTCGAATATCCACCAGGCAGCGCGGCGGGCATCGAGGAACTGGCAGGGCTGGCGGAGGTCGTTGGGCGGCGCGGCGGACTGGTGATGAGCCATATTCGCAACGAGGACGATGACAAGATCGACGACGCTGTGGACGAATTGATCGAGCAGGGGCGGCGCGGACGGTGCGCCGTGCATGTGTCGCATGTCAAGGTGGTGCACGGGCGCGGCGCGGCGAGGGCGGAGGCGCTTCTGGCGCGGCTTGCCGATGCGCGCGAACGCCTCGGAGTGCGCGTAACGGCGGATCAATATCCTTATACGGCCAGTTGCACGACGATTGGGCTGATTTTTCCCGAGTGGGCAAAGGGCGGCGAGGATTTCCGGCGCGCGGCGGCCGGGCGCCGCGAGGAATTGGCCGCCTGGTTGCGCGAACGCGTGCGCAAACGCGGTGGACCCGAGGCGACGCGCTTCACCACGCCGCCGTGGACGGGACTGACGCTGGCGCAGGCGGCCGAAAGCAAAAACAAGCCGTTCGAGGACCTCCTCATCGACGACATCGGGCCGGAGGGCGCGTCGGCGGCATATTTTGTGATCGACGCCGAATGCATGGAGCGCTTGCTTGTTGATCCCAATGTGATGATCAGCTCGGATGGCGGTCCGCCGCTGCGACATCCGCGAAGCGCTGGAACCTTCGCGCGGATTCTCTGCGAATTTGTGCAGCAGCGCGGACTTCTCACGCTCGAAGAGGCTGTGCGGAAAATGACCGGCCTCACGGCGCGGACGCTTGGCCTTGATGCGATGGGACGGGGGCAGATTGCGCCGGGCTTTTATGCAGATTTGGTGATATTTGATCCGGCGCGCGTTCGCGACACGGCCACTTACGAAGACCCAATGCGCCTTGCGGAGGGGATGGATTTCGTGATGATAAATGGCCGCTGGGCGCGTTTCGGGGGCGCAGCCACGGGCAGCCGGCCCGGACGCATCCTGCGCCGCCCCTGGCGGCAATCGCCCTGGGCGCCCTGAGCGCGCGAACCCGGCGCCTTATTGTGTGCTTTTCCTGAGTGCTGCTTTCTCTATGCAATTTCCGACAATTTCCGCGGCGATATTGACGCGCAACCGGCTGAATCAGCTGGTTCGCTGCCTGCATTCGCTGGCGCGCCAGAGTCTGCCGCTGCACGAAATCCTTGTTGCCGACACGGGTTCCACGGATGGCACGCGCGAATGGCTCGCGGCGTTCATGGCGCAAAGGAACCTGTCCGAAAATCCGGCGGAGAATCCTGGACGGGATGTCCAAGCCGCTGGAAATCTTGGGCAAGATGCCCAAGCCACCAGGGATTTCACAATCCCCCCGGCGCTCGCCGCGCTGCCGTTGCGATGGATCGCCGACTCGGGCGAAGGGGCGTTCGCGGGGGCGCGCAATCGGGCCGCCGAAGCCACATCGGGCGAAATCATTGCTTTCCTCGATGATGACTGCGAAGCCGACCGGCATTGGGCGCGCCGTATCGCCGGGCGCTTTGCCGCCGAACCTGATCTCGATGCCCTCGGCGGCGTCACGCTCCCCGCGCAGGAACTCGAATTTCCCGCATGGTGGCCGCCCGATATGAACTGGCTCCTCGGCCTGAGCGGTCCGGGATGCTGGGGATGGGGCGCGGGCACTTGGGAACTGGGCCAGGCGGCGAATCTGGCATTCCGGCGCAGCGTGTGGGCCGAGATTCCATTTCAGGAACTTGCGCGCGGAGATTTTGCGAAGGGCGGGCGCGTGTATGAGGCGGGTCGCGAGGATGCTGAATGGTGGCGGCGTGTGCGCCAGTCGGGGCATCGCGCGGCGATGGATGGGCGCTTGATCGTCTGGCACGACATCGACCCGGCGCGGCTCGATTGGGACGTGGCACGCGCGCGCGCCCGCCGCGATGGCGCAACGCGATGGCGGCGTTCGCCGGGCGCGCTCGAAATCCGCGCGGCGCTTTCGGACCTCGTTCACACGCCTATGCGCCTGGCCGATCGCGTGGCCCGCCAGGGCATTGTGCTCGAACAGGCTGTGGCGGATTGCTTTTTGTGGGGCGACCGCCAGGCGGGGTTGCTGGCCGCCGCCGCGCGCGATCAACATCCGGCGATTGACCTTGGGAGAGTCGCGCCGATGGTTTTTGTCGAAACTGCTCGCCTTGCGGCGGGAAGCGCAAAAGCCGCCACGCGCGCGCTGGGGGCGCCTGCGTATCGCGCCCTGCGCCGCGTGCGCCCGCTGCCCGATCCCGAGGAGCATGTGCCGCGCAGCATTCTCCTGGTCGCATGTGGATTTTTGGGCGACCAGTTCCTTGTCCAGCCTGCGCTGCGGTTGCTGCGGGCCACGTATCCTGACACGCGGTTTGTTCTCCTCACCAGCCTGTTTGGCGAGGAACTGTATGGCGCGGACGCGCCGGACGAAGAGCGGCGTTTGGTGGATGAAACGGTCAATGCAAGCGATTGGACGCGAGAGTCAATTCCCAGGCGTGAGGCACGGCTGCGCAAGTTGCTCGCGGCGGAACGCCCGCAAGCCATTGCGATTTTTTATGCGCATGACCTTTGGCCGCTGCCGCTTTTCTTCGCCACGGATGCGCCGGTCGTGGGGTTCAACTGCGACATGGGATTCCGCCTGCGCCTCTATCACGATCTGCTCACGGTATGCGTCGAAAAGGATTTTTCCATCCACGAGACGCTGAACCATGTGCGGATTGCGCGCGTGCTGGGCGCAAGCGGAGTGATCGAACCATTCCGCCTGACGATTCCCGAAGAAACGCAGTCGCGCGTGGATGCGCTTCTGGCGGAGGCGGGGCTGGCCAAGTTTATCGCGGTTCACGCGGATACCGGTCTCGCCTATAAGGAATGGCCCATTGAGCGGTGGCTTGAGGTTGTGCGCTGGATCGAGAATGAGACGCCGTTCGAGGTGGCGCTGATTGGAGGGCGAGGGGCGCGCGCCAATGCCGAACGCGCCGCCGCCGAGGGGTTGCGGGCGCGCGATTTTTGCGGACGCCTCTCGATCCGCGCCACGGCCGCGTTGTTGCGCCGATCGCGCCTGCTCGTCACGGGCGATTCCGGACCCAAACATGTCGCGATGGCCGCCGGCGCGCCGACGCTTACATTGCACGGGCCGAGCGACGAACGCCGCTGGGGCGCGCGCTGGGATGTTGAACGGCACGCTACCCTGCGCCGTGGACTGCCTGATCTGACCGGCGAGGACTTGCGCGGACTCCCCGACAATCACGCGATGTTGTTATTGCAGCCCGAAGACGTAACTGCCCGCCTGGCCGAATTGCTCGCCCGCCCGGCGGCAAAGAACGTAATGGACTAATAAGGACGGGATGGGGAGTTGTGAGTTGTGAGTAAAGAAGTGAACAGTGGGCAGTGAGCAGTGGGAAGAGAAGGGAGTTGTGAGTTGTGGGTTGTGGGTTGTGAGTTGTGGGAGGCGAGGGAGGCGGCGCCGATGCCGTCGATGTCCACGGCGGCGATTTCCTCGGCGCGATCCACGGAAAATTCGATGGGCTTTCCCGCGCGATCAAACGCCTGCACACACGCCCCGAGCATTCGCGCGCATTCGACCATTGCCAGCGCATCCTCGCTAACGGCCGGGCGCATCACACGCGAATGCCCGCCCGCCAAAACCGATACGAGCAGGTAGCGCGTCGTATAGTTTTTCGACGATGGCGGATCAACCCGGCCCGCCAGCCGTTCGCACGGATGCACATGCGCCTTCATGCCAATTCCTTTTTCAACAAGGCAAATCGCCGCGAGATTGTGAATCCAAGGCGCCCGTAAACGCCTTTGGCCGCCTTCTCGCCCGTCCACAACAAGAACGCCGAATGATACCCGCGCCGCCGCATCGTCAGCAGCGTGTGCGCCAGCAGCACCGATCCGATTCCCTTGCCCTGCATGGCGTCGATGACGCCAAACGGGCCAAAATGCTCGTCGATATGCTGGCAATAGCCGACAATGCGATCGCCTTGGCGCGCAAGCGTGATCGAGTCTTCGCAGGCGCGTCCGGCGAGGATGGCGCGGATGGTTTTGCGCGCGTCTTCGAGCCAGGGGCCGGGCATGTTCGCCGCCATAAAATCCAGATACGCCACCATGCAATCGCGGCGGAACGGCTCGATGAGGATTCCCTCGGCGCGGAGTTTTTCCTCTTTTTCGCGCGTTGGGGCGTCGATCTCGAAGGCATTGATCTGCGCGTCCATCGCGATGGCCTCGATGAATTCCTCGAACCCGCGCTTTTTCAGAAATTCCAGTCCGGTGGCATAGGCCTGCTTGTCCACGCCCGGGACGAAATAATTCGGCGTGTAGGGCGAAATGACCACTTCCTTGCGGTTTCGTGCGCGGAAAAACGCCTCGGCGCGCTCGAGCAGCGCCGCGCCCGCGCCCTGGCGCCGGAACGCCGGGTGCACGCCAAAAGCCGTTATAAAACCTCGATTTTCAAACAGGCCGGTATTTTCAATCGGGATGCGCAGCACTAGGGCGAGGATAAATCCGATGGGCGGACCGGAGGGATTTTCGTCTTCAAAGGCGAGCATCAGGCTTTCCGGCTCGCGATTGGGATCGAGCAAAACGCGTCCTTCGAGGTCCTCGCGCGAGATGAGATCGCGCGGCAGGGCTTTGTCCCACAGGGCTAGCAACCCCGCGAGATCCGAATCGGTATAAGGGCGGAGGATGGTCATGGGACGGCAACGCTCCTTCGTTTTCTGTGACGTGTTATATGGCTTGTATCGTCCGAAGCGGCTTTTGCCTGGGCGGCGAAATCCACGCCGGGCGATTTCCCCTACAGGGTGTGAGCGATGGGTTGGGGGTTGCAAGAAAAGACTGACGGATTTGCGCGCAGCGTTTTCCTGGGGCGTGCGAGGCGTGCCTTTCTCTAGCAGCCGGCCTTCTTCGCCATTTGGACCAGCGCCGCCGCGGCCAGCCTTAGCGGATCGATGAAGACGTCTCCCTGGCGCTCGCGCAGATATTCATAATAAATGGAGATTTCCGTGCAGCCGAGGACGAATTTTTCGCAGCCGAGCTGGCGCATCGCAAGAACCACTTTTTCCAGGCGGGCGGCGGCGCTGCCGTCCCGGACGCCTTTTTTGATAGAGTGGATTGCCGCCATGACTTCGGCCTGAATTTCCTTAGGCGGCGCAAGGCATTTTTCGGGATGCCCCGGAATGGAAAACAGCCCCGAGTTCAAGGTTCCGTCCGTGGCCAGGATGCCCACGCGCCCGTTTGCCGCCTGGATTTCGCGCCGCGCCGGCTCCACGATGTTGAACATGGGCGCAAGAACACTTTTTTGAATTTCCGCCATGCGCGCGTGCGCCGTGTTGCAGGCCATCACTAAAATGTCCACGCCCGTTTTTTCCAGCAATTGCAGCGATTCGATCACCGCTGCCAGATACGATTCGCCGCCGTCTTCGCGCAGCGAGCGGGTTCGGTCCGGGACGTGAGGGTTTGTGTAGGTGACGACCTCGATGTGATCCTGATCCGTCTCGGCGGGGGTTGCCTCGATGATCAAGCGCTGGAGCAACACGCCCGCCTCGGGTCCCATCCCGCCCAGAATGCCAATGCGAAAATGCTTGTGTTTGTTCATGAATGCGCCTCAGGGACGCGAAATCCGCGGAACGTATTTCTTCAGCAGTTTCACAACCTTCGCGACAGGGATTTGTTCGAGCGTGCGTCCGCCGTGCCCGGTCACGGTTTCGCTCATAAACAATGAATCATAGACGCTTTCTTCGACGGCCTCGATGGCAGCAAGAAAGAGAGAATTGAGTTCGGCGTCGGGCAGGCATTTTCCGAAATTGCCCGCGCCGCCCGCGCCTTTTGCCCCTTCGACTCCCGCGCGGCTTGTGCTGAAAGCAATGGCGAAATCGCCGCTTCCGTTTCCGAGAACCGAGCCGGTCCGTCCCAATCCCAAAACGGCGCGGCGCGCCACACGCCCCAGTTGACGCGCAGAAAGCGGCGCGTCCGTTGCCAGAATCATCATGCATGATCCATCCTGTCGCGGCGAGGTGTTCGCGGCGATTATGCGTGACGAAGCGGCGGCGGCGCCCTTGCTTCGCCCGGCAGTGGCTTTGCACGGCGGGATGAATTTGTCGAAATCCGTGCCGCCGAGCAGCTGTCCGATCGGCACGCCCATAATGGTCAGCGCGCCGCCGTAGTTGGTTTGCAGCAGCGCCCCCACGGTGTATTCGCGCCCGGCAGCCAGGGCGACGCGCGACGCCGACCCGATGCCGCCCTTCCATCCAAAGGCGCTGGTGCCGGTTCCCGCGCCGACGGACCCGAGCGCGAAATCCCTCTCGCGCCGCTCGTAGGCCGCCGCCACATCCGCGGGCGCGATCACAATTCGGTGGATGTTGTTGACGATAGCGTCGCTCGTTTCGGCGGCGACCGCGTTGACCGTTGTGCCTGCGGGCATGTTTTTTGTAATTCGCAGCATCAATTCCACAAGCCCCTGCGCCGCCGGCCCCACCGCCAGCGTATTCGTCAGCGCAATGGGCGTCTCGAGCGTGCCCAGTTCATTGATCTGCGCGATGCCCGTCATTTTCCCGTAGCCGTTTCCGACCGCCACCGCCGCCGGGAGTTTGTTGTGATAAAGGTTTTTCACGCCCGGGTCGATCAGCGTGACGCCCGTTCGGATGTCGTCGCCCTCGATGCGCGTCAGGTGCCCGACGGCGACGCCCGCCACATCCGAGATTTTATTCAGCGCCCCCGGCGGCAGAAGCCCGGGCTGGAATCCGTATTCGCGAAGCCGTTTCATCGACATGTCGGGTTTCTCTCCCCAAACGAATCCGGCGGGAGCGGATCAAACGCCGCCCCCGCCGGTATGAACGAGCAAACAGCCTTTTGGTTTGGCCGCTGATTAGTCAATCATGAACCAATCGAGTTCGACCGGCACGGAGGGCGAGCCGAGTCCGCTGAAGGTATCCTGCGGGAAAGCCACCCATTCAACAGCCGGATCAAAGGCATCCGCGCCGTTGGTGTCGCCCACGCCGATGGTTGTTTTTCGCCGCAGGGTGGTGTTCTGGCTGGTTGTTCCGCCGCTGCCCCAGACGGCCTGTTCGCCGATGCGCCCGAAGATGTCAATGTTCACGCCGTTTTTGCGCAGCGCGATCACATCGTCGCCGTCAAAGCGCAGCACGCGGCTGTCGGTCTCGGCGTCCGCATAGGTGTCGAGCGCCGCGCTCGTCGTGCGCACGCCCTTTTTGGTGCCGTTGCCCGTGGCGAAGCGGTTCGTGACCACATACGTTCCGCCGTTGGCCAGCACGCCCGAGAGCGGATACGTGTAGGACACCGTCGGACTGCCGTTCATGTAGATGGCGAGATCGTATCCGTCGGCTTCGAGGTCCACCGCGCCGCCCGTGCCATTGCTGAGTTCGATGGACTGATTATCGCCACTTCCCTCGACATATTCGGAAATGAGGACGCTGGAAACCCAGGTGATGGGCTTGAAATCGCCCCATCCGCGAATTGGCGCGCCACCCGGACCCGCTGCCTTGTAGGCTGCGTTCGAGACCTTCAGGTAGTTCGGGTTCGCCCCAGCATTGAAGGATTCCGAGACGTATTGCGGATCGCTGTTGATGACGTTGGTTTGCGTTACATTGCCCGTGTTGCCATAGAGGCCGTTATACGTAAGGAGGAGCGAATCGGGGCCGTTGAGGACCAGCGCCGAGTTGGTGATGTTCACCGTTCCCGTGGAACTGGTGCTGATATTGATTGTGTCGCTCGGCGAGGTTCCGCCGTTGCCAGAAATGATGCATCCCGAGAGAACCGCGGCCACGGAATCGGCGGCCGAAGATAAGTAGATGTCGTCGCTGCTGCCACTGGCGTCGTGGAACGTGCACTCCTCGAACGTCACGGCAAGGGCGCTCGCGTCGTCGAACTGAACATTGTTCGATGTGTTTTGGGCGAAAACGCAGCGCTTGGCAACGAAATCGCTGTATCCGCTTGTGCTAGATGCATACAGCCCTTTGGCGCTATTGGCGACCACCGCCGTGTTGTAGATGCGGTGAACGACGCTTTCCGCGCTCAAGCGAATGCCATCCTTGCTGTTGTTGTGGATCAGGATGGGTTCAAGGCGCGAGCCGAGAAATTCCGTGTATTTCGTGTCGCAGAACACGCCATTTCCTGCGTTGTAGCTCGAACGGCATCCTTCGAGCATCCACCCGCCGAAATCGCCATCGCCATAGAACTCGAATCCATCGAGGTTCAGGCCGGTCCCATTCCCCGTGCCGGTGACAGTAACGTTCTTGAGCCAGGCGTTGTTCTGGTATCCGCCCGGGCCGGAATAGAGTTGGAATCCGCCGCCGAATTTCGTGTCGCCCGCGCCGGGTGCCGTCGTGCCGTCCGTCGAGGCGGCGTTCGAGCCATTGTTCGGCGCGATGAGGACATTGGTGAGTTTGATGTTGATCTTCTCGGCGGCTTCATCCGCGCGGAAGGCCACAGTGTTGTTATCGCCCGGCCCGCTGGCCGCGCTGGGAATAATGGTAATGGTTTGCGAGTCGGAGCCGAACTCGACATCAGCGTCGGCTTGGGCGAAAATGGCGCAGTCCCCGCCATTTTGCGCGCAGATCAACAGCGGATTCACACCCGAGGCGGCGCGAACAATCAGCGTGTCATACACCGCGCCCGAGGCCTTGCGCAGAATGAGTTGCGAGGCGAGGGTGTAGGTGGCGTCTTTGAGTTCGACCACGTTCGGGCGCTCATTGCTCGTCGTGAACGAATCGATGGCGGTTTGGATGTCCGTGTAGTCCGCGCCGCTTGCCCCGACGGTGACCTTGTCTTCGCCCGGCGTGTAGGCGAAGTTGTCGAAATACACGGTGCCCGTGGCCGCGCCACCGCTGGGCTTGTTCCATTGGAAACTATCCACGCGGGCTTCGCCGCCGTCGATCGCGCCGTTTCCGCCCAAGTAGCCGGTAATTGTGTCGGTGGCGAGATTCCATGAGACCTTTTGCCATCCGGTCCAGTTAACGGTGGTGTAGTTGCTCACTTCGAGTTGTCCCGATGCGTCGCGCACGCAGAATCGGAACTGGTTGTTCGAGGCGTCGCCGTAAATCCAGACGCTGAGCGTGTCGCGCGCATTGATGACGGCGCGGCCTTCCTCGAGGCTGCCGCTGCTGTAGTATTCTCGAATAAAGCCAGTGGAACTCTCGAAATCATAGTAGAGGCGCCCACTGTATTTGCTGCCGACTCCCTGGGTTTGCGCCGAGGATTGCACAAAGGTGGAATCGTTGTCCGTATCGCCAACTGTCTGGCCGCTGTAATTCGGGTCCTGCCAGTGGTCGTCCCACAACTCGAAATCGTCGATGATGTAGTCGGGGCCATCGAGGAAGGTTTCCTGAATGGCTTGCCAAAGGCGGGGATACATTGTCGTTGAGGTGCTGGCATATCCAAGCGCCCAGCATCCAATGCCCGAGATGCCCGTGCGCTTGACCATCTCGCAGCGGCGCCGCCAGGCCACATGGTCGTCGCACCATCCTTGGCGGTATGCGCCGCCGCCCATGTCGCGCGAGTAATACGGGCCGTCCGCGGGCCAGTTCCAGATTTTGCCGTAGGTGGGCCAGTTGGTCGTAAGGCAGGTATTGTAGAGGATGGAAGTTCCGTTGCCGGTCTGCGTCGCGCCCGGATTGGGCGAATCGCACGGCCATTCATCGCCATACCAAGCTAGGCCGGCGATGAGTTTGTTGAGCGCCACGCCGTCGCGCGTGTGGTCGCGAATCGTATCGAGAACCGATCCGCTGCCCCAGAGACTGCTTGTTTCGAGCGTCGAGCACGGCCCCGGATTCCCGCCCGAGTAATAAAAGTTGTAGTTCATCATGAAAAGGGCGTCGATGATCTGCGACAGTTCCTTTTCCTGGAGTCCCGCGGAGGGCAGTGCTCCGGCGGCAATCGAAACATGATAGTCCGGATTGGCCGTATGGAATGTCGTGGCCAGTTCCTGCATGAAGGCGGTGAAGAGCGCCGCGCTGCCCGAGTTGACAAACTCGAAGTCGATATTGATGCCGTCGATTCCCGCGGCCTGCACCTGCGCGAGTAGATTGGCGCAGGCCGCCGTCCGCGCGGCGGGACTGGCCAGGAAGGTGTCGATGTCGCTATTGCCAAACTTTGTGGCGCACAGCACGAGTGTCACATTGAATTGCTGGCAGTAGTTTTTGATGTTCAGGAACGCCGAACGGGTTTTCCAGCCGCTGCTGTCGCTGATCGAGCCGTCGTTATTAATGCTGACGTCGAAATAGGCCATGTGACTTATCAGGTCATAGCGATAACGCGCCTCTTCGCCATCCACCCAAGTGGGGTGATAGCCGAAAAAGACGCGGTTGGCTTCTTTCATGCGATTGGCGCTATGGGTCGAGACCGTGGCGACGGAAGGGGCGCGTTCGGCTGGCGCTTTGGAAGGCGGCGGAGCGTCGGGGCCAAAGAGATTTTTGTGCTCTTGGTGCGCGCTGGGCGGAAGGGCTGCGTCTGCGGCCTCTTCTGCGTCCTGCGCGAACGCCGCGAAGGGAAGGGCAGCCAGAAGGGGGAGGACCGCCAGGGCAAGCATTCCCATCAGGGCACCTGCCGGAATCTCCCGGCGCCAAAATCCAGATAATGGGCGATGAATCATGTGGACACTCTCCTTTTCATGGATCGGACTTGCAGGAATTGGGATTAGGCAAGCTCCAGCGCGGGCTGGCAATAGAAGCCACGCAAACCAAGCGGATAGAACAAGGTTTGTGCCGCTTTCGCGGCCCCCAATAGGCAAACCTTTCCGTTCCCCGGTTGTATGGACCTCCGCTTGCGCGGCGCCGCGTTGTTTTTTTGCCGCTCAACCCCTTTCCCGGAATCCATTCATTCGCACCGTAAAAAGTTGCGCGCCACGCAGTCAATTCAAAACCGCCGCACCTTCCAGGAACTGTTCAAAGTGCAGGAAAAATCTTGGGCGAGACGCCCAAGCCACCGGAATCACGGGCAAAATGCCCATGCCGCCAGTAACTTTGAACAGTTCCTGCCGCACCTTTGCACCTCCTTCGCTGTCATGAAGGATTAGGGGCTTAGCATGAAGTTGGGTGTTATCCTTGACTCCTGGCAAAACGCGAGGCAAAATGAAAACTAAGAAAGGCTTCGTGGGGAATCGGCTCGAAGCCAGCGCCCCAAACGAAGCCCTCAAGTGGTTCGAACGAGAGAGATGGACGCCAGCAGTTGGGTTGGCGGAATAGCGGGTGGGGATGGAACGGATAAACTGCTCTCGGGCGAGCCACGGTCCCACGCACTCAATCCGAGAAATGGCCGCCGCCTTTCTTCCGCAAAGCATCGCAAAAAAGCGGCGCGCCTGGTGGTTCTCAATCCTTCTTCGGAGGTCAGACCCATGCCGTATCAACTCGCCCCCCTTCCGTATCCGACCGATGCGCTCGAGCCGGTCCTGGACAAATTGACGATGGAAATCCACCACGGCAAGCATCACGCCACTTATGTGGCCAACACGAACAAAGCGCTCGAAGGGCAGCCCGATCTTGCCGCCAAGCCGCTCGAAGAGCTCCTTAGCCGCCCACAAGCCATTCCAGAAACGATCCGCCAGGCCGTTATCAACCACGGCGGCGGGGTGGCCAACCACGACCTTTACTGGCGGATCATGGGTCCGAACAAAGGCGGCGAACCCGCAGGCGAACTCGCGCAAGCCATCGCGGGCGCATTCGGATCGTTTGCCACGTTCAAGGAGAAGTTTTCGGCGGCGGCCATGGGGCGCTTTGGCAGCGGATGGGCCTGGCTTGTGCTCGACGCCTCGAAGAAACTCCAGGTCTATAACACGCTCAATCAGGATTCGCCGTTGTCGCAGGGCCACGCGCCCTTGCTGACGCTCGACGTCTGGGAACACGCCTACTATCTGAAATATCAGAACCGGCGCGCGGATTTTGTCGCCGCATGGTGGAACGTGGTCAACTGGGACGCTGTGGCGAAGCTCTTTGCCGAAGCCAAGGGCAAATAACGCCCCGTTTTTCACCGCGAAAAGCGCGAAAACCACGAAAAACCGAAACAAATCCAAGGGCTGTTTCATGTTCTTATGAAACAGCCTTTTTCTTTTTCTCTTCTTTTCGATTTTTTTCGTGTTTTTCGCGGTAAAATTCCGTTCTCTCGTTCTCTCCCCGGCGGCTTGACTCTGCCAATGGGCGGCGCTAGTGTCCGTCGAATCCGGGAACAAGGGTTTCTTGCACCCATTCTCCGCAATTATCCCGGAATTCTCCGCATTTCGCGAGTTCGCGATCAGGAATACGTTCGTCGTGCCCCCCTCTCATTTCCCCGTCTCTGGCTCCAATTCAGGCTCCGTTGCCCAATCGCCTCCTGACCTTTCCGTCATCCTCATCAATTGGCGGATGGCCCGCGACCTCGAACATGCGCTCGAATGCATCCAGGCGCATCCGCACCGCTGTTCGATCGAAACGCTCGTCGTCAACAAGCCTTCCGACGACGGCACGGAGGCGCTTATCGCCGGGAAATATCCCTGGGCGCGCCTCCTTCCGCACGACGGCGTGTTCAGCTTCGGCATCATGCGCAATGTGGGCATTCGCGGCTCGAGCGGGCGCTATTGCCTCATGCTCGACACCGACACTGACCTCCTGCCCGGCTGTTTCGACGCGCTGGTGGATTTTATGGATGCGCACCCGGACGCGGGCGGATGCGGCGGCCACACCACGCGCCCGGGCGGCGAAATCGAATACAGCGTCAAGCGATTCTACGATTTGATGACGCTCGTTGTGCGCCGCAGCCCTGTGCAGTCGCTTTGGCCGAACAACCCCTGGACCCGCCGCCATCTGATGATGGACCAGGATCATTCGCATCCGTTCGAGGGCGATTGGATGGCCGGGGCGTGCTTCTGCATGAGGCGCGAAACCATCGACCAGATCGGGATGTTCGACGAAAAATACATCCTCTATGTCGAGGACACGGACTGGTGCTGGCGCGCGCGGCAGGCGGGGTGGAAAATCGCATTCGTCCCCGAGGCGCGCATCGTCCACAAACCCCAGCGGCGCAGCGGACGCCGGCTGTTTTCGCGCGCGAACTGGCTGCATCTGAAGAGCGGATTGCGATTTTGGTGGAAAACACGCCATCAGGGGCTGAACTGGGCATGGCCCAACCGCCCGCTGCGGCGTCCGCATGAGGCGCTGGCATCATCGCCAGCGGCGGCGGCAGCAGCGGCGACGAAATCACCGCGAGACGCGAATGCGCCCAACGCGCCGACCGCGCCTGAATCCGCAGACTCCGCTTCAGGTTCCGCAAAATCATCAGAGGCCGCCGCGCCCGAGGCCGCCGGAGCCGCGCCGCCCGATCTTTCGGTCATTGTCATCAATCTGAACGGCAAGCGGCTCTTGCGCGACTGCCTCGAATCGCTGCGCCAGAGCGCCCCGCGACACCGCCTCGACGTCATCGTGGTCGATAACGGCAGTGCGGACGGATCGCCCGAGATGGTTCGCGCCGAATTCCCCGAGGCGCGCCTGATCGTCAACGCGACGAACCAGGGCTTCACGCGCGCGAACAACCAAGGCATTCGCATCGCCACGGGGCGGTATTTGCTCCTGCTCAACAACGACACGCGCGTGCTTCCGGCGGCGTTCAGCGACGCGCTCGATTTCCTCGATCGCAACCCGGAAATTGGCGCGGCGGGGCTGAAACTTCTCAATGAAGACGGCAGTCTGCAACTCTCCTGCCGCCGCTTCCCGAGTTTCAGCCAAGCTGTGTTCAACCGCTATTCGCTGCTGACGCGCCTGTTTCCGAATAACCGTTTTTCGCGTGCCTACCTGATGACGGACCTGCACCACGACCGCGAACAGGATGTGGATTGGGTAAGCGGGGCGTGCCTGCTTTTCCGCCGCGATGTGCTCGACGCGATCGGGCCGCTCGATGAACGATTTTTCATGTATTCCGAAGATGTAGATTTTTGCTACCGCGTCTGGGAAGGCGGATGGCGCGTCACGTATCTGCCCTTTGCGCAGGTGTATCACCTGATCGGGCAGGATACGAAGAAGGTGCGTTACCGACTGACGATCGAGCGCCATAAATCCATGTATAAGTTCTATAAAAAACACTACAGCCGCGACCTGATGTTCCTCGACACGGCGACGGCGTTAATGGTGGCTGTGCGTTGCGGCGCGTTGCTGGCTTCCATGACCGCGGCGCAAGCGCTCCGGCGGCGCCGGGGGGCGGAGGCTTCGGCGGGGCGGCGCGCATGATGATTTCCATCATTACATTTTCTCTCGCCGCCGCGTTTCTCCTGACCCTCGCCTTCGAGGCGCTGACGGCGGCGATGTGCACACGGTGCTCGATGAATTCCGCCCGCGATGAACATGCGTCGCCAAGGCGTCCGCGGCCCGCGCTCGCGCTCGGATTGCTTTCCGCTATTGGCATTTTATGGGTTTGGGCGCCGCGCGCGATACACGGCGCAGGCGGAGGCGCCGCCGCATTGGCCGAAGGACCCAACCTCATCATCGCCATGCTCGGCGGTATTCCGCTCTATATCGCCGGATTGGAAACTGACGCGCGCCGTCCGCGCAGCGAACGCCATCTGGCCGCCACGCTGATAGGCGGGCTGATCCTGTGCTTTTCGGATTTTCGCATAAACTACATAGGAATTCCCGGATTGGGCGTGTTTTCGCTGCCTGCGGTGGCGGGAGGGGCGCTGACGATTCTGTGGGTGTTTCTGGTCGTGAGCATCGTCGAGGTGGCGGGATTGCTGCCGCTGCTTTCGGGCCTGATCGCGCTGGCCATCGGCGGCTTGGGATGCATTCCGGGCCTCGGGCGTCCGACGGCTTCGGGCTATGCGCTGTCGGGCATTCTGGCGGGCGCGGCGTTGGCGCGCGGAGTGGGCGGATTGGTTTTTTCGAGCGGACGTTCGCTGGAAAAGGCCGAAATTCTTACGCTAGGATATGTATGCGCCGTCACCACGCTGGCCACCTTTATGAAAAGCGTCGCGCTCGCGGGCGTGATCCTGCCGCTCTCGCTCGTTACGATTGTCCTGATCCTGATCCTGATGCACGGCTTCGAAGAAACGATTCTCCTTCGCGCCAAACCACGCGACTAGGACTTTTATCCACAAATATCACGAAGGACACGAAGAAAATTTATCATTTCGTGTCTTTTCAATCTTTTCGTGGATAATTCTTCCTCCTAGTTTTTCGCGGACTGGGCCGGCGTGGCGGCGGCGCGGAGCGATTGAATGCGTTCGCGCACAGGTTGAACCGCCTGGGCTTCCCGCGCGCCGGGGCCGCCGAGCAGCGATTCAGCGCGCGCCAGCCGGGCCTCGGCTTCGTCAAACATTCCTAAATCCCCTTCTATCAGCGCGAGATTCATAAGGATCATCGGATCGCGCGGGGCGATTTGAAGCGCGCGCTCGAGTGCCTTGCGCCCTTCCGCCGCCCGGCCCTGTTCGCGCAAAAGCAGCCCCAATTCCTGCAACGCATTTGGTTCGGCGGGGTGAATCGCCAGCGTGCGGTCGAGCGAGGCGCGAGCCTCTTCGGGCCGCCCCAGTCGCCGCAATGCCCCGCCGCGCAACAGCCATGCATTCCAGAAATCCGGATGCTTCGCTACAAGCGCGTCGAGCCGCTTGAGCGACTTCTCCAGGCGCTTGGCCTGATCCCGCCCGCCCTTCTCCAGCGCCTCGAAATACTGGCGAGCGCACGCCTGAAATTCCTTTTCGTCGCCAGGAAAATCCATGATGAACATCGCGCGGCGCGCCCAGATGGCGATCCGTCCGGCCGCGCCTTCGGGATCGAGCGACGCTGCTCGAGTGTAGGCGGCGCGCGCCTCGGCCGCGCGATCCGCCGACCGCAAAACCTCGCCCTGGTAATAGGTCATTTCGGCGGAATCGGGAAAGGCCGCCGCGCCGCGTCCGATCGCCTGCAACGCCTCGTCGAACTTCTTTGGGCGAGTTCGCAGATATTCCGACCATTGAATATATAGCGAGGCTTCCGGACGCTCCGCCGCCTTCGACGCGCCGCTTTCGAAAAGCGAGCGGGCGCGTTTTTCATCGCCGAGCGACAGCGCCGCCTTGAGCGCGTTCGCATAGGGCGCGCCCCAGCCCGGGTCGGTGGCGATGGCCTCTTCCCAGGCGCGAAGCGCCTTTTCCATCGCCCCCGAATATGCAAGCGCCACGCCGAGTTCGTTAAGCGCGCGCGCGCGCGGCGCTCCCAGGGCCAGCGCGCGTTCGAGGGCCGCCACCGCCCCCTGAGGATCGCGCTGGTTGCGTTTGAGCAGAATTCCCAGACGCAACCATGCTTCTGGGCGGTGTTCGTCGAGCGCAAGGGCCGACTGATACGCCGCGATGGCGCGGTCATCATCGCCCGCCCGCTCCCAGGCTCGGCCAAGCGCCTCGCGCACGCCCGGCGATTTGGGATTCGCGCGCGCCAGCGATTCGAGACGCGCAGGAAGCGTTTGGCTGCTGAGCGAAAGATCGTCCAACAGGCGCAACGCCTCAGAAGAAGCCGCGTCGGATTCCGCGGCAGAAGGGGAGGCGGATGGGACCAATGGGACCGATGGGACTGGAGGAGCGGCCAGAGCTTGAGGAGCCGCACAGACAGAACCCGCCGCCCAAAACGCAGAGGTGATGCAAATTCCAAAAGACAAAAATAAACTTTTCGTTCTCTTCGCGTTTTTCGTGGTAAAATCTTCTTTTCCCAGGCTCATTTTATGCCGTTCCGGTTGCGTAATGAAGCGTGAATTCGGGGCAGGCGCGGAAAACATGAAAAGATAGGCGGCCGGCCCGGGCCATGCGCCGATAATGGGCATCCTGTTTGACTTGCCTTGCGAGCAACGAAAAAATTGCTTCCGGGCGCAGCGAAAGCGCCGCGGCGATTCCAAGGGCAGGCATCTTCTCATGGACAAATCTATTGTCATCGGCACGCTGATGGAAATCGGGCAGTTGCTCGAAATCCAGGGCGAAAATCCTTTTCGCTGCAACGCTTATTACAACGCCGCCCGCGCGCTCGATATGTTCCAGGGCGATTTCGAGCAAACGGTCGAGGAAGGCCGCCTGACGGAAATTCGCGGCATTGGCAAGGGCCTGGCCGAAACGATTACACGCCTGGCGACAAGCGGGCGCATCGACGAACTCGACGCCTTGCGCGCGAAAACGCCGCCGGGATTGCTTGATATGTTGCGCATTCCGGGCTTTGGCCCGAAAAAGGCGCGCGCCATTCACGAAGCCCTTGGCGCCGCCACGCTCGACGCGCTCGAAGCCGCCTGCCGCGAGGGGCGCGTGGCTGCGCTCAAGGGATTTGGCGAGAAGTCACAGGCGAAAATCCTTGACGGGATCGAACAAATCCGCCGCTCGGCCGGGCAATTCCGCGCCGACGTGGCACGCGCCGCCGCTGAGCCGCTCCTTGAAGCCTTGCGCGCGCATGGCGATGTGCTGAGGGCCGAGATCGCCGGAAGCCTGAGGCGCTGGAAGGAAATCTCAAAGGACATCGATCTGCTCGCCGCCTCGGAGCGGCCCGAGAGCGTGATGGAATTTTTCGTGTCGCTGCCGGGCGTCGAATCGGTCGTTGTGCGCGGCGACACCAAAACAAGCATCCGTCTGCGCGGCGGAATCCAGGCGGATTTGCGGTGTGTCGCGTCCGCGCAATTTCCTTTTGCCCTCGCGTATTTCACCGGGTCGAAGGAGCACAACACGGCGCTTCGCGCGCGCGCCCGCCAGCGCGGACTCAAACTCAACGAATACGGCCTTTTCCCCGAAAATGAAGACGCCGCCTCGATTCCCTGCGCGGATGAGGCGGCAATTTACGCGGCGCTGGGCCTTGCGCCGATCGCGCCCGAACTGCGCGAGGACCTCGGCGAAATCGAGGCCGCCGCCGAGGGGCGGCTGCCGCATCTGGTCGAAGCCGCTGACATTCATACGATTATGCATATTCATACGACAGCCTCCGACGGCACGGTAACGCTGGAGGATTACGCCGCCTGGGCCGCCGGGCGCGGTGGAATCGCGCTCATGGGCATCGCCGATCACAGCCGCTCGGCCGCTTACGCGCATGGCCTGGGTGTGGACGCCGTCTTGCGCCAGCACGCTGAAATTGACGCTGTCAACGCCCACTGGGCCGGGCGCGGCGTGCGGCTGCTCAAGGGCATCGAGTCCGACATCCTCCCCGACGGATCGCTTGATTACGACGACGAAACCCTCGCGCGATTCGAATTCATTGTCGCTTCGGTCCACAGCCGCTTCACAATGTCGCGCGATGACATGACGCGCCGCATCTGCCGCGCCATCGAACACCCGCGCACAACAATCCTCGGGCATCCGACGGGCCGCCTTCTCCTGCGCCGCGAGCCATATCCGGTCGATATGAACGCCGTTCTCGAATGCGCGGCGCGCCGGGGCGTGGCCATCGAAATCAACGCCAATCCCCACCGCCTGGATTTGGATTGGCGCCTGGTCCGCCGCGCGCTCGAACTCGGCGTCCCGCTCGCCGTGAATCCCGACGCGCACGATCTGGCGGGGCTGGACGACATGCGCTTCGGCATCGGCGCGGCGCGAAAAGGCTGGGCCGGCCCCGAATCCGTCCTCAACGCCTGGCCGCCCGAGAAATTGCTCGCCTGGATGCGCCAGCGGCGAGGCCAGGAGTTGTGAGTTGTGAGTTATGAGCAAAGATTTGTGGATAGTGAGTTGTGGGAAGGAAATGCGGAGGGTGGCTGGAAAAGAATAGGACTAATGGGACCTATGGGACTTATGAGACGGATGGGACGATATTTCAGGATGGAACACTCTGTTCACTGTCCACTGCCCACTTCTTCGCTCACAACTCACAACCCACAACTCACAACTCTTCGTTCACAACCGCCAACTCCCCAGAAACGCCTTGCGGGATTCTATTGCGGGCGCGCCGCGGGCTGGCCATTCTCTTTTGAAAGCGCGGATGCATAATTCACCGCGCCTTTGTTGCTCTGTGCGGTTTGCTTTTATTTCTGCGGAGGTCTTCATGCTTTGAGAAAGCCCATTCGAGTCGCGCAGGCAGCCGGCAATCTGGAATTCGGAGGCATGCAACGGCTGGTTCTCGAGCTGATGAAACGGCTCGACCGCAACCGCTTTGACCCGATGATCGTATATTTCCGCGAGCCAAACCACTTTGCGGAACAGATCGCCTCGCAGGGCTGGAAATGCGTGCATGTGCCTCTGCGGCATCCGGCTCGCTCGCGGGATTTGCGAGCGGCGGCGCACGCGATCGAAAAGGAGCGCATTGACCTTCTCCACGCCCACGCCTCCTTCGCGATTCTAGGCGGAGGCGCGTCTGCGATTCTGGCGCACACCCCGCGGGTTATCGCCCATTATCACGGCTACTACAAAAAGCGCCATACGCGCCGCCTGCGGTTCTTCGACTGGCAAAAGGTGCTCGCCCCGCGCATGGACGCCCTTGTGGCCTGTTCGCGAGGCGTCGAGCAATTCCTGCGCTCGCGATTCCGCGCTTCGCGCGCGCCAATCCGGACGATCTTAAATGGCGTGGACCTGGCTCCGTTTATGAAGGTGGACGCGCGCCGCCGCGAAGAAGCCAGGGCGCGCCTGGGCATTGATCCGCGGGCATTCCATATTGTGCATGTGGGGCGGCTCGATTCGAACAAAGCGCCCGAGCGGCTCTTGCGCGCCCTGCGCCTGGGCGGAACGCAACTTGATCCTGTGCGGGTTTCTTTTGTCGGCAGCGGCAGCGCGCGCGAATCGCTCGAACGCGAGGCCGCCGAGATGGGGCTGGCCGGACTGAGTCCCGAACCCTGGGCGAAACGCATCCAGTTCGTGGGATGGACGCCGGACGTGGTTGATTATTTCGCATCGGCGGACTTGTCTGTGCTATTCTCGCGCGGCGAAGGGCTTCCGCTCGTGATCGTCGAGGCGATGGCAGCGGGCGTGCCGGTCCTCGCCGCGGACATTCCCGGCACGCGCGAGGTCATCACGCCTGGCGTGAATGGCATCCTGGCCGATGCGGAAAACACAGCCAGAATCACGGAAAATCTCATCCGCGTGCGCCACGATACGGCCTTGCGCGAACGTCTGGCCCAAGCCGGCAAACAGCGCGCGGCGGATTTCGACATCGATCGGTTTGTGCATGAAGTGGAAGCGCTCTATGAAGATGTTCTGGCTCGTCCCGGACACAACACCCGCCCGCTCAATCCGGTCCAGACGGCCTGGTTCTTGTTTCAAATGCGCACGGCGGTTAAGTAAATGGCCCATGATTTCCCGCGCAAACGTCCCAAAGGTCGCATAGGTCTCATACGTCCCATAAGTTCCTTTTTTGCGAGGCGCCTGCGAGTATTCGCTTTGGCGCACGACTCCCAAGAGCAAGCCGCTTGAACTTTTGACATGATTTCTCTTCTTTCCGCCTGGGCCGGACTCGATCCGCAATTCAAAAAGCCTCCTAACATTGGAGACCGCTTCATCGAGGATGCGGTGCGCCATCTGCTCCGCGAAGTGGGCGGCGCGCCGGATGAATTCCAGGTGTTTTTCACGCGCCGCCGCCTGGATCGCCGAACGCTGGCGGCCGTTAACCAAAGCCGCGCGCTGCTTTTGTGCGGATCGAATCTGTTTCACCGCGATTTCTGGCCCAAGTATTGCCCGCTGCGCCCGCGCTTGGGCGAAATCCGCGCTCCCATCGTGCCGTTCGGATGCGGATGGGGCGGCGAGGTCCCGGAGGCGGAATACAAATACACGCCCGAATCCATCGCGGGGATTTCGCACATCGCCGGGCAATTTCCCATCTTCTCCGTGCGCGATCCACATACGAAACGCCTTCTCGAAAGCCAAGCGCCCGAGGTGCGCGGACGCATCCGCGTAACGGGATGCCCCGTGCTCTTCCGCCACAATCGCGGGCAGTTCGATACGGCGCGCCTGGCGGGCGGGCGTCCATTCGCCCCGGCGCGGATTTTGTTTTCGCCAAACGAACGCCTGCTCCTTGACGAACACGCGCAGTTGTTCCGGCGCATTCGCGAACTGTATCCCGCCGCCGCGATCACCGTAGCGCACAATCAGGCATCCACGCTCTTTTCCGAACGGCTTGTTCAGGCCGGCGGTGGAGGAGAATCAGCGGCGGCGAGGATGGGGAACGTGCGCTTTTTTCATGCGGCGGACACGGAATCCTATTACCGCCTTTTCGCCGAGCATGATTTTCAGATCGGATTCCGCCTGCACAATCACATGGTGTTTTTGTCGCACTCCAAGCCGAGCCTGACGGTCGAAACCGATGGCCGGACAGCGGGATTCGCCGAGGCGTATGGCGTCGTCAATCTGCGCCCCGAGGAAGCCGCGCGCCTGGAACGCGGACACATAGAGCAGTTGCTGGAATCCAACGCCGAGCGGCTGGCGGCATCGGGTCCAGAACGCTGGCGCGACATGGAGGCGCTGATTCTCGCCATCGCCGCGCTGCCCGAACCCCGCCCGCGTCCCTTCTGGCGGCGATGGATCGGGTCCTAGAATTTGCGGATAAATTATCTTGTTGCCAGTTGCTATTTCGCCCGGCGGCGGGCGCGTTCGTCGAGCCATTCCTGAAGGATGAACGCGGCGGCGAGCTCGTCGCGGCGGCTGCGGGAACTTGAGGCGGCGCGCTGTTTGGAAGAACCACCGCGCTCCGGGCGTTCGCCGAGTTCCTCGCGCAATTGTGCGGCTTGCGACGTCGTAAAACGCTCGTCCCACCAAGTAATTCGCAAACCGGGCAGGCGGCGCTGCAGGCTGCGAATAAACGCCCGCGTGTTTTCCGCCTGCGATCCCTCGCCTCCGCCCTCGAGCAGCGGCAGGCCCACAACGGCGCCCGCCGTGCCCGTTTCGCGAATGAGCGATTCGAAGCGGTCGAGGCACGCCTTGCGCGGAATGCGCTCGACGGTTGCTAGCGGACGAGCGATCATCCCAAGCGCATCGCTTACGGCTACGCCCACGCGCGCATCGCCCACGTCCAGCCCTAAAAACGGCCCCGCAACAGGCTTTTCGCCCGCCAGCAAGAAAGGGTCGTCTTTGTCTGTCTTCTTATTTTGACGGCTTGTCATGGCGGTTATCGCAGCAATCCGCGCTGGCGCAGATAATTAAGCAAAAGCGCATCCACGGGGAGGCTCGTCGAAACCCCGAGATAATTCATGTCGTGGCGCGCGCACCAATCGCGCAGCCCCTCGCACCACGCGTCGAGCGTCCGCTGATACTGGCGCAGCAGGCCCTCCGACACCGTGATTTCCTGGCGCTCCTGCGTTTCGCTGTCGAGCAATTCCAAATGCCCCTGCAACTCGGGATGGCGCTCCTGTTCGCTGAGGACATGGATCACATACACATCATACGGGCGCAGGAAGAACTGCTTGAGCGCGGCTTCGTATCCGAAGTCGTCGAGGAAATCCGAGATAACAATAACAATGCCCGACTGCTTATGCTGCGTGACGAAATCGCGCACGGCTTGCCCGAGCGACGTGCCCGCGGCGGGGCGCAATCCGCCAAGGAAGGCGAGGAGTTTGTGGAGTTGGAACTTTCCGCGCGCCGGGCGATACACATCGCGCAGGCTTGTGGAAAACGCCGACACACCCACTTTGTCCTGGTTCGAGAGCGCGATGTATCCGAGCGCCGCCGCCACGCGCCGCGCGTAGTCGAATTTCGACATCGGTTCGCCGAATCCCATCGATTCGCTGGCGTCGATAATCACGTAAAACGCCAAATCCTCTTCTTCGAGAAAGAGTTTAAGGAAAAGCCGTTCGAGCCGCCCGTAGATATTCCAGTCGATGAATCGCGTATCATCGCCGCGCACATAATCGCGGTAGTCGGCGAATTCAACCGATTGCCCCTTTTTGCGTGATCGGCGTTCGCCCTTCATGCGCCCGCGAAATACCTTGCGCGTGAGGATTTGCAATTGTTCGAGGCGGCGCAAAAAATCGGGATCGAGCAATTCCGCGCGGGCCGCCGATGCCACTGCGGCGGCGCGGGGGGCGGACGGCGCAGATGATGGCGCAGATGACGGCGCGGAGGCGGGGGCGGCCGATGACGCGGGCGAAGGCATAGGCGAAGCCGGTGCATTCAAAGACGGCGTGGCGTTTGGGGAATCCTGCATATTCGACCGGCCCGGCGTGAACTTGCCTCAAATGAAACCAGAGGAAACTCAAAATACGAAGCGGCGGATCGGCCTCTTCCACTTCTGCTCCGCGTTGCATCCGACGCGCCCCGCCGCGCGTGCGTTGACCTCTCTTGTTTTGGACGGTGCGGGGCGGCGCAGAGTGGAAGGGCTTCTTCCAACCTCTTCAGCGGCGGATTCTATGAGGAAACATCCGGGCGGCGCAATCCCAAGCCTCCGGGCGGCGCGGCCGGCGTGTTGCAGCCTCCGAGGCACCATGCCAAAGACAGAAGAACGAAAAACCGTCGCGTTTTGCGCAAGGGCGAGAGAGAGTTCCCGCAATGCGCCCGGAAGGGCATGTCCAACTCCCGCGTGGGATTCCCAATCATCCATGTGCCATTCGCAATCCACTCCAACGAATTCCACCCTTCCCGATTCTGCCGATTCCAATTCCGCACATTCCGGTTCCGCGCCACGGAGGTCTGCGATTGCCCGTTTCTTCCGCGCGCCGGGCTTCTGGCTTTGGCTGGCGTTTTTTATTCCGACCGCCACCGTGTATCATCCGCGCGCGGGATGGAATGTGAACACGCGCCTGGCTCTTGTGTTCGCCCTGGTGGATCGCGGGACGTTGCGCATCGACGACTACCACGACCTTCCGCCCTACGACACAGGCGACAAGGCGCTCCACGGCGGGCATGTTTATAGCGACAAAATCATCGGCCTGGCGCTGCTCGGGATTCCGCCCTATGCGGCACTGCGGCTTGCGATGGCGGTGGCGGGCGCGGAACCTGCTTATCATCTGGCGCACGCCTGGACACGCCTCTGGGCCGTGAGCGCGCTCGCGGCGCTGGCAGGATTATTATTGTGGCGGATGTTCCGGCGGCTTGGGATTGGCGAGCGAGCCGCGGCCGGATTGAGCCTCGCCGCATTTTATGGATCGCTCCTTTTCCCTTATGCTACGGTGTTTTATCCGTATTTGCCTGGGATTTTCTTCTGCCTGCTGGCGTGGGACCGCGCGGAGGCATGGTTCGGCGGCAACGGCGGAGGGTTGGATGCGGCGGAAAAGGCGCCCGCGAAAACAGAGAATAGCGCGAAAGGCGCAAGGAGCGGATGGGCGCGCGCCTTCGCAATCGGCGCGATGCTCGGGACGGCATTGTTGATGGACTACATTTTCGCGATGGCCGTCGCTGCCGTGGGTTTGCGGGCGCTGTGGCTGTGGTCGCGCCGCGGAGACGAAAGCAACAATACGCAGCCAGATGCTCCCTGCATTCTGGCGCGCGTTGTGGCCACGGCGATTGGCGGGGCGATCCCGCTCGCGATTTTCGCCGCGTATTGTTATGCGATTTTTGGCAAATTCACAATCCCTTATGAATACGAAGCCGATCCGCTCTTTCGCGCGGCCATGGCAAAGGGATTCATGGGAGTCCGGCATTTTCAGCCCGCCGCGCTGTATTACCTCACGATTCATCCTTATCGCGGCTTGTTTTTCTGGTCGCCGCTGATGCTCGTCGCGCTGGCCGGCGCGGCGTGGATGGCGTGGTGCGGAGGCAAACAGCGCGATCCGGATTGCGCTGGCGGGCGCGCGGCTTCCTCCCTCGAACGCTCGGCGGGCGCGATGGCGCTGGCTGTTCTCGCCGCCTATCTCGTTTTCAACGCCTCTTACTGGCAGTGGTGGGGCGGATGGGCGATGGGGCCGCGTTTTTTGCTGCCCGCGATTCCGTTTTTGGCGCTCGGACTGGCCGGCGCGTGGAAGTGGGGCCTGGGCGGACGCGCCGCCGTTGTTTTAGCGGCGGCCCTCTCGATGTTCACGCTCCTGCCGCCCGCGCTTTCTGATCCGCAAACGCCCATGTGGTTCCACAAGACCGAAGAGCTGCTCACGCCATCGGTGCGCGACAACCTCAAGCCCGAACAGGCGCTGCAATGGTGGCTGTTCTGGAAAGGCGAAGGCGCGCCATCGCTCGGAACGGCGATGGGCATGAGTGGTCCATTTGCGCTGGTTCCGGCGCTGGCGCTATTCGCGAGCGCTGTGCTCCTGGCTCTGCGCGGAATGGAAAAATCCGAGGGAATGCCAGTGGATTCCAGCGCATTGGAGGCTGTGCGCTCTCTGGCCCGTGCGTCTGTGGAAGAAATAAAAGGCGCTGAGAACCCAAAGGACCAAAGGGACAAAAACGACGAAAAGGACCCAAGGGGATAATCAGGCGCCACGCCTCAGGAAGGGCAGCTATTTCTTGCGCGGGCGGGAAGTGCGGCCTGGCCGGGTGGGTTTTTTCCCTTTTGACAGCACGATTTCACGTCCCTCGGCCGCCGAGCGATACAACCCGTCGAGGATTTGCATGAGACGGATTCCCTGCTCGGGCGTGCAGGGGGGCGGGGCCTCGCCGCGCACGGCTCGCAGAAAATCCGCATGGTAACTGGGCGGCGCGCCAAGCGCACGGCGCGGACGCACCTCGATGCGCTGCCCGGCTTCGTCGCGAAACGCCTTTGCCTCCCATTTGTATTCGCCGCCGACGTTGCGATACACCGCTCCGCCGCGCGTGCCCCAGAGTTCAGTGAACATCGTCTCGGGCTGTTCGCTGAACCCCACCCACGACGCCTCGACGATCAGCGCCGCGCCATTGGCCAGGCGCACAAATCCACACGCCAAGTCCTCGACACTCATTTCGCGTCCGGTTTCGGCGGCCAGACGGCGCGCGTGGTGGTCGAAGGCGGCGCCGCTCACGCTTAGCGGTTCGGGATAGCCCATCAGCCACAACGCCAGGTCGAGGCGATGCACCGCGAGGTCGATCAGCGGCCCCCCGCCCGCCATGCTCTTGCGCGTGAACCATGTGCCCAGGTTCGGCACGCCCATCATGCGATGCCATCCGGTGCGGGCGAAGTAGATGTCGCCAAATCCGCCCGACGCCGCAAATTCGCCAAGGAAACGCCCCTCGGGCGTGTAGCGATAATTGAAATGATAGGCCAGAATTCGCCCGGTTCGCCGCGCGGCATTGGCCATGCGGACCGCCTCGGAGGCGGAGATGGCCGGGGGCTTTTCGCACAGCACATGGCACCCGGCGGCGAGGGCGTCGAGCGTCGGCTGGCAATGCAGGCTGTTTGGCAGCCCGACCGCCACCACATCCGGGCGCGTTTCCTTCAGCAGCGCGCGATAATCCTGAAAGGCGTTGGGAATTCGGAACTCGCGCGCGGCGGCTTCGAGGCGCGCGCCATCGACCTCCGCCACGGCCACGATCTCGACATTCGCCTGCGACTGAAATTCCTTGATATGATACCGCCCGATGCCTCCCGCGCCCAGAACCGCCACGCGAAGGGGTGTTGTCATAGTGTGATACCTCGGAGAGTTGTGGGTTGTGAGTTGTGAGAAAAGAAGTGGGCAGTGAACAGTGGTCAGTGATCAGCGAAAAATGAGTTGTGGGCAGTGTTTTGTGTTTGTGGATGCGCTATTTTCAAAGTCCTTTGCGTCCCTTGGGTTCTTTATATCCTTTTGGTCCTTTTGGTCCTTTGGGTCGCTTATGTCCTCTTAGTCCTTTGTGTCCTTTTTGCCTGCCGCGACTGCGCCTGCGTTAAGCAGGCGCGCACGAAACAATTTACCTATTCGATCAGCGAACGCAAGTGGCGCGCGCGGCGGCGGGTGGTCATTTCGCGGAATCCGCCCGCCAGTTGCAGGCGCAGTCCGCCGCCTTCGCACGGCTCGAACGACTCGATGGCGTCTGTGTTCACAATGGCCTGGCGGCTGGCGCGGAAAAATCGTTGCGCCGGCAGCCGCTCCTCGAGCTCGTTGAGCGACTTGGCGTAAATCAGCCGTTCGCCGCTCGTGAGCAAAAGGAAAACAACGCCTTCCTCGATGCGTGCGGCGGCGATCCGGCGCGGCGCGACAAGCTCGATGCGCAGGCCGTTTTCCGCCGGGATTTTCGACTCAGCGGGGGGCGGCTCCGCAGAGGCGTTTCCTCCCCTTCTCCCTGCCACTCCCACTTCTGCTTCCGCTCCCGCGGCGGTAGGCGCGCCGGGTTGCGGGGCGGCGGCGGCCGCCGGTGGCGCGGAGGATTGCGCGCGCCCGCCAAATTGGCGCCGCACGCGGTCGAGCGCCTTGTCAAGCCGCTCGGTTGAATACGGCTTGAGCAGGTAATCCACCGCGTCGAGTTCAAAGGCCCGAACGGCATGATGCTCGAATGCCGTCGAGAAAATCACCGCTGGGGGATCGTCGAGCGCTTCGAGCACGCGCAGGCCGTCAATGCCGGGCATTTGGATGTCCAGAAGAACCACGTCGGGCTGTTCGCGTTCGATCATCTCGATTGCTTCGCGTCCGCTGGATGCCTCGCCCGCGATTTGAATGTCGTCCAGGCGTTCGAGCATCCGCCGCGCGCGCGCGCGGGCCAGCGGCTCATCATCCACAATCAGGACGCTGATTTTCTGCGCCGGAAATGCAGCGCAATCCGGAAGGGGTGAAGGGGCGGGCGACGGAGAAGGAGAGGATGGCTGCTTAGGCGTCATGACCCTGCTCCTTGAGCAACCGGCGGGCGAATTCGTTGGGGCCGCCGGGCGGGATGAGGATTTCAGCAATGGCGCATGCGCCGCCGTCAGCGCGCTTGTTCCACTCCGATTGGGGGGGAGTTATGGGTTGTGAGTTGTGAGTTGTGGGTTGTGAGTTGTGAGCGGGGGAAGGTGACTTGTGGGAGAGGCCGGCATCCGCGCGCACGCGCAACCCCGCCTCCCCTCCGAAAAGCGCTTTCAGCCGCGAATCGATATTATGCACAGCATGGCCCGAGGGCGAGACCACAGGCTGCAAATTCATCGAATCCAGGCTGTCGAAACGGTCCGCCGGGGCGTTTCGGATTTCAATGAGGGTTCCGTGTTCGCCGCTGGCATGTGCCCGCACCTCGATGCGAACCGGCTCGCGCGACCGAGCCGCGCCATGGACGATGGCATTTTCGAGCAGCGGCTGCAGGCAGAGGCTCGGCATAAGAACGCTTCCGATTCCGGGCGCGGCGTCGAAGCGCAAGTCGAGGCGGTCGCCCAGGCGCAGCCGCTCGATTTCGCCATAGGCGCGCGCCACGTCCATTTCGCTTTCGAGCGTGTTGAGCATCGGCTGATTGCGCGTGAGGACGGGCCGCAGCGCGGTGGCGAGCAATTCGACAGCGCGTTCGGCGCTGGCCGGGTCGGTCGGGATCAGCGCCGCGATCGAGTTCAGTGCGTTGAAGAAAAAATGCGGATTGATCTGTGCGCGCAAAGCGGCCAGGCGCGCCGCCTCGGCCAATTGTTCCATTCGGCGTCGCTTGTTTTCGCTCCGCACGCCGATGCGGTCGAACTCCTCCGCTATCGCCAGGGGCATTCCGGCAATTGGGAAAAGCAATCCCCAAGCGGTAGGCTCAATGAAATAGCGCATGATGTGGAGCGTATGCGTCCAGCCCTTCACAATCAAAGAAGCCGTGGTCAGCGAGAGGAAAAAGGATAACAGGCCCGCCACCACGGAAAGCGTGCCGTTCACGATCAATAAACGCGCTACTCCCGCCGGCCGCCTTGGGCCGATGCGAAGCCGCCAGGGTATTGTTGAGGCGAACGTGATTGCCGCGCCGAAAAACAGGGCGATGAGGATATTCATCACGTAATCTTTATATTGAATGGCGGTGGCGGCGGCGAATCCAAGCGAACACAAAGAGCCAATCGCGATTCGATAGGGGTCGCGGACCGCGCAACTCACCGTAATCCAGATGGCGGGCCAGAGCCGCCACTGCCGCCGCCCGACGAGGCGAAGCATTCTGAAAAGTCCTGTATAGGGCTTTTGGCGGCAGGCGGCACAGGCGGAGGATGGCGGCGTGGATTCGATGTTCATGGCGCGATTTTGGCGGATTCCGACGGGCGGAGCGAGGGGGAATTGCGCGAGCGGTCATAAAACGGGCGCGAGTGGCTTTGGCGGCCTTTGGGGGCGTTGGGAGGCGCTTCCGGCATCCGTTCGCGTCCGGCGTCAGACCGTTCGCCCGGTTCCCCGGCCATTTCCCGCCGCTGGCCAATGCGGAGCTTTCTTTGCTGATCCTTCCGTTATTCTATGCGTTTGTGCGGACGCGATATGCCCTCCGCCCAAAGACAAACTCAAGGAGACACGACCATGTATTCTCAGGCAAGCTCATCCAAATCTTCCGCATCTCCCTCTTCTCCGGCCAGCGGATCGAAGTTCTTCATGGTGGCGATTGCGGTAATCCTGGCGGCCGCCGCGGGCGCAATCGCCTACAAGCACGCGGGCGGCAGGGCGCATTCCTACCGCACGGACAAGCCGCAGGAAGCCGCCACGCCCGACAAACGCGCCCAAGCCTATAATCAGGCCATGGAAAAGGGCCACGCGCAGATTGCGACCTGGCCGAAAACCGAGCGCGAACTCGTTCTGGATTTCTGGGGAGCCGTCCGCCGCAAGGACTACGAACGCCTGACGCTCCTTTGCCCGGGAAGCATAGCGGATGACTACAGCCCGTATTGCGAAAAATGGACGCCCGAGCCGCCCTCCGCGATTGGCAACCCCGAGGCGAATCCGTCCGCTCCGAACTTCCCGCTCATTCCGGTCAAGGTCTCGTTCCCCGGCTTCCCGAACAAGACGATCAAGATGGCGCTGGTCCGCGCGCAAGACGGACGCCTCATCATCGACGGCGACCACACGATCTGGTGGTAAGCGCGCTCATATTGCCGGCCACTCCTTTTGGACCGCGAGGCTCCGCACTCGCATCCGGCGCACGCATACCGTCGCATCAGCCGCGCCCATGCGCTCGCTTCTGGGACCGCGAGGCTCCGCACTCGCATCCGGCGCATTCACCTTCCCGCGTTCTCCCCGGCCAATCCGCCGCCCCCGGTTCTCTCCATCTCTTCTCAGAAAGGAAGACTGCCATGAACTCCAAACACGCCTTCACGCTGATCGAACTCCTGATTGTTGTGGCGATAATTTCCATCCTGGCGGCCATCGGCGCGTCGAACTACCTCGAAGCGCAAACGCGCGGCAAAACCGCCCGCGTTAAATCCGATATGCGCACACTTGCCGGCGCCATCGAGTCGTATCATGTCGATAACGGCGCGTATCCCATCAGCGCCATTGGAGACATGCTTCTCGATCACCCGCTGAATGTTCTGACCACTCCTATGGCTTATGTGACCAGCATTCCGCGCGATGCCTTTGGCGTCGGCGTCTATGACTTCAATCCCGGAATTTCGCTCCTCGGATACGAATACCGCGACCGCGCCACCACCTCCAAAAACGTCCCGGCGGAAACCTACGGACACATCTGGAGAGACGTCGAGCGCATGGATTATTTCCTGCACTCGTGCGGCCCCAACCGAATCTGGAACGTCATGCCGTTTATCATGTATGACCCAACCAACGGAACCATCAGCCCCGGCGACATCGTGCGCATGGGTCCAATGGGAACGCAGTAATGCGGGAACAGAGAATGGTATGAAGGCTTGGGTTTATTCGGGGCGCATCTGGACACTGTTGCGGCCAGTAAGATGTTTGTAGTTCAAACTTTAGTTTGCTTGCTGACTGATGGCACGCTGAAGCGTGAACTACGAACTGTATGCAACAGTGTCCAGATGCGCCTGTTTATTCGCCGCCGCTCCGCATAGGCTTGACATGAGGCGGGCAAGCCGGAATCGTATTGGATGAAAGGCTTCTCAGGACCGCCGCGCTACTTTTCGGTGGCCCCCAATACGCCCGGCTTATTGGCATTTCATCGTGGCAATCTCCCAATCCGAGCACCGCTGCCGATACTGCGGCCAGACCTGCGAATGGGACAACCCGCTCATCGGGCTGGATTGGGAGGGTGTCGAGATCGACCGCTGCATGGTCTGCGGAGGCACTTGGCTCGATTCGGGCGAACTCGAATGGATTGCGCGGCGCGCGGGAGTATTGGACCCGGGGCCGCTCACCCAGGCTCTGGCAAGCGCCGCGCAAGGCGGCCGGAGAAACAAGTCCCACCGGCGCTGCCCGCGATGCACTCGCCGCCTGGAGATTATCCGCGTTGCGCTTGCTTTGCCCACGGGCGCGCTTCCGTCCTCCTCTGCTCCGGACTCCGCGGATTCAACTGCGCTCTCCGCGTCCTCTGCGGTTTCTTCCATCCCCGCGCCCCCCGCTCCACCGCGCGAAATTGTCCTCGATCGCTGCCCGCGCGGACACGGCGTGTGGTTCGATCCGGGCGAACTCGAAACCCTCGTGCAGAGCGCCGCGCATGGCGAGGGCGAGGCGGCTGCTGTCGCGCGGTTCCTGGCCGATCTCCATCGCTACGATCTTCTCCCTGCATCACCTCCCGATTCCTCCAATCCGGGAGCATCTTCGATTCCGATCGGTGAAAAGGAGACCCCCCCATGTGGTCCGTATTGATAGTGATAGGAATTCTTGTGGTTCTGGCTGCGGTTTTGGCGGGAATGTATAACGGACTCGTGCGGCTGCGCAACCAGGTGAAAAACGCATGGTCGCAAATCGATGTCCAACTCAAACGCCGCCACGACCTGATTCCCAACCTGGTCGAAACCGTGAAAGGCTATGCGGGGCACGAAAAAACCACGCTCGAAAACGTCGTGCGCGCGCGCAACCAGGCCGTGCAGGCCCCGAGCGTGTCGTCCAAAATCCAGGCGGAAGGCGAACTTACGCAGGCGCTCAGCCGCCTTATGGTCGTGGTCGAACAGTATCCCGACCTCAAGGCGAACCAGAATTTCCTCGCGTTGCAGGAGGAACTGACCTCGACGGAAAACAAGATCGGATTCGCGCGCCAGTTCTATAACGATTCCGTGATGACCTATAACACAAAGGTGCAAAGCTTCCCGGCCAATGTGTTTGCCGGGATGTTCGGATTCGCCGCCGAGCCGTTCTTCCAGGTGGCAAACGAAGCCGAACGCGAAGCCCCGCAGGTGAAGTTCTAGGAAGAAAGAGGAAGAAAAACGAAGAAAAATTCACCGCAGAGACGCGGAGAACGCGGAGAAGAAAGATGGAGAGCAGAATTTCTCTGCGTCCTCTGCGCCTCTGCGGTGAAATAATAAGGAGAGACCCCAGTGGAATTGCTCGATGTTCTCTATTCCCGCCGGTCGGTTCGTGATTACGCCGCCAAGCGCGTTGGCAAAAAAACGATACTCACGCTCCTCGACGCCGCCGTGCAGGCCCCGAGCGCGATGAATTCGCAGCCGTGGGCATTCGCCGTCATTCAAGACAAGGCGGAGCTGAAGAAAATTTCCGACATCGCCAAAAAAGCGCTGCTTGCGGGCATGAAAAAATCCGCGCCCATGAACAAATACCGCGAGATGCTCGAAGACCCCGATTTCAACATCTTCTACAACGCCTCGACGCTCGTTCTGATTCTCGCCAAACCCGAGGGGCCTTGCCCGGCCGAGGATTGCCGCCAGGCCGCGCAGAATTTCATGCTCGCCGCGCGCGAGATGGGCCTAGGCACATGTTTCATCGGATTCGCCACGCATTATCTCAACACCGCCGAAGCCAAGGCGAAATACGGCATTCCGGCCGAATACAAGGTGGCCGCCCCATTGATAATCGGCACGCCGAAAGAACCATTCGGCAAGAAACCCAAAAACCCGCCTGAAATTCTCTTCTGGAAATAACGAATGCTCTTCGGCCCCGGCCTTTTCTCCTCAAGGAGCGTCAAAGGCGCGAAAAAGAAAGAGGAAATCCTCTCTATTTCAAAGGTAGCCCAATGGATTTACCCTAAGGGCGCACAAATCAGGAGCGCCAAGGGCGCGATAAGGAAAAAGCCCAGGGCAAGCGAAGCGCCGCCCTGGGAACGCCACCCCACAAATCCCCAGCCCTGAAAGGGCGAAAGGATTTCATCCCATGCCGCAGTCGCTCGCGCAAATTTACACGCATCTGATCTTTTCCACTAAAAACCGCGCTCCGGCATTGGATTCATCGCTCCATGAATCTCTTCGCGCTTATTTGGGGGGTATTTTGCGCACCTTTGACTCACCCTCGCTGGCCATTGGCTGCGTAGCAGATCATGTTCATCTTCTCTATAGCCAGTCTCGGAAAATTGCCCTCATCCAGGTGGTGGAGGAGATTAAAAAATCCTCATCGAAATGGTTGAAATCCCAAAGATCGGAGCTGCGACGGTTCTATTGGCAGGCTGGATACGGCGCGTTTTCCGTAAGCGCCTCAAAATTGGAGGCAGTGCGGCGGTATGTGTTGAATCAGGAATCGCATCACCGAAAAATGACCTTTCAGGAAGAATTCAGGCGGTTTTTGGAGGAATATGGCGTTGCGTATGATGAGCGGTATGTATGGGATTGAGACGGGAGGGCACTTGCATGCGGGACATCCTTTCGCCCTTTCAGGGCTTGGACAATAGGGGACCTGCCACCCAGGGCGGCGCTGCGCTTGCCCTGGGCTATTTCCTTGTGGCGCTTTCAGCGCGAACGATGCCGATATGTGGGAAGCCATAGCGCAAAATAAACGCCGCTCGCTCGTGCTCCTCGTGATAATGGGCATCCTGACGCTCGTCCTTGGGGCGGCGATCGGCGCAACCATCGAACCCCGTCAGGGACCGATTTTCGGGATCGGCATCGCGTTCATCGCCTGGATCATTCAATTCAACGCAGCGTGGTTCGGCGGCGATTCGATCCTGCTCGCCACCGCCGGAGCGCGCCAAATACAAAAATCCGACGCGCCGCAACTGTGGAACGTCGTCGAGGAAATGACCATCGCCTCGGGCCTCGGGCAGATGCCACGCGTGTTTGTGATCGACGACTCCTCGCCCAATGCCTTTGCTTGCGGACGCCATCCGCGCCATGCCTCGGTGGCCGTAACGACGGGCCTCCTCAAACGCCTCAACCGCGACGAACTCCAGGGCGTGATCGCGCACGAAATCGGCCACATCGTCAATTTCGACATTCGTTATATGACTCTCGCCGCCGTGATGGTGGGCACAATCGCGCTGCTGAGCGAGATTTTCTGGCGTTCGCTGCGCTACAGCGGACGGCGCTCTTCCTCGTCGTCATCGCGAGAAAACAAAAACGGCGGGCAAATTATGCTCATCATCTTTGCCGTGGCGATTGTCCTGGCGATCCTTGCGCCGATTATCGCGCGGCTGCTCTATTTTGCCTGTTCGCGCCAGCGCGAATATCTGGCCGACGCATCGAGCGCGCGATTCACGCGATACCCCGAGGGTTTGGCGGGCGCGCTCGAAAAAATCGCCCCCGGCGCCGGTCCTCTCGATAAAGACAGCCAGATTCTCACGCCGCTTTTCATCATCAATCCGCGCCAGGCGGTTTCGGGCGGAGGGATATTTTCCACGCACCCCTCGACCGACAAGCGCATTAAAATTTTGCGTTCAATGGCGGGCGCGGGACTCGCCGATTACGAGGCGGCTTACCGGGCGATCGAAGGCGAGCGTGCGAGCCTGGCCGCCCGCGCCTCTATGAGCGCCGATGCGCACGTGGCCAAACGCGCGCCGTATTACGCCGGACCCGCCGGCCCGCCCGCCACCACCGGCCCAGCCGCCGCCGCGCAAAAAGCTGTTGCTGGGATTGCCACAGGCGCAGCGGTTCTTGCGGGAGGCGCCGCCGCCTGGGATCACGAGGCTCCGCACTCGCGTCCTTCTTCATTGGCGCCTGCCGCTGGCGGGGCTGCCGGATTCGCCGCCGTTCCCGAACGCGGCGGCGCAGCGCCCGGATTCGGAGCGCCGCCGGGATATGGAGTGGCGGCTGGAATGGTGCCTGGAATGGGCGGCGGCGTTGCCGATCATGCGCGCGAAGTCACGCGATTTATCGACACACTCAACGGAGTCCGCGTTCTGCAATGCCAGTGCGGACTGGCCATCAAAGTCCCAGCCAACCTGATGGTGCCGTATTTGATGTGTCCCAAATGCGGCCGCAAGCACCCGGCGAACCTCGCCCCGGCCGCGCTCCCCACCAACCGGCTTGGCGGCAATCCATCGTCCCCGGGCGGAAATCCAACGTGGCCCCCATCAGGTGGCGCGCGCCCAACTCCCGCCGCCTGGCCGCCTCCTTCCGCTTCTGGCCCACGTGGCGGCGCTTCGAGCAAGCCTCCTGTCACCCCCATCTCCCCCAATCAAATCCCTACCGTTCGCCCACCCGCAAGGCGCCCGTAATTCTCCTTTCCACATGATATAAATAACAGAAAGCAGAAGGATGTTCCTATCTTCCCAATCCCCGTATTCTATTATGCCAATTTCACGAAATTCCGTTCCCCGAATTTGCTCTGAATGAGCAACAGAATTCAGCCCGAGGCAAGCAATCCGCCTGCGGCAGGCAGGAGCGCCGCCCTGGGTTACCGAGACACCAACAAGAAATCGCCAGTCACGGTTGTCCCCCTTCTCGCAAAAACCATGACAGGCGATTGGGAACACAATCCAGGGAATTTGGTATAATAGGTCTTAATCGTCCCATTTCCGCTCAATCCACCAGCTCGAGCGCGATGAAGGTCAGGTCATCGGGCGGGGGGGCGTCGCCGAGGCGTTCATTGATGGCATCGAGCAGGTTATCGCGCACTGGCCGCGCGCCCTCGGGTCCTGCGGCGTGAAGCAGCGTGTGCAGGCGCGGCGCCCCAAGCGCTTCGCCATTGCGATCCGGCAGGTTCATCAGGCCATCTGTGAAAAACAGCAGCACATCGCCCTTATCGAGCGCGATGTCGTATTCCTGAAAATCGGATTCCAGAAACAGCCCGAGCGCGTGTCCGCCGCCCGCCAGCGCCGTCACGCGGTCTTCGCGCCGCCGGAACAACAGCGGCGAGGGATGCCCCGCCACGGCGAGCGACATGCGGTGTTCGCGCGGCGCAAATAGTCCGTAGAGGCACGTGGCGAGGTTTTTGCTTGCCGGATCGCGTGCGAAATGGGCGTTGAGGCGCGCCATCGCCAGTCCGGGATTCGAGATGCCCGCGCACGCCGAATGGAGGAATGTTTTCAGCCGGTATGTGTTCAGCGCGGCCAGCAATCCCGTTCCGCGAAAATCCGCCAGGATCAGCCCCAGCGACCCGTCGGCCACGTTGAGCACATCCCAAAAATCCCCGCCGACGATTTCCGCTGTGCGGTTGCAGGCCGCCAGCCGCACCCCATAGGATCCGCTGAGGCTTTCGAGCGCCTGCTCATCGGGCATGAGCGAAATCTGAAGACGGCGCGCCTCCTGCAAGTCTCGGCGAATGCGTTCGTTTCGCGCCTCGACTTCTTCCTGGAGCGATTTGATACGCAAGTGCGTTTCCATGCGCGCGAGGAGCACGTCGCGGTCGATCGGCTTGGTGACGTAGTCGTTCGCTCCGGCGCGCAGGCCCTCGACGACGTCGCGCGACTGGCTTTTGGCCGTGACAAGGATCACGGGCAGGTCCGCGGTGGCGGGCGTCGCGCGCAGGCGCCGCAGAACCTCCAGCCCCGAAAGCACTGGCATCATGATGTCGAGCAACACGATGTGCGGCGGTTCGCGTTCGATTTGGGCAAGCGCCTCCGGACCTGATCGCGCCGTTGAGACGCGATAGCCCGCTTCGCCGAGGTCCTGGCGCAGGAGCTCGAGATTCAACGCGTGGTCGTCCACAACAAGGACGAGGGTTTCTTCGGGCGGTCGCATGGGCATGATTTCTGGATTGCCTGGTTAAGTAACCACAATGTCACAAAGACACAAAGGGAAGAGGATTTGTCATCGGGGGTCGGGCGCGGGAGACGCGGGGGGCGCAACGTCACTTGCGGGCGTGCGCGGGCGCCGCAGAAAGAAATCGATGAGGGCGAACAGCCGCTCCTCGTCAATGGGCTTCGCCATATAGTCGTCGCATCCGGCCTCGATGGCGGACTCGCGGTCTCCGGCCATGGCGTGGGCTGTGAGGGCAAGGATCGGAATGGTGCGAGTGGATGTCTGGGTTTTGAGGCGGCGCGCCACGCTCCATCCATCGAGCACGGGCAAAGTCAGATCGAGCAAAATGAGATCCGGAGGCGACGCATCGACATGCTTAAGCGCCTCCGCGCCGTTGCTCGCCACATCAACCTCATAGCGTTCAATGAGCAGCTGCACGAGCAGCTCGCGGCTCAGGTCATGATCTTCAACAATAAGAATCCGGCTCATGCGATTTGCGCGTTATGCGGGGATAGGTGCAGGCGCTGGCCATGCCGCGGGAAGGCAATGGATGGACTGCGAACGGACAGCGAATAAGCGGTGGGCCTGCAGCGGACGGACGAGACACGGGCGGCGCGGGCTTTGCAAATTCCCATTCTGCCCCTGTTCAATCTGCTCCTATAGGCTTTTCCTCAATCCCAGACAAGCCCAGTGTCATCGAGGAAGGTGCACCTCGGTGTTTTGACGCAAATTCGCAGTTCATGCTTCAGCATTCTATAGGTTTGCGGGCCAACGAAAGGAAATCGCTGGAAGGAACTGTTACTTTATATGGTTCCCGAATTGGGGAGTGGCGGCGGGAAGAGGAGCGGAAGGGACAGGAGAAAAAGGATGGTTTGGAGGAGCGGGAGAGCATTGCGCGCCCAGGCCTTCGAGCGCCGCGTTGATGACATCGCGCCATCGGCCATCCGCATCGAGGCGGCGCGCCGCTAAAAACCATTGTGCCGCAAGGTCAAACTGGGCGTCGTCGAGCGCCGCACGCGCCACCGCGACAGCGAATTCCGCGCTGGCCGGGTCCATGCGCGCCGCCTGCAAATGCGCCGCAAGCGCGTGCCGGGTTTGTTCAGCTGCTCCGAATGTCTGCCCGAGCAAGACAAACGCGCGCGGGCTTTCGGGACGCCGGTGTGCCAGCGCCGCTGCCAGCATCCACAAAGGCGTGTGTCCCGCGGCTGCCTTTGCCGCATTGCCTTTGCGGTTGCCGCTTTCCTGCGCGCCTTTGGCGGCTTTGTCGCCCCGTCCGGCGTTGGGTTCAAGAAGCGCGCCCAGAATCACCCACTGATTTTGCGGGAAGGAATCGAGCCAGGCGCGAATTGCGGCGTTAGCCTCCGCCTCGGATACGGTTTTTGTTATATCCGGAGCGGGGTTGGGCTGCATTTCCGGCGCATTCGCGGCATCCCCAAGCAATCGGCGCAAGACCTCGTTTGAGTCCGTGGCGGGCCGGTTCACGAGGAAGATCGGGCGTGGCCATTCCGTGGCCAATTGGCGCGCGGCTTCCGCCAGAGACATGCGCTCGGACACCGCCCGCGCCGCCGCGGAAAATGGCGCGTGCAGCGTATAGAGGAAATCATCCGTCGAGGAAATATCCTGTTCGGGCGCGGCCACATCTGGCGGCCACGACGTCAATTCCCACTGCGCCCCCGCCGCTTGCGCTAGAGTTTCGCCGTAATAAGCGCCCAGCGCCGCCGACACGGCCTCCGCCGCCTCTTCGCCGTCCAGCGCGCTGCCGCAATGGTCCAGGCAATCGTCCAGTTCCGCGAGCGAAGCGAGCGTGTGATCTGGGTTGATGCCGAAAGCCTTCCGCGCCGCATCGGCGAACGCGGCGTCGAGCGCGCGGAGAGCCTTGGCGGATTCAGGCGCCAGCGGTCCTTGTCCGGCGGGAGCCAAACAAGCGGATTTCCACGGCGCGAGCAGAGATTCCACAAATTGCGCCTCGGCGGCCCGGCGCTCGGTTTCTCGCGCGGCCAGATTCAGGTGCGCGGCTTCCCGGCCCACTTCCTCTGCCGGGGCAATTTGCAGTTTGTATTTCGATTCGCCCGCGGCTCCGCTGGCCGGCATGGAAAACGCCAGCCATTCACCGCCCGGAGACACGGCGATTCGCTCAATATCATTTTCCGACAAAGGAATCGCGCCGCGCGCTCCCAGTTTTTCCCATGCGCGTTTTTCGCCTCCGCTTGCCGCGGATGCCTGCATCCAGGGCCGTCCCGCCTGACGCCGCGGACGCTGACGTCGAATCCAAACGCTACGCACCGCGCCATTCTCCTCGCCGCCCTTGGTGCCACTGCCACGGACAGCCACCAGCGCGCTCGACGGCGCCGCATCGGTCCATTCGCCCGCGGCCGATGCAGGAGCCCACGCGCGCGCTTCGGCGTTCCAGGCAAGCAGCGCGGCGGGAAAGGGATCGAACTGCCCGGGGGCTTTCGCCAGCCCGATCCAGCGCCCCGAGGTCGTGTCGCCCGCGACCCAGGCCATCGATCCGAGCGGCGGCTCGCGCAACGGTTCAACAGCGCCTGTGGCAGGATTCCATTCGGCGGCTTCGATGCGGATTGCCTCTGGCGACTCCGCCGCTGCCGCCGCCGCCCCTTCACTTTCAGAATCCGGCATTCCCAGCCTAGGCACCGGCGATCCGAAATGCAGATATTCTAATATGCAGACAACCTTATCTCCTCGCGGGTTCCATGCGGCGTAGTTGAGCCGGACCTGTGGTGGAGCAAATATCAATTCCCCTTCCCCCGGCCATCGCGCCGCGGCCGCGCGCCCCGGCTGCGCGAAAAGGACCCAGCCGCGCGGACTCGATAAAACCTGCTGCGGTGTGAAATTTTTCTCGGGCGGAATCCATTGCGTCACGCGGCTCGTTTCCGCGTCAACAACCCATATTCCATCCTTGTTCGCGGCGATTAATTTGCCTTCCGCTCCAGGCGCCCAGTCAAACGCGGCGGGCGAATCGAGCGCAATGCGAACGGGCGAAGCCAGTTTTTCGAGCGGCGAAAGTCGCGCGGGCAGCGCAGGTGTGCGTTCCTTTGCAATCGGCAGCGGACGCCGCCGCAGAGCCGCGGTCGTTCCTCCATCCGGAAGGTTTACTTCCACGCGCTCGGTGGCCGCGCGGCTTTCTTCGAAAAGAACCGCGAGCACGGCCTCGATCTGTGCCGCTTCCGCCTCTGCCTCGCGCGCCCGCGCCGCCGCCGCCTGAATTTGAAGTTCGCGTTCGCGCGCGGCCTGAAGCGCCCGATTTTCTTTTTCGCGCCTAGATTTTTCGCTGGAGCATCCGCCGCAGGCCGCCATCGCAGCGATTGCCAGGCAAACCAGCGCCATCCCCACCGCCGCATCCCTCCGGACGTTGCGCGTCCGGGCGGCGCAAGAGTTCGGACGCCGCCGGTGGTGGCTCAGGTGGCCCAATCCAGGATGTCTCCCATGTTCTTCTGGGCTTCCTCCTGGACGCGCTGGCGTTCCGCGCTTCTCACCGCTTCCATTTCCTCAGGCGTTGGCGGGGTGAACCAGATTGGATTGCTGTAAATCCAGGGATGGCGATCGAGCCAGGCCTCGCCGCGATACACGCCCGGCCCCACCACGGGGAAATCCAATTCGCGCCCTTCCGCCGTAAAAAGCAGCGATCCGTTGTGAATCAGTTTGATCGCCGCCTGCTGCGGAAGCCGGACGCGAATCCGCGCCCGCGGATGATAAGAAACTTGCCCGCCCTCGAGGCACGGTTCCGCGCCGGGAATTTCCGCCACAAAGCGGAATCCCTCCGGCGGCGCAATCGAGCGATGCGACGTATGGAACCGCCCGGCGCGAAGCGCATCAAGGAGCAGCGTCCGGGCCGCCGCGCTATCGCCCACCGGAAGCGGCGGAACGAGCACATGCGTTCCCAGCGATTTGAAAAGCGTTTCGTAGGGCAGCGCCGCGCCCGGGGCCGTCGTGCTCCAGCTGCGGCCATGCGCGTTCAATCCCGCAAAACCGAAAATCCGGCTCTGGCGGCTCAGGGCGTCCCACATGCGCATCGCCCCCCGCCGCGGACCCCGCAGCCCCACATGCTCCACTCGCGTGAACGGATCGGTCATCGGCGAGCGATCCATGCGCCCCCGCGCCCAATCTTCCAGTCCGCACCAGAATTCCCAGCCATCGATCGCCTCGATGGGCAAATCCACCTGATTTTCTTTCTCAACAATCTTCGGCGTATCCCCGACCACTGCCGCCAGCGCCGCGGGAACGGGCAATTGCGCCGTCGTGTCCTCGGGCGGCACGGCCACCGTGATGCCTCCGCGCGAGCGGGCTTCTCTCAGTTCCTCGGCAATCGGCTTCGATCCGTCGAGCGCCCCCCGGTGACCCAGGATGATGAACCGGGCGCTGCCCAGGCTCACCTCCTCGCCCCCGAGGACGAACACGTTTTCGTGCCATCCTTCCGCCTCTGGTTCTTCTTCCGCTCCGCGGCTGGGGATGCTGTGGTCTGTGATGATAATAAAGGAAAGCCCGGCACGCTGCGCCGCCGAAACAACATCCACAATCGTTCCCGCGCCATTGCTCTTCACGGTGTGAAGATGCAAAGCGCCGCTCAGGTCCTGCAAATCATCGAACCAGTGAAATGCCATGAATCGCCAAGTTTCGACCTGTTGGCCATCCGGGCATCGGGCAAACGCATCCGCCGGCAGCCTGAACCGCCAGTTCAATCAAGGATTCGCGTTCTGCTCCGCCGGCGCCCGGACCGAATCTCGCCGGCTTATGTATGGTCCGTCAGTCCGCCCGATTTCACAATCCCCAACTTGGAGCCGATCTGAAAACCTCTTGTGGCTTGGACGTCTCGTCCAAGATTCTTTAGCGGGTTTCAGGATAGGCTCTTATTCTCCCCCCCCACTCCCCGTCCGCGCCTTCTCTTCCAACTCACAACCCACAACCCACAACTCGCAACCCCTTTTACTTCTTCTCGTCCTTGCCTTTTTCGGTTGTAATGCCCAACGCCCCAGTCTTGTGCGTTGCGCCAGAGGAAGCCGATTCCAACGCCGGGATGGCCGCATTGCGGCTGGCCTGCCGGAGGATCAAATAAACCTTCAATTCCCGGCGCGCCTGATCCAGCATGACATCCTGGAACGTGTCTTTCTTTTCGGTTTTTGTTTTTTTGGGTTTCGGCAGGAGTTTCTTGTAGAAATCCGGATCGGGAGTAGGCGTCGGGGCGCCTTGCTCCGCCTTTGGTGTTTCCTCGGGAGTTGCAGCCGGCTCGGGTTCCTCTGTCGGCTCAGATTCCTGCGTTGGCGAGGGCTGTGTAGTCGCCTGGTCGTCCTTAGGGACCTCGGTGCCGGGTTCGATAGTGCTCGGGTCACCAATCATGCCGTGGCGAAGGAGGCCGACTTCGAAATCCGCCGGCACAGGGATGCTGACATCCGGTTTGATTCCCTTGCCATGAATCGAACGCCCGCTCGGCGTGTAATAGCGTGCCGTGGTCAGGCGGATCGCGTTTGCCATCTCGTTGCCTTGGTCATCCACCGCTATCGAGTGCTTCAGTTCCTCGATGGTTTGCACCGAACCTTTGCCGAAGGTGTTCAGCGCCTTGCCGTCGATCTCCGGCCCCATAACGACCCCCAACCGCAGGTCCTGAATCGCCCCGGCAACGATTTCGGACGCCGACGCCGTCCCCTCGTTCACGAGCACAAACACCGGCACTTCGACAATGGGCGGAGTCTTGGACATATATTCACGATCCTGGCCCTTCTTGCGCCCCTTGGTCGATACAATCACTTCGCCCTTCGGAACAAAGAATTCCGAAACCTCAATGGCCTCGCGCAGCAATCCGCCCGAGTTGAAACGCAGGTCGAGGATCAACCCTCTCATCCCTTTTTCCTTCAATTCCGCGATGGCTTTCTTCATGTCCGGCGAAGTCGAGTCGCTGAATTTCGCAAGGCGGATATAGCCGATGCCGTCATCGAACATCTGCCAGTGAACGCTGTCGATTTTGATCACCTGGCGCGTGACAGTATAGGGAATCGGCTCGGATTCGCCTTGGCGGAAAATCTTGATGCTTACTTGCGTTCCCGGAGGGCCGGTCAGTTTGCGAACCGCATCTTGCAGCGAAATCCCTTCCGTCGTTTGCCCTTCGATTTCGATGATGCGGTCCCAGGGACGAATGCCCAGGCGCGCGGAGGGGCTTCCCGGAATTGGCGCAATCACGGTCAGAATCCCCTGGCGCAGCGTGATGTGAATCCCGATGCCGGAAAATTCCCCCTCCGTGTCCTTTTCCAACTGTGAAAGCGAATCCGGGTCGAGATAACTGCTGTGTTCATCGAGCACAAGGAACATGCCGCGGATGGCCCCTTCGAGAATCTTCTGCGGAGGCACTTCATCCACGAAATCCGAGCGAATGTCCTTATAGACCTCGCCCGCCACTTCGATGAACCGGTAAAATTGCTCATCCTCGGAGAGGGATTGCGGCTTTTTCGGGGCTGCATGCGCCAGCAGCGCCATCGACGCCAACAGCAGAACCAGAACAACCGAAAGGGCCGTCAGACGCCGCCGCGCCGCGCCGCGTTTGAATCCGAAGGGTTTCATGGACATAGAGTTCGTCCTTGCGAAATTGAGGAATAAGAACCAGGCATTCCAACTCGCGCCGAAACGCCACGCGGAAGGGGCCGTTATATTATGCTGGACACAATCCCGCGCCCGCTCCCCCTCCCCCACGTCCCCCCCCCGTTTGGGCGGCTGGGGTATTTCGCGCGGGAGGGGCCAAGCGC
>CAYUNT010000004.1:0-60846 GCA_964446285.1 uncultured Candidatus Sumerlaeota bacterium | reverse complement strand
CGCAACTTGGTGGAGAGGTGTGGGTCGTGCGTGGGCTTTGGCGGTGTGGGAGGCCGAAGGTGGGGTGTTGGGGGCGATATTGAGCGCCGCCGCCATGCGCGTGTCGCGTTCGATCGCCGCTGGCATCACAAATCCGCCATTGTAATCCGTATGTTCTCCGATCAGGTTCACGCGTCCTGGCGCGCGCGAAATCCATTGCGGCGCTTGCGAAAACACAGAACGGAATTGTTCGGCAAGGTATTCGTTTGAGATCATTGCGAGAAAGGTCCGTCTATTGGAACAAGAAGCGCCAAAGCGATACTATCAGGTGGCTTGGGCCTCTTGCCCAGGATTTCCGGTGGCTTGGACGTCCCGTCCAAGATTCTCTGATGTTTTTCCGGAAGGTTTCAGGCGCCAGAGTCTTTCTGCGGCACCCGGCGGGGGCCAATCCTTTCCGGGCAGCCCCCTGCTGGCAATCCGTTTCCGTCTTGATGCGGCTCTCCGCCAGAGACCAGGATGCCTCCAGCGTTCGCACGGAGCCATTGCGCCCGCCGCCCGGAGGTTTCGCCCGCATGTCCTGCATTTTCAAATCACGCCATGCCAATTCCTTCAATTTTAGCATTTTGCTTTGCGCCGTCTTGGTTTTTCCGCCGCCTCTCCCGGCGCAAACCGGCGATGTGCGCGGCGTGCATGATCCCGTCCTGATCCGCGATGGCGGCGCGTTTTACATGTTCTCGACGGGCGCGGGCGTTCCGATGCGCAAGTCGTCCAACTTGTTTGACTGGCAATTGGCCGGGCGCGTCTTTTCGCAAAAGGCCCCATCCTGGGCCATTGCGGACGTTCCGGGCGCATTCGATGTTTGGGCGCCAGACATCAGTTACTTCAACGGCTGCTTCCAACTCTATTACAGCGTTTCCACATTCGGCAAACAACACTCTGTGATCGGCCTCGCCACCAACGTCACGCTCGATCCCGCCAATTCGCGCTATCTTTGGATCGACCGCGGCAAGGTGATTGAATCGAGTCCCGGCGGCGCGTGCGATTTCAATGCGATCGATCCCAATTTCACGCTCGATGCCAAGGGGCATCCGTGGCTTTGTTTCGGATCGTTCTGGAGCGGCATCAAGATCACCCCGCTCGATCCGTCCACGGGCAAACCGCCCGCCGGAGCGCCTCCGGCGATTTTTCCCATCGCGGCCAATCCCGGCTCGACGGCTATTGAAGCGCCATTCCTTATCTATCATGGCGGATACTATTATTTGTTCGTTTCTTATGACCAATGCTGCCAGGGCACGCGGAGCACCTACAATCTTCGCGTCGGGCGCTCACGCGAAATCACTGGCCCTTACTCCGATTGCGCCGGAAGGCCGATGCTCGATGGCGGCGGAACGCTGTTGCTGGCTTCGCACGGACGCGTGGCGGGACCGGGGCACTGCGGATTGCTGCGCGATCAAGCGGGCGAATTCATCGCGCATCATTATTACATCGGCGAGGGAGTTTCGAGCGCGCTGCAGATTCGCCCGCTTCACTGGTCTGCCGACGGCTGGCCGCTCGCCGGCGAACCCATTCGCCGCGCGCCCGCCCCGGACGCTGCTTCTTCTTCCACCCTCTCGGTTTCGCAGTATTCCAACTGGCTGATGGGCAAAACCTGGATGCAGCGCGTGGGATTTGGCGAACCAATGCGCGTTCAGTTCTTCTCCAACGGGCGCATCAACAATCCCAACGGCGGAGCGACATGGTCGATTGCGCCGGGCGGAAATCTGACGCTCCGCTGGCCCGATCCGCGCGCCCCCGGCGGCGTGTGGGTGGACGAATGCATCCTCGCCCCCGACGGTTCATATTACGTTGGGCGCAACCAGCAACACACAGACATCCGCGCCACGCCCGGCGCGCCCCCTGGTGGCGCTTCCACTCCCTGACAAACGGAATATCTATCTTTGTCGTCTCTTTTTTCGTTCTTTTCGTGTTTTTCGTGGAAAAACTCCCCTTCTTCTCCTGACTCCAGAACGCCCGCGCCAACTTTGCGCGCCTGGCGTGCGTCGGATTCCGCGTTGACGCCGCACGAGGTTTCCCGGTCAATTGGGCGTCGCGAAAAAGCGCGGAGAGCGGTCTGGACGGACATTCCGCGCTGGCAAGGGCAGAGAGAAGCGCCAAAAGGCCAAACCAACTCGAACAGATGCAAATCAGCGTGGATATGGGCAGAGGCGGAGGCAAAACTAAGCGCGGATGAATATTCTTCCTGTTCTTCTCGATAATCCGATCCTGTTGCGCGAACTGCGCCGCCGGATGCGCGGGCGCGCGCTTCTTTTCGCCATGTCCGCCTACATTGTCATCATGACCATCATCGCCCTCACGATCATGGTGGCCATGACGCCGCACCAGGATTTCGACATTCAGGATGTTTCGAGCGGCAAAAACTTTCTCGAACAAATGGTCCGGTGCGGACGCACTATCTTTACGTGGATCACCGGCATCCAGCTGCTGCTCGTCCTCATCATCGCGCCCACGGTCACAGCCGGCATGACCACCGCAGAAAAAGAACGCCAGACCTTCGACTTTTTGAAAGTAACCACGATTCATCCCTGGTCCTATATTCTCGGATCGTTTCTCTCGACGGTGTTTTACGTCACGCTGGCGCTGCTGTGCGCCCTGCCGCCGCTGAGCTTGTGCTTTCTGTTTGGCGGCGTTGCGCCTTCGGATGTTGTGTTTTCTTTTCTGACGCTTCTGGCCGGCTCATGCGTTCTTTCCGCGTTTGGGCTTTACATTTCGAGCGTGCGCGAACGGACGCGCTCGGCCCAGGGCGTGGTTGTGTTTGTGATCTTTCTGATCGTGTTTGGCGGAATGCAGTTGAAGCGGACCTTGGCGCTGTATTTCGGAGGGCCAGGTCTGGGCGCGGGCGCCGGGGGCGCGGCCGCCGGGATGTATCTGTTTGGAATCGCCATTACGCCGGGAATGCTCATTGCGCTGGGAACGATCTTTCTCACGGCGATCTTTCTGCTGCTCGCGGCGAGAAAACTCTACCGTTCGGACGAGCGCGCATTCACCTACTGGCAATTCGCCTTGCTATTCGCGTTGGTCATGGGCGCGCAGATTGGCCTGTCGTGGAGTTCGGCTCTGAGCGACCAGATGGTCTTTTGGTATGGAGTGATTTCCGCGGCGCTTCTTGCCACGGCCGCCGTCTGCTTCGGCGTCGGGAGGATGGAGGTGGGCGACGAGATGTGGCACATCAAGAGGCTTGTCCCTGCGTTTCGCCCGGTGGACGAATCGCTCTTGTTTCTGGCCGCCACGGGCGGGCTTTGGTTGCTGGCGACTCGTTCATGGGCGGGGGCCGCATCGGCCGGCGCGCCTCCCGCGCCGGTGCTCAACGCCTTTTTTCTGGTGACTCTCTCCAGTTTCGCGTTCTTTATATTCCTGGGTCGCGGCCTGACGGCGGTCTTTTTGAGCCGGGCCGTGGCCGGGCGGGGAACTCTGGCGGCCATCGGGTTCTTTTGGGCGGTTCTGCCTCTTCTCGGATACCTGCTCGGCGTGGTATCCTCGTATTTCGATGGCGCCAGCATGATGATCGAACGCTTCTCGCCCGTCTTCATTATTCTTGAGCATGTGCGCGAGCGCGGAACCGCGCGCCCAACCCTGTTTGCAGGCAGTGGGTTTCTGGCCCCAGGCGTCTTTCAGGCCGCCGTGTATAGCGGTCTGGCGATTGTCGCGGCCTGCTGGGGCGAAGTTCGGCGGTGGCGCCGGTTCCACGATCTCAATTATCATTTCGACATGCCGGAATTCGGGTCCTGATGCCCACGCATTGCGATGTCCTCGTAATTGGCGATGGAATTGGGGGGTGCGCTTGCGCCCTGCGCGCCGCCGATTTGGGGCTGGATGTCATTCTGGTTTCCAAACTCCCCGAGCCGGGCGACGGAAGCAACACGTCCTGGGCGCAGGGGGGAATTATCTTCCACGGCGCCGATGACGACTCGGCCGAATTGCTCATGCGCGACGTGATCGAGGCGGGCGCGGGTCTGGCATGGCCCGCTGCCGTCGAAATGCTCGCCCGCCGCGGCCCCGAACTCGTTCAGGAAATCCTAATCGACCGCCTCCAGGTTCCCTTCGATCGCTGCGCGGACGGCTCGCTGGACATCACGGAAGAGGGCGCGCATTCGGTTCCGCGGATCATCCACTCGGAAGACCTGACGGGGCGCGCCATTTCGCAGGCATTCATCCGCGCCGTAACCGGCCACCCGCGCATTCGAGTCATCCCGCGCGCCACCGCGGTCGATCTGCTCATGCTCGACCGCCATTCGGCGAATCCGCACGACGTCTATGCGCGGCCCTCATGCGTCGGGGCCTATATCCTCAAACAGGAAACCGGCGATGTGGAGCCGTTCTTGGCGCGCGAAACCGTGCTGGCGACGGGCGGACTCGGGCAGATTTTCATCCACACGACCAATCCCGATGCGGCGCGCGGCGACGGCATCGCAATGGCCTACCGGGCGGGCGCGCGCATCATCAATTTGGAATATATTCAGTTCCACCCCACGGCGTTTTATCATCCGCTTTCGCCGCGATTCCTCATCAGCGAGAGCATGAGGGGCGAGGGCGGACGCCTCGTGGACAATCGCGGGCGCGAATTCATGGACAAATACCACGCGCAAGGCTCGCTCGCGCCTCGCGACGTTGTGGCGCGCGCCATCCACGAGGAAATGCTCCAGACCAATCATCCCTGCGCCTACCTCGACATCACACACAAAGACCCAGAATGGATCCGTCGGCGGTTTCCCAATATCCATGCCTATTGTCTGAAGTTTGACGTGGACATCACGCGCCAGCCGATTCCCGTGGTCCCGGCGGCGCATTATTCGTGCGGCGGCGTGGCGGTGGACCTCGAGGGGCGGACGTCGATCCACCGGCTGCGGGCGGTCGGCGAGGTTTCGTGCACGGGCGTGCACGGCGCAAACCGCCTGGCTTCGACCTCGCTGCTTGAGGCGCTGGCGTGGGGCGTCGAGGCGGCGGACTCGATTTTGCGGCGCATCCAGGCCGATCCCGAGGCGACAACCTACGCGCCCGAGGTGAAGCCCTGGCGATACATGCGCGAACCGGCCGACCCGGCGCTGATCCAGCAAGACTGGCTGACGATCAAATACACGATGTGGAATTATGTGGGCCTGGCGCGTTCGACGCGGCGCCTCAACCGCGCCCTGCAACTCCTTCGCGAATTGCAATTCGAGGCGGAACTATTCTACCGGCGCGCCGCCCTGACCGACGAGATGATCGGACTGCGCAATGGCGTGCAGACGGCGCTCGCCATTGTCCACGCGGCGCTCGCCAACCACACCAGCCGGGGATGCCATTACAGGGTGGATTAGCGAAGGAGAGTTGTGAGTTGTGAGTTATGAGTTATGAGTTGTGAGAGAAGAAGTGGTCAGTGGTCAGCGACCAGCATCCAGTAGGCAGCAGTCAGTGGTCAATGAACGGTGTTTTCGATTTTTACTTCAGGTCTTTTATTAAGTCCTTTCACCCCCTTTGCCTCCCATCTCCTAACTCACAACCCACAACTCCTAACTCACAACTCACAACCCACAACAATGTCCTTTTCGTCCCATAGGTCTCATAGGTCCCATAAAGTTTATCCCGGAAACTCTTCTTCTATCCAGGGAGCCTGCAATGAAATGCCATAGCCTTCTTCGCCAAAGAATTCTCTTGGCCGCCGCCGCCCTCGCTGGCACGGCCGTCGTGCTTTTTTCTGGAGCGCCTGGTTCCTGGGCAGCCCCCTCCTCCTCTTCCTCTGCGTCCTCCGCGTCTTCTGCGGTGAGATACTCTTATTCCCCTGCGCCGCAGACGCCTTCACCCTGGATCGAGGATTCGCCGCTCGGAATGGGCGGATTTGCTTTTTCGCACAATGCCGAACGCCGCATTCCCGATGTTCTCCGCGAAGCGCGCCGCAATCTCGTGCTCCACAACTTCACCGGCGCATCGTGGGCGCGTCAGGATTTCTGGTGGTCCATTGCCAATCCGCGCGAAGGCGTTTGGGAATGGACCTATTTCGACCAGGCCATTGATTCCTACGAGCGCCGGGGCATTCGCCTTCTGGCGATTCTCTGTTACGGATCGCCCTGGGCCACCGGGCACAACGCCCCCACCGACGCGCGCGGGCGCGAGGCGTTTGGCGAATTTGTTTATCAGATGGTCAAACGCTATGGCGACCGCGTCGGCGCGTGGGAAGTCTGGAACGAACCGGATATTCTGCCGTTCTGGGCGCCGCGGCCCGACGCGCGCGACTATGCGGAATTGCTGAAGGTCGTGTATCGTCGCGCCAAAGAGGCCAATCCAAACGCCGTTGTCGTCGCGGGCGCGCTCGCCATGCCCGACACGCGCTTCCTCGAAGGCGTATTCGCGGCGGGCGCGGGCGAGTCTTTCGACATCCTTTCCTTCCACGGCTATGGCCAGGATTCGCGCGAGGACGATTTCGTGCGAACGGCCTCGGCGCTGCGCGGAGTGATGCGACGCCACAACACGCCCGTGCGCCCCGTCTGGCTGACGGAAACAGGCATCTACACCGGCCCGGCGGGCGTGACCGAGCGCGAGCAGGCGGCGGCGCTGGCGCGTATCTCGCTCGGAACGGTGGGATCGGGCGAAATCGACAAAATTTTCCAACTCACGCTGCTCGATTGGGACAGCGATCCGAATGTGGTGGACGCGACGGTGTTTCGCGGCCTGCTGAGCGGCAAGGCTGTGCCAAAACCGTCATTCCGCACGCACCGGCGTCTGGCGGCGGCGCTTGGGGGGCGGCGCGGCATCGGATGGATCGAGGGCTTGGCCTCCGGCGTGCGCGGCGCGGCCTTTGGCGATCCGCAGCATCCGTTGCTGGCCCTGTGGATTCCGCGGAAAGACCCCAATGAAAAAAGTTTCGGCAGCGATGCCCAGGCCGCCCAAAGCGCCGCGGAATCCCGCAAGCCCGGACCCCGCCGGCTCGACTTGGGCGCGCCTGCCATTTACGTGACGCGCCTGGAAACTGGCGCGGAAACGCTCCTGACAAGCCAGGACGGCATTTATACGCTCGAAATCAACGATTTCCCAATTTTGATCGAAGGCACAGGCCCGGAAATTGGCGCGCGCGCGCTTTTGCGCCTTGGTCCACAACCGCTGCAAGCCGTGGCCGGGGCGCGCGCCACGCTGACGATCGAACGCCTTCCCGATCCGCTGGCAAGCGCGCGCGGCCATGTTGGCGGCGCCTTGGAAACCGCTGATAATCCCTGGAGCGTTGAGGTCCTTGCGCCAGGCGGATGGAGCGTGACGCCTGAACAATTCAATCTGGACGCGGGCGGCGCGCGCCAGGAACTTGAAATCAGCGTCCCAATGGATACATATATTAATCCCATGCTGCGTTTCCGCCTGCATTCCAGGCAATTCGACTCGCTCGGCATCTCGGCCCCAAGCGAAAAGGAAGCGGCAGGTGGCAATGCCGCCGAGGCCGCGTTCCCCATCCGCCTCCAGCCGCCGTTCCAGATCGCGTGGGAGCCTTCCGCGTGGCTCGATCCGCAAAAACCGGTTTGGAACCTGAAAATCCGCAGTGGCGTCTCCGGGGCGCTCGATGTGGCGCTGCGGACAGGCGTTTCGGTGGCGGCGGGGAAAGACTCCGCGGCGACGCCGACGCTTTCGCAAATGCCCGTGCGGCTTTCCGTGAAGGGCGATGCCGATGCGCCCACGCCCATCCAGGCGCTTGCGGACCCGGCGATGTCTGTGGCCACAGTGCGCCTCGAAGCCGAGGCCGAAGCGGGCGGACATCGCGACCGCGCGGGGTTCGAGCGGATGTTCGTGGCGATTCCGCGCGCCCCGCAAGGCAAGGACGCGGCCGTTGATGGCGATCTGCGCGAATGGACCTCGCGTCCGCCGACGCTCGGCGCGGATTTGTTCCACGTCGAGTTTTTCAATCCAGCGCTTTACCGGGGCGCGGATGACCTTTCCACCGAGGCGTGGCTCGGGTGGGACAAGGAGCGGCTACTGCTGGCCGTGCACGTGCATGACGACACGATCAACCTCGCCTCCAGTCCGACCGTCTGGGACAACGATTCGCTGCAAGTGGGATTCGATTTTGGAGCCGATTCGCCGCCGCTGCTCGGATACGACGACCTCAACGACGCCGAACTTCAAATCGCGCGCATGGCATCGGGCGCGATCCACTTTTCGCCCATGCCATTCCCACCCGGGCGTCCGCAGGAACCGCTCGTGAAAGGGGCGAAAATCGCCGTCACAGCCTCGCCCGAAAAACACGAATTCGTTTATGAAATCTCGCTTCCCTGGGCGGCGCTGCCTCTGCCCGCCCCGCCTCGCGCCGGGACGCTGTTCGGGTTCAACCTCATCGTGAACGACAACGACAACACCGGACGCAAAGGGTGGATCGAGCTGCGCCCCGGGATCGGCTGGGGCAAAGACCCCGCACAATTCCCCCTCGCCCGCCTGATGCCGTGAGGAGAAAATTCACCGCAGAGAGACGCAGAGAAGCGCAGAGAAAAAACAAAGAGACGAAGAAAAAGCCTATTTTGACGGGCGCAGGGATTTGTAGGCGTCTTGCTGGCGCGTGCCGGACGTTACGCCCTCGATGAGCAACTTGAGTTCTTCGGGGCTGGTGGCGTAGGTCATGGCGTCTTCATAAGTGATTTTCCGCGAGCGCACAAGTTCGTAGAGCGACTGGTTAAAGGACTGCATCCCCCAGTGGCGTCCATCCTCGATTTGCGGCAGGAGTTCGAGCGTCTTGCCCTCGTGGATGAGTTTCCGGATGAAAGGCGTGTTGATGAGAATTTCGATGGCGGGAATTCGCCCCTGGCCGGCGGACAAAGGCAGAAGGCGCTGGCTGATGACTCCCTGAAGCCCTAGCGCGAGTTCCATGCGAATTTGCGCGTGCAAATAGGCCGGGAAGAAATTGATGATGCGCTCGACGGTTTGCTGGGCGTCGATCGTGTGCAGCGTCGAGAGGACAAGGTGCCCCGTCTGCGCGGCGGCCACGGCTGTTTGCACGGTCTCGACGTCGCGCATTTCCCCGATCAGAATCACATCCGGCGCCTGGCGCAGCACATGCTTGAGCGCCTCCTGGAACGACTTCGTGTCGAATCCGATTTCCCTCTGGCTGATGAGCGCCATTTTGTCCTGGTGCAGGAACTCGATCGGGTCCTCGACCGTGACGATATGGCAGCGGCGCGTCGAGTTGATGTGATTGATCATCGCCGCCAGCGTGGTCGATTTGCCCGATCCTGTCGTTCCTGTAACAAGGATCAGGCCGCGGCGCTTTTCCGAAAGGTCGCGCACCACGGGCGGCAGGTTCAGGTCCTCGAAGGTGAAATTCGGATGCGTGATGTGGCGGAAAACCATCGCCACCGTTCCGCGCTGTCGGAACACATTAATGCGAAACCGCCCGAGGCCGCTGATGCCAATGGCCAAGTCCATCTCTGGCGTGCGCTCGAAACTGGCGATCTGGTCTTCGGTCATCAATCCGTATGCGAGTTCCTGAACGTCCTCGATGGAAAAATCTCCATAATCAAGCGGCTGGATGTTGCCATCCACGCGGACGTGGGGGGCAGCGCCCGCCTTGATAAACAGGTCGGACGATCCGCGCCCAACCATGTCATGCAGCATGTCGTCGAGTCGCAGTGCGGCCATAGCGTGAGACACCAAAGCGGAACAATTCCGCAGTTTCGAAAAACGGCCGGAAAAACTGGAATTTCATTCAAGGCCGGCGGGAAACTGCCGGGCAGTCTCCGCAACTGTTTACGTGCTCTGATCTCCCGGAGATCGCAAGCTGAATCCCTTCTTTCCTGGCGGAGACGCCACAGTGCGCCCCCCCCTGCGATTCAGCGAGCGAATCACAACACTTACGGCTCCCGGCACGCTCTGCGAGATCAGCAAAAGCGAATCCACGCCTTCGCGCATTGCCGGGCGGAACGGATCAACGGCTCGGACCATCATGGGCGCAAGTAATCCTTCGAGGGACACACCCCAATGCCTACCTTTCTCCAAAGGAGAAATTGCTTGACGGCGCATCCCATATTCAAGAACGAAAATGCCAATTTGCATTCAAAACCAAAAAATGCGGGAAACCCCGAGCGCTCCCATAGGGGCTATTCCTAACAATTCGGATTATCGCTGAATCCTTTTAGCATAATTTAACCATTTAAATCGAGAATTTTCGCGAAAACAACTTTTTTCGGTTTTTATTGTGGCAATGCGCCGCCCGTTGTGCGGGTCGAGCGCGTAATTGGGGGGATGATTACCGGAACCGAGTCAGTCTTCGCTCTCCATTAAACCCGTCTTGAGAATCTCCAGATCCTCGACATCAAGCGACACAGACCCCTGATCCCATTGGATGCGTCCGCGGAAAAGATACGGCCCCGGACCGAGACTGAGCGGCGCCAGGCGCTCGTAGGCTTCGGGAAACAAAACCGCCTCGAAAGTCCCCGTCAAATCTTCGCACGAGAGGAACTTCATCGCGCGTCCGTCCTTGCGCGTGCGGATCAGTTTGGCGGCGATCGCCCACCCGGCCATTTGCGCCCGGCGCCCCGCATGACGGCGCATTCGCGAGGCCGGCACTACGCCCTCGGGCAGGGCGGCGGAAACAAGCATCAACGGGTGCGCCGCCGACACACAGAATCCTAGCAGGCGCATTTCCTCGCGGCATCGTTCTTGCAAAGTCAAATCGCCCATTTTCACCCCTCCTTGCTTCCTTGCCCTCGCTGGCGAACAATAAGCGAAATGCGCGCGCTCGCGCAAGCCAAATCCGCCTGGTTTTTCCGCAAGGAACACGGCAATTTTCAGCCTTCTGCGCGCCCGCATGAGCTGAGCAGAATTTCTCTTCCCATCGCGCAGGCGGGTGTGCATGCTTGGCATTGGGTGGGCAGCCCGCACCCCGTCCAAGGAGGACGCGCCATGACCGATGCAATGGAAGTGATCCAGACGCGGCGAAGCATCCGCGAATATGAAAACCGCCCGATTGCGCGCGAGACACTCGAGGCCATAGTGAACGCGGCCCGCCTGGCGCCCTCGGCCGTCAATCAGCAGCCCTGGGAATTTGTGGTGGTCACGCGCCGCGAAACGCTCAAGGCACTTTCCACCTTGTGCAAATACGGGCCGTTTATCGCCGATGCGGCCGCTTGCATCGTCGTGCTGCTCCGTCCATCCACGCGCTGGATCGTCCACGACGGCAGCGCCGCCGCCGCGATCATTACGCTGGCCGCCTGGAACTATGGCATTGGATCGTGCTGGGTCGCGTTCAACATGCCGGAAAATCTCGAACGTCTGCGCGAGACGCTCCACATTCAAGACGGACTCGAATGCCTGTGCATGATTCCGCTCGGGTATCCTGCGGCGTCGGCGCTATCGTTTCCCCGCGCGCCCAAGCGCTCGCTCGACGAGGTGCTGCACTGGGAGCGCATGTGAGCTGGCTGCGGAACCTGCAAATTTATCCTTAACACGGCGCAGCCGCAACCAAGAAAGATTTATCCACGAAGACACACGAAGGCCACGAACGGAAAAATCGTCGCAAGACGCGACGATTTTGGAAGATAAAAGATACGAAGGCACAAAGAAATCGCCTCCCCCGCAAAGCGGGAGTTTATTATCTTTGTGTCTTTGTGCCTTTGTGGTAATTTTCCGCCGCGTTCCGAATTACTTCCATAACGCGCGGGGCGGCGCGAGACGCCAGATACTCCGCGCCCGTGCGGGCGGCCTCGCGCGCAAACACCTTGCGGCCGGCGAAAATCTCCGCCAGGCGCCCGCCAATCGCCTCGGGGGAATTCGAGTTGTCCACGAGGAATCCATTTTTCCCGGTCTGGATGATATGGCGGAAATCGGCCACGTCCGACCCGATGACCGGCGTTCCGCAGGCGAGGCTCTCGAGCAAGCTGAGCGGCGTCCCCTCCCAATCGGTCAGCATAAAACTCGCGTCCGAGGCGCGGAACAGCAGCCCCACCTCGCGCCGTCCGAGCACGCCCATGAGCCGCACCGGCGCCGCCGCACCCCCCTCGCCGCCCAGACCGAGCCGCTCGATGCGCTGGCGCACCTCGCCTAGCAACGGGCCGTCTCCCGCGATGCACAAGAGCGCATCCGGAAATTCCGCCGCTGCCCCTGCCCCCGCTCCTCCCGCTGCCTTTGTGCGCACAACCGCCGCGAATGAGTCGATCACCAGATCGAGGCGTTTGGGCGGATGCAGGCGCCCGATAAAACACGCCACGCGTCGATCGGGCGGTCCTTCGATCCCAAGCGCCCGCCGCGCCTCCGCCGCCGATTCGCGCGGAACAATCGAGTCATCCGCAAACGTAGGCAGGAACGTCATTTTCGTGGCGTGGCGCGGATACGTGCGCGCGTAGTAGTCGATTGACTGGCGGCTGACCACGATCACGCGATCCGCCCGCGCGATGGCCAGTCGGTCGCACATCCGGTAAAAACGCACCCACGGCCAGGGGAGGAAGGTGTGGATGTTTTCGTTACCACCGTGGATGATGAGGACGGCGGGCTTTCGTTTTCGCCCAAACACCCAAGGGAGCATCGCCTCGCTCGTCTGGAAAAACAGCGCATCGGCGTCGGATTCGATTTCGCGGCGATGACGCCAGGCGTGCCAGGCCACGCGAAGCATCTCGGGAACAAACCGCACCGGTTCGTATTCGCAGTAATTGCGCGCCAGGACGTTTGGATAAGCATCACTCTTTGCGTCTCTGCGTCTCTGCGGTGAGTCTTTTATTTCCTTTTCTTTTTCCTGCGCGCCGCCGCCCTTTCGCCCCCGCCCCCAGTAGATGAACTTCTCTCCGGGACCGGCGTGGCGGACAAACGACCGCACATAGTTCAAGACCCCTCCGGCGTGGAGGTCATAAAAATCGTGATAATAGACAATACAGGTGGAAAATTCGCTGCGATTTGTGGCGCTCAATACTGATTCTTCTCGCCGAAAATTTCCGCGAAAATGTATTTGGGCGTGTAATACAGGATTTTCAGGTCGAGCAGGAGCGACACATTGAACGCATACAAAAGATCGTAGAAGAGTTTGTATTCAAAATGCGTGTCGTATTTCGCCTTCACCTGCGCCAGTCCGGCCAGTCCGGGGCGGACCATGTGGCGCAAATTATAGGAAGGATTGTCTTGCGTGAACTTTTCGGCGCGTTCAGGGCGTTCGGGCCGCGGACCGACCAAGCTCATGTCGCCCCGCAGGATATTGATAAGCTGGGGCAATTCATCGAGGTGTGTGCGGCGCAGAATCCAGCCCACCCCGAGCACTCGCGGATCGCGGCCGTGGCTGATGACGGCGCCGGTTTTCTTCTCGGCGTCTTTAATCATGGTGCGAATTTTCAGAATGGTGAAAATCCGCCCGCCGCGCCCGATCCGAGGCTGCGAATAGAACAAATCGCCACCGTAACGAACCCGGTAAAGCGCCCACAAGAACCCGAGAATTGGCGAAAAGAACAGCAGCCCCAGCGAGGCCGCCGCGATGTCAAACGCCCGCTTCAGCGCAACGGTCGAGAGGGTGATATTTGATTTGTTGATCTCAATCAGGGGCACGTCGCCGATTTCGCACGTGTCCATGCGGCTGGTGAGCATTTCGAGGCCTTGTGGCAGAACCTTGATGCTCACGCTCAGGTGGCACAGGGCGCGCAGCACGCGGTCGCGCATCTGGGCGCCGCCCACGATAATGACCTCGTCCACCCGCGAATCCTGCAAAATGCGCGCGCATTCATCCGGTTCGCCCAGCCACGGCATATCCTGCGCGGGGGACTTTTCCGCTGGACGGGAATCCACATAGCCGATCAGACGCCGGCGCGAATTTCTGCGTATTTTTTCGATCAGGTCCGCGCCCTGGCGGCCCATTCCCACGAGCAGCGTCCGCATCTGGAGCCACTGGCGCGACTCGATGGCGCGGATCAGCGCCACACGCCATGCGCCTATCAATAATATCTCCAGCCCCGCTTTCCAGACGAGGGCGAAACGCGAAAACTTGTAGAGCCGCGGGTTGGTATAGAGGATGATGCTGGCGATCAGGAACAATTCGAGCAGCGTGGCGACAATCGTCACCTCGACGACCGTCATCAGCGTGGTGCTCCGCACCTCGAAAGCGCTGTCGTTATAGAGGCCGAAAACGAAGAAAATGAGCGCTTTGGCCCCGAGGTAATAGAAGAACAACTTTTTATAGATGAGGAAGTTCTCGGCCGGAACGTGCATCTTGAAGTAGATCAGGTTGGCCGCGAACAGCGCCGCGGCAAACAGGATCAAGTCCACCACAAGCGAAAGCCCCAGAATGGCGTATTTCTGGCGCCGCCATTGCAAAAGCGAGACCAGCGTTACCCACGACGGCCCCACCAGGCTTTCCTGGGCTTGGGTTTGAACTCCGGCGTTTGACATAAAGCGCACGAAGGAAAATGTATTCCGTTTCCGCTGCCAAGGCGGATGGTTTCCGGGTCAGTCCTGCCCTCTATCCTATTCCCACACATCACAAGGGCGGCACAAGCGCAACCCATTTTTCGCCCCGAGCAAAGCCTGCGCCCGAGCCGCCGCCGATCAGGACTGGGGGGGCCAGGTGGCGCGCACCCAATGGCGGGCCTCGTCGGCGGTGGCGATTTTCCCCTCGATCTGCGCCTCGGGAAGCGCGGCGAGAATCTCCGAAAAGAGCGGCCCGGGCCGGTAGCCCATCGCGATCAGGTCCTCGCCATTCAGCATCGGCGGCGGCAGAACCGCCCGCCCCGCCGAGCGCGCCGCCTCGAGTTCGCCCTGCACCCAATGATACACTGAAAGGTCGCCGTGGCTCGCCTCGCAGTCGATGCGGTGCATTTCAAGATCGTCGGCGATGGTGGGCGCGGCCAGAAACCGGGCGCGGCGGCCCGGACGCATCTCGCGAATCTGCACAAAGTGCATGTGCCGCCCGACGATGGCCACAATCGCCTCGATTTCGGCGTTCGAAAAGCGCAGGCGGCGGCAAATCTCTTCGGCCATCCGCGCCCCCACGCCCGCGTGGCCCGGAAACCGCAACTTCCCTCCGGCGAGGCGCTCGATCGTGGCGGGTTTGCCAATGTCATGCAGGAGAACGGCCATCGCCAGCGTCGGCGACGGCGCAGCGGGCATGCGTTCGAGGCAAAGTTTTGTGTGTTCCCAGACGCCGCCCTCGGGATGGAAGTCGGGCGTGTGCGGGCAATCGCGCATCGCCGCCACCTCGGGCAGAATCACGGCGAGGATGCCGGCGTCGAAGAGCAGATCGAGCGCCCGGCCAGGGTGCGGACCGCACATCATGCGGACAAGTTCTTCGCGGAGGCGTTCGGCGGAAATCAGTTGCAGATCAGGCGCGTGGCGGCGCAGGGCGTCCCAGGTGCCGGGTTCGATTTCGAACGCGAGGCGGGCGGCAAACCGCACCGCCCGCAGCACGCGCAAGGCGTCTTCGGCGAAACGGTCATCGGGCGCGCCGACGCACCGAATCCGCCGGCCCCGCAGGTCCGCGAGGCCGCCAACATAGTCAATCACCCGCCCGTCGAGCGGATCGAGGAGGAGGGCGTTCACTGTGAAATCGCGCCGCAGGGCGTCTTCAGCGGGAGTGCCGGGTTCGACACTGTCCGGGCGGCGATGATCCGAATACGGCCCCTCGCGGCGGAACGTGGCGACTTCGCAAACGGGGGGGGCGCCGCCCTCGCCGCTTTCCTTCCCCTCGCCTTCCGCGATCGACACCAAACACACGCCGAACTTTGCCCCGACAAAACGCGATTCGCCAAACAACGCGGCCACATCCGCCGGGGCGGCGCTCGTGGCAATGTCCACATCCTCGGCGGGCAGGTCCAGAAGACGGTTTCGCACCGCCCCGCCCACCCAATACGCTTCGTGCCCGGCGGCGCGCAGACGGCGCACAATCGCCAGCGCGGCCCGCTCGGCGGCGGAATGGGGGGAAAAATCGGGAATCGAAAAAGATTCTACCACGAAAAATACGAAAAGAACGAAATAAATAAAGACAAAAGAGCGGTCAGCCCTTGAGGCCCGTCAGGGCGATGCCTTCGATAAAATAACGCTGGGCGAAGAAGAACAGCAACAGAATCGGAAGGATCATCACCGTCGCCGCCGCCATGAACATCCCCCACTCGGTCCCGTATTGGCTGACCATCGCCTGCAAGCCAAGCGCCAGCGTCTTCTGCTCCTCGCTCGAAAGGTAAATCAACGGCCCGAGGAAGTCGTTCCAGGCCCACATGGCGGAAAACACAGCCACGGTAAGCATGGCGGGCTTGGAGAGCGGCACGACGATGCGAGTGAGGATGAACCACTCGCCTGCGCCGTCGATGCGCGCCGCTTCGAGCAATTCCCCGGGCAGAGTGGCGAAAAACTGACGCAGCAAAAAGACGAAAAATGCCGCCCCGAAATACGCGGGCACAATCAAGGGCAGCGGCGTATCCACCCACCCCAAGTGCTTGAATAACACAAACAGCGGAATGAGCGTCACCTGGAACGGCAGCATCATCGTCCCGAGAAGGATGGCGAAAATCAATTTGCGGTCGGGCCATCGCAGCCGCGCGAAGGCATAGGCCGCCATCGTGCATGAGATCAGCGATCCCGCCGTCGAAAGCACCACGATCACGAGCGTGTTCCACACCCAGCGGAAAAATGGATACTCGGCAAAGACGCGCCGGAAATGGAAAAGCGTGGGCGCGAATCCATAGCGCGCCTCGACTGGCCCCAGTTCGCCTGCTTTCTCGCGCGCCGCGTAGGTTTCGGGCGACATCGCGACCGGGATCCATTTGGGCGGCAGCGTGATGATTTGCGTATCGGGCTTGAAGGCGGTTTCGAGCACCCAGAAAAACGGCAGAACGAACACCGCAAGCAACACGAACAAAATCGCGTGGAGGAGGATCGGTCCGAGGCGGCTTTGCGAATTCATGGAATCAGGACCTGGCGAAATAGAAGCGGCGGAAGGTTGCCGGCGGCACTAAATGGGACCTATGAGACGAATGGGACTTATAGGACCTATGGGACTTTATGGAGCGGCCACTGACCTCTGTTCACTTTCTTTCTCACAACTCACAACCCACAACTCTTTTCCTGCTCACTGGCCACTGATCTTTGTTGACTTTCTTTCTCACAACCCACAACTCACAAGTCTTCCTCAATCTTCCGCCTCCGAATGCACCCAGCGCCGGGAGAATCGGAACTGGAGCGCCGTCACGCCGACGATCAGAAGAAACATGATCCACGCCATTGCGGAGGCGTAGCCCATGTCGAAATACTCGAACCCGAGCCGGAACAAATAGAACACGTAAAACAGCGTGGAATCCATCGGCGTGCCCTGGCCGTTAGTCATCAGGTATGCCTGCGTGAAAACCTGGAACGCCGCAATGGCGTTAATGATGAGCATGAACAAAATCGCCGGGGAGAGCATTGGCAGAGTGACATGCAGAAATTGCCGCCACGCGCTTGCGCCGTCGATCTTCGCCGCTTCATACAAATGCCGCGGAATCCCTTGCAGCGCCGCGAGGAAGATGATCATCCCCGCGCCGATGCTCCACAGGCTCATCAGCACAAGCGAAGGTTTCGCCCAATGCTCGCTCGTCAACCACGGCAGAGGTTTGAATCCCAGCGCGGTGAAAATGGCGTTAAACAACCCGTATTCGCCGTTGAAGAGCCACAGAAACAGCATGGAGGACGCCACGACCGGCACAATGCTCGGCAGGTAAAACAGCGTGCGGAAAACCGACCGCCCGACGATGCGCGCATTTAGCAGCAACGCCAGCCCAAGCGACCCGGCCACCCCGAGCGGCACGGAAAACACTGTGTAAAAGACCGTGTTCCAGAGCGAGGTCCAGAAACGCGGGTCGCCGGCGATCAGGCGGCGGTAGTTGTCCATGCCCGTCCATCGCGCCGGGGTCAGGACCTCATAGTTGCTCAGACTGAAAACCGCCGAAGCCAGAATCGGCCCTAGTGTGAACACAAGCAGCCCGATGATCACCGGCAGGGCGAAAAGATACCCGGCCATCGCCTCTTTGCGGTGGACAGTCATCTGGCGCATCTGGCGCGCGGATGACCATGCGCGCCAGCCCACGGCCAGCAAAAACAACGCCCCAAGGGTCAGCGCCAGCCCCCCCCAGGGAATGAGGGGTTTTTTCAACGTCGCGCGCCTCTCGGCGATTTTATCCAGTTCGCGCTGGACGTTCGCCTGCGCCTGATCGAGCGCCTCTTTTGGCGTCATCTTGCCCATGAACGCGAATTCATTGGCGCGCGACAACTCATCCCAGAGCACCGGCCCGGCGGGCGTTACGGGGCGGTAGCGCGAGTATTTCATTTCGTCGATAAATACGCGCCAATTGGGATCGTTGAGGAAATACGGCGTGCGGGCCGCGCTTTCGTTCGCGGGAATCTGCTCCGCCTTTTCGCCGTAAAACGCCTGCGCGTCGTGGCTCGTCAGGAAACGGATGAACTTCATGGTCTGTTCGGGATATTTGCAGCCGACGGGCATAACGAGCGCAAATCCGCCCGACCAGGTGGCATGGCGTCCGTCCTCGGGCCAGGGCAGCGGCGCGACGCCGAAATCCAGGTCGGGCTTGTATTGGCGGATGCGCGAGAGCAGGAACCCCTCTTCGCCGATCATCGCCATTTTTCCGGAGAGGAACGGGTCGAGTTCCTTGATGCCGAATCCCGAGCCAAAACGGGTGAGTTCGGAGACGCCATACCCATTGATAAAATTCGTGACCCATTCGAGCGCGGCGACAATTTTGGGGTCATTGGCGGTGCAGCGCGTGCCGTCGGCGCTCATAAACTCGCCGCCCTTTTGCCAGCCGTAGAGATACAGCCAGGTGTTGCCGACATTGAACGGGCTGCCGGAGGCGGGAATGAAACCAACGCGCTCGATCCGCCCCTTGTCGCTGACGCGGGTTAGTTTGCGCGACATCTCTTCCAGTTCCTTCCACGTTCGGGGGGGCCGGTTGGGATCGAGGCCCGCCTCGCGGAACGATGCACGGTTGTAGAAGAGCACGCGCACGTCTGTATTAAAGGGAATCGAATAGAGTTTGCCCCGATATACGCATTCGCCCCAGCAGGTGGCGAAGAATTCATCCTCGCGAATGCCCGCGCGGGCGGCCAGATCGTCGAGCGGCAGGAAGGCGTTTCGCTCCGCATAGGCCGCCGTGCGGAAACGGTCGAATATCGCCACCTCGGGCGCGACCCCGCCCGCCGCCGCTGTGAAGATTTTCTGTTCCATCTGCGGAACGTCGAGAATGTCCACCTGGATGTCCGGGTTCTCGCGATTGAATTGCTCGACGAGGGCATGGACCGCGTCGCACGGCGGACCCCAAAACATGTTGTTCCAAAAGCGGATGCGAACGCGCTCGGTGGGCGGATTCTTGGGGGCGCTGGCTTGGGTCTCGGCCTCGGCGCGAGCAGAGGAGGGCGCCAAGGTCGCCGCGGCGCAAACGAGCAGCAATGCCGCCGCCGCCTGCGCCAGTGGCATCCGGGCAAACAATTCGCCGGGCCGGAACAATCGGCGCGTGCAACCGGTTGCGCTGCTGGCGTGGCTCTGAGACGTATCTCGCGAATTCACGGACGAGAAACCTGCCTGTTCTGCGGGTTCGGCCCAGGCAAAGGAGACCCAATTCAAATCCTAATGAACTCAAGCGTTTTCCCGCTGTGGCGGGCAAGCGAAAAGTCCCCAAGCGCAAAATCCAAGCGCCAGCCGGGTTATCAGGTCCGCCAGAAAATCTTTTTCCGCGTGAAGGCGCTAACAGCGGCGCCGAGCAACCCCGTGAGAAGGCATCCATACAAAAACCCCACCCAGGGTTTGCCTTCTATGAGTTTTTCCGCCACCTGGTTGATTCCGAGGATGAAAACCACGGCCAGAACGAGGTTTTGAATTCCCGCGTAGGCGATCATCGGGTTTTGGCCGGTTTGCACAATCCACATCAGGCCGCGCGAGGCCCGCAGGATGTCGATTACGATAATCAGTGCGATTAGAAGGAAAATCGCCATGCCGGTCGTCGTGAAAAAGTAACTCGTCGTGGCCCAGTCTTTCTTGATGCCGCCCTCGTAAGGCTCAAGGAACAAGCCCAGCAGCAGCCAGTAAAATCCCCAGAGATACAATTGCTTGAGCCATTTTTCGGTTGCGGTGGCCGGATGCGCGACAAGCCGCCATCCGCACCATCCGAGCGCGGCGGCCACGAGCGTTGTAGCAAACACCCAGCGCCCAAACAGCCCGGTGAGAAGAACAACTTGAAATACCATCATCAGCCCGGCAATCGCGAGAAGCCGTCCGCGCGTCCAGGAAATGAGCGACGGTTCCGCAGGCGCCGCTTTGGGAACCGCGTCTTCTTCCTTTCGGTTCATCCATTTCAGAAGGCTGTCGCCCACGAGCGTGGCCGGAACCACAATGCACAAATACCCGAAAAATCCGACGGCGAACAGCCACGGGCAGGGCGATCCTTCCCAGAAGGTTTTCACCCATCCGGGCGCGGTCGAGGCCAGGCGCAATCCGAAGAAAAGAACCAGAACTCCAAGCCGCACGAGGGGTTTGTTGCGCGTAAAGAGCCAGATCAGCGCGCCGCCGAAATACCCCCAGGCGAGAAGCACGATAATGATGTCGCTGCGGTGAATCGAAAATCCGCTGCCATCGGGATACGTGTAAAGCGCGAGGAAAAACGCCGCGAGAATCCACCCGGCCGCGCGCAAACTGTCGCGCAATTCCTCGGACCACGAGTCCGGAAACCGCATGAACATCAGAAACAGCAGCCCGAACCCAAGCAGGGCGATGATCCAGGTCAGGGTGGTTGGATTCGGATTCAGGTCCCAGGGACGGATGGCCTGGTAGAAAAAGGCGAATCCGAGCAGAAGCGCGGTGCGTTCGATGATCGTTGGAACGAGTTTCCAAGGCGAGCGCGCTTTATCGAGCCGCCGCGAGAGCGCCAGAGGAATCGCCGCGCCCAGCGCGAAGAGGAAATAGGGAAACACGAGATCGACCCACGAGATTCCCGGAACATCCGGAGCGAAAGTGCGGGCGGGCGGCGGAGTTTGAGCGTGATACATCCAGGCGGGCAGCGTGTTCCACGGAATGACGCCCGAAAGGCACATGCCAAGGATGGCGATTCCGCGCAGCGCATCGAGGGCCAGCGCGCGGCGCGGCGCAGCGGAAGCCGCGGGGGCGGCGGTGGTGCCGGAAAGGGCGATGGGCGCGGAGGCGGCGGCGGTGGTTTTACCGCTGGAACCCGGATTGGAGGAGGGAGTTGCTGAAACGTTTTGACGACTCATCGGAGCGCCTCGATTTCGGGATGGTTCAGATCGTGGAATGCTACTTGTTTGAAAAAGACCCAAGCTCGTTCGCGGCCAGTGCAACTACGCGCAACGATGCCGATTCTCTGCCGCAAAACCACCCCCATGTCAAGACGGCAACGGACGCGCGCGGCCACAATAAACGACGCCAGCACCGGCGTGCACAGACTCGCATGGGCACGACGGACAAACGCAAAAAAAAGAAATGTCCATCCTGGCGGGCAGGACAAGAAGCGCTCGGCGGAGCGCAGGAGAACAGGAGAAACGGACTATTCCCAGCCCAGGTGGCGGCGGTATTCGCGCGCGAGGATTTCGTAGGCGGGGGGGAGCAAGTGCAGGCCGTCGTGCGTGAAATCGGCCCGCAATGCGCCTTTGTCGTCTGTCAGCAGCGAATGCACATCCCAATAGGGGCATTTCAACTCGGCTGCCAGCGCCTTCAGTCCCTCGTTGTAAGCGCGAATCTCGGGCAATAGCGGCGTATAGCGCCCGCCGCTGGGGAATAGGGAAACGAGAACAACCTCGGTTCCCGCAGGGGCGCAGGCGCGGATTTTCTCGACGAGCCGTTTGTGCCCCGCCAGCAGAAGCGTCCGGCTGGTTTCGGGATCGGCCTTGGCGCGCACATAATCCGCCAAGTCGTTGACGCCGATCAGCAAAATCACACGCGACGTGTGGCAGTCGGCCACCGACACATCGAGGCGTTGCAGCACGCCCTGGTCGCCCCCAATGCCGATGTGATCCGAAATGATCCCGCGATTGAGCGTGAGATGCCCGGGGAAATACTTGGCGAGGTCAAAGCCTTCCGTTAGCGAATCGCCCAGAAACACCGTGTAATACGGATCGGAGGGGCCGCGTTTGAGCGTCGCGTTTTCCGCGCGGAACGTATCAACGCGCTTGGTCCAATGCAAACGCATCTTGGCGATGATTTCCTGAAGTTTGACATCGGCCCCGGCTCCGGCTGCGGGCGCCGCCGAAATCGAAAGGCAGAATATCGCGCAGAAAAAAATGGAAAGTTTGTGAATGGAAGTCATGAGAGTCCTCGGGAGGGAGAGTTGGGAGGGAAGAGAGTTGTGGGTTGTGAGGTGTGAGTTGTGAGTTGTGAGGTAAGAGTGGGAAATAAAGGGTTGAAAGGATTTAGAAGATGACCTGACTCGGAAACCAATGGCACTGCCCCGCTGCCCACTGTTCACTGATCACTGCCCACTTCTTCACTCACAACTCACAACACCGTCCGTAATGTCCTATGCCTTCTTTTTTCCGCCGCGGCGGGCGAACGCCAACAATCCATTGCGTTCCCCCTCCCCGCGCTCAATCGGTTTTTCGCATTTGCCCGAAACCAAGGCGGTCATCCCCACTTGCGCGTGCGGAGAACGAGATCGCCGTTTTCGTCGCGCTGTTCGGCCACCACAGTAATCCCTTTGCGGTCGAGCTCGCGCACAACCCTGCTATATGCAAATTGTTGAATAAGCGTCGTGGCGAATTGCGTCCCGATCCCGCTCAATTCCTGAGCGCTGCGCTCGCGCGGACCCATGATGCGCAAGTTCATCCGCCCATCGAATTTTTTGTGAATAATCAAAATGCAATCGTCGCGCTGGAAGGTCAGCATTTCGTCGCGGCCCATTTCGTCCGCGATCGGCTCGACGGTTTCCGATGCCAGCGGAATCTCGACGATGCGTTGTTCGCGCATTCGCTGGGTCAGTTCGCCTTCTTCCCAGGCTCCTTCGCCATAGCTGGTGAACTTCTTAAACCCCAAATATCCCGCAGCGACAGACATAATAGGCACAAGCGCGGGCCAGGTCCATCCAAGCGTTGGGGCGATGAGAATGAGCATGGCCGGATTGTCTCCCTTAGAGTCTGTCTTTAAACCCGCCAAGGAATCTTGGACAAGACGTCCAAGCCACCGGAAATCTTGGGCAAGATGCCCACGCCACCAAGGGTCAATGGATAGTCTCTCAGGCGGGCGATTGCGGGAGCGACACGCGGAACGTCGTCACGCCGCCCTCGCATCCAAATTCCAGATCGCCGCGGTTGGCTGTGATAATCTGATACGCGATTGGCAGCCCAAGGCCGGTGCCTTTGGGTTTCGTCGTGTAAAACGGCTCGAAAATGCGTTCGCGCTCCTCGGGAGAAATGGGCGGGCCGGAGTTGGAAATCTCAATGAGCAACGGCCGCTCCTGTGAATCTTCGTCGGCGGCGCGGCGCGTGCGGATGACAACCTCGCTGCCATCGGGCGCGGCCTCGAAGGCGTTGAGGATCAAATTGACGATGGCCTGGTGCAGCCTGCGGATTTCAACCACTCCGGGCGGCAGAGCGGGATCGAGTTCCAGGCGCACGCTCACCTGGCGCGCCTCGGGCTGGTGGCGCTCCGAGGCCACATCGAGCGATTCGCGGACGACGCGGTTGAGGTCGGTCGGACGCGGGCGCGCCGGTTCGGGCTGCGCGAATTCGAGCACTTCGGACATCAGGCTTTCGAGCCGCGCGATTTCGGAATCGAGCCGCCGGACGTATTCGCTCTGCTGTTCGGGATCGGCGCTTTCTGCGAGCAACTGCACCATGCCTTTCATCGAGGCGAGCGGATTGCGAACCTCGTGCGCCATTCCGGCGGCGAAGGTTCCGAGGGCCGCCAGACGGTCCGCGCGTTCCATCTGCTCGTGGAACTTGCGCAAGAGCGTGAGATTTCGCAGGACGAGAAGGTATCCTACGGGACGGCCCGTTTCGTCGTTCATCAGCGCCAGCGTTGCGCCGAGCAAAAGCACCGGCGAACCCTCGCGCCCGGGAAGTTCGATCACAGTTGAAAGCGGACGTCGCACCTCGCGCCCGGTGGCAGGGGCCGAAGGGAAATGCGATGGGTCTCCGCGCAAGATGGCTTTGAAATCCCGATTGTGCGCGAGCGGCGGCAAAATCTCCAGCACGGGACGCCCGGCCAGATGCTCGGGCGGAATCCCAAGCAATTCGGCTGCGGCGGTGTCGGTCGTATGGATTTTTCCGCTCAGGTCGAGCCACAACAGGCTGACCGGGCCACCGCTTTCGAGGATGCGATTGCGCTCGCGGAAGAGGCGCTGGAGATGATTGACCATCCGGCTGAAGCTCAGCCCGAGATCGGCCAGTTCGCCAAGGTCGGGGATGCGCGGCTTGAGCGTCAAGTCGCCGTAGGTGACTTGCTGGACGTTGCGCGTGAGTTCGCGGATGGGGCGGACGATTTCGAGGGCGAGGATCAACCCGACCAAGCCGCCGACGAGCGAGAAGTGCATGGTTCCGCGCAGGATGTCCTCGGCGGTGGCTTCGAGCACTGGCTTGAGCGGCGGCGAAGCGTTGCGCGTCAGATTGAATAAATCCCAATACACAATCACGCCCGTGGCCAGAGGCAGCAGGAGCGTCAGCGTCGGGATGGAGATGACCAGGCGGACGCGCGAGGCCGCCAGCCGCCGGTAATTCGATTCACGCGATGAGTTTTGGTCGGAATTGGAATTCATTTCAGAATTGGGCGTGGCGGGGTTTGGATGGGAATCGGGATCGGCACGGCGATGCGAAGGGGAATGGCGATGGAAGATGCTCATGCGGCCGCGCGCCCCCTGGCTGAACTTGACCTTCCAGGAGCACTTTCTCCCGCCCGCCCCGCCAGGGCAATAAGGAACACACGGGGGGGAGCATTGGGCCAAGACGCGAGTGCGGAGCCTCGCGATCCCAAAGGCGGGGAAGCGAAGGAGGCATTCGCGGGAGGCAGGCAGAGGAGCATTGGGCCAAGACGCGAGTGCGGAGCCTCGCGATCCCAAAGGCGGGGAAGCAAAGGAGGTATTCGCGGGAGGCAGGCAAAGGAGCATTGGACCAAGGCGCGAGTGCGGAGCCTCGCGATCCCAAAGGCAAGGGAATAGGGGGCAAAGGAGCAACGAGGCGGGGCGCGGGGATCGTTTTTGTATTGTTCCTGATGCGGGGGGAATGCTTGACTCTTGGCGCTGCTGGACGAACGCCTTCCCGAGAAATTCGCCGCGAAGGCCCATCCTCCAACTCCTTCCTTTGGATTTGCGCGACCATGACATCTCCCAACTCCACGAATCCCGAATATCAATTCCTCGTCTTTCTGGCGCGTTTGTGGCGCGCCAAATGGCAGATCCTTTTCGCCGGCGCGGTCTTTGCCGTGGTCACTTATTGTGCCTTGCGGTTTTTCTGCCTCGAAACCTTTCGCTCTGAGGCCGTCCTAATGACGCCCAACGAGCGCCCGAGCGTTCCGCCGCCCATCTGGGAGCCGCTTCTGCTCAGCGCCGACACGATCCATACCGTTCGCACGCAATTTGCCGCGAAATTCCCCAAGGTCAAGAACCTCAACAATCTTGATAAATTCAAAAAGCGATTCCGCGTCGCGCAAGACATCTTCGAGGACACCTCCGTGCGGCGCCGCTACTCGCCTGTTGTCGTTCTCACCGCGGACGCCAATACTCCTGAGCAGGCCCGGACACTTCTTTCCATGTGGCTTGATGAATCCATGAAGCGCTTTGGCGGGATCACATACAATGAACTCATTTACCAGTCGGAGATGGAAAAGAAGCTGATCGGAGAACTCGAGACCGAAGAAGCCAAACTCGTCCAGCGCCAGACGGAACTGACTGTCAAATCCTCCGAGCTGGAAAAGCGCGTGTATTATTCGATGGATGTGATTTCGCCCGGCCAGCCGCCCGAGCGGCCAGACCGCTATGTCGGCAGCACGCAAAATCGCAACAGCAACGAGATGTCGGTCCAGGTGCGCCAGGGCGGCGTGAAGATCGTGGACGAAGGATTGATCGAGCGCCGCAGCCGGGTGGAGGGCGAGTTGGCGCGCTCGAAGGCCGCGAGCAAGGCGATTCTGTCGGCCATCCCCGAGCCGATGCGCGGCGGGCGCGAGTCTTTCGAGAGTCCCGCGTGGAAAGGTGTGGCGGAAAAGGCCCTGGAAATGCAGGCATCCGAAGCGGGCGCCGGGGCGGAAATCCAGGCTATCGATGCAAGCATGGCGCGCCTGCGGGGCGAAATCGCCACGGATGCCACGGCGCTGGCCAAGGTGAAATCCGAACTGGCCGAGGTCGAAAGCCGTCTGGACGTCACGCGGCGCAACCTTCAGGAAGCGCGCGAGAACCTCGCCCAGCACCTGGTTCAAGGATACGTGAGCGCGGCGGATGCCCTGAAGAGGGATTCCACCACCTCGCGCCTGGACCTGTCGATCGTATCGCCACCCTCGCTGCCCGACATGCGCATTGCACCCAAGCGCCTTCTTTCGGCGGCTTTGGCCGGGGTCGCCGGCATGACCCTGATGATCCTTATTATGGCATTCATGCACTTGATCGAGAGCCTGCCGCCAGTGGCGCGCCGATGATCGGGGCCGCACGCCCTCGCCGACTTTTGCCTTACAAAAAAGTTAGTGTTTTCTTGTTCTTCCACAGCAGGGGAGCATGGCAGGATATGCTATAGAATGCTCAATTCCCAAGTGTTGCATAGGCAATATCCTGAAATGCCCTAGGCCAGGCCCTGATTTTATGCGCTCGGGACAGGCTTAGCGTAAAATCTATCTTATCAATCTGTTGACATGGTATCCTTAGGGGGATTATACTTACATTCTGTAGATTGCGCCCGGTGGGTTGCCAATGACAGACAAGCAAATTGACGCGACCGCCACATTATCCACTCCCCCGCCTTCCACCCTATCTCCGGGGGAGCAGGAAAAAACCATATCGCTTGGCCCTGCCGCGGCCACAGCGCCAGCGCAAACGCCTATTCAGGTCGCGGCGCCCGCCACGGTTCAGTCAAATATCCCGCGCGACTTGCATCGCGATGCCCTCGAATCCGGATTCGAAATTCTCGAAATGGCCGGCAAGGGCGGCATGGGCGTGGTGTATCGCGCGCGCGATGTGCAACTGGGCCGGACGGTCGCCCTCAAGACCGTTTCGGATAAATACCGCGCGCATCCGGTCATCATCGAAGAATTCCTCAAAGAAGCCAAAATCATGGCGCAGTTTGTGCACCCCAACATCGTGGCGGTGTATAGCTTCCATCACAAACGCGGGAATTGCTTCTTTGCCATGGAGTTCGTCGAGGGCGAGAGCCTTCAGAGCCGTGTGCACGCCAAAGGTCCTCTGACGCAGATCGAGGGATTGTTCTACCTGGTGCAAATCTGCCGCGCCCTCGAGGAAGCGCACCGGCAAAACATCATCCACTTGGACATCAAACCGGCCAATATCCTTCTGGACGCGCAAAATACGCCCAAACTGACCGATTTTGGACTGTCGCATATTGTTTCGCAGGCGCATGGATTGAGCCTGGAGGCCGTGGTTGGCACACCGGCCTTTATGGCGCCTGAACAAGCACAGGCGGGCACAGTGGGGCGCCTGACCGATATTTATTCGCTTTGCGCCACGTTTTATTATGCCATGACGGGAATCCGGCCTGTTACCGGACCCACAGCCACAACCACGATCGAGGCGGTGAAAAACTATAAAATCACCCCCCTCCACATGGTGAAAAACAACCTCGCGCCGTCCATCGTGGAGTTGATCGAACGGGGAATGGCTCAAAATCCAGCCGATCGCTACATTTCGGTCCGCGAACTTCGCCTGGCCGCCGAGCGCGCCATGCTGCAGCTCGAGCCGAAACCAACCAAATGGCAAAAAGGAAAAACGCTGGCATTAAGCGTGGGGCTGCCGGCGGCCCTGATCCTGGGAATGGGTCTATGGTCTGGCCACTGGCTGTATGATCCCGAGCGGATCGACTACCATGAAAAAACCATTTACGCATGGAGCGATTGGGGAAATTCGCAGTTCGAGCGCGCCCGCCGCAATGGGATCGATATTTCGTCGATCAACGCTTCCGGGGACTGGAAGGGAGATTTCCACAAGATGCTCTCTTCCGGCGATTTCCAAAAGGCCCGCTGGGAAATGGGCCAGCTCGACGCACTGGTTGACGATCAACTGGCGCGCCGCGCCGAAGATACCGCCGAATTTGTCCGTGAGTTCCTGCCCACGTTTCTCGTCCAAGCGCGTTCCGTTGCGATTCAGCCCGAAGACGCCCCGCATCTGGGCGCCGCTCTGCGTGACCTCGAACAGTGGAACTCGGACCCAGCCCAAATGGCCAATCCGGTGCAGGCGCTTGACGCCATGAGTTTCTTTCTGGCCGGGCAGCAGGCCGTGCGCGTGCGCGACCATTACCGGCGCCGCTTTCCCCAGGGTGGGCCTCCCTCGCTGCAAACTCAGATGAAAAATATCCAGGACGGGCTGGAAAAAAGAGACTGGCGCCCCATCCGGCAGGCCCTGCAAACCCTGGACGCACTTGAGAAATCAGGCAATTTCAAATGAAAACTCGCTGCCGCTTTCCCAGACGTTCTCTCGCGTTCACCTTGATGGAGCTCATGGTGGTCGTGGGGATCATTACCATCCTCGTCAGCATGGCCGTCCCGGCCATGATGACATTCCATGTGCGCTCGAAAGTGGCGCGCACGCTGGCGGATATGAGAACCATGCGCATGGCGCTCGAGGCATACGCATCGGAAAATAACGACTATCCGCTGATGCGCGGCCAAGTGGTCAGCCCGGACGGCACGGTCGTAATTCCCAGGGTTCCGCGCCCGGCGGAAGATTTTTATCATCCGCCCGGCAAGCCTCCCCAGCCCTGTGTGGGCGGCTTCCGGACCATCCCGCTGGCGCTTACTACTCCCATGGCTTATATCAGCAATCCGCCGCGCGATGTGTTCAAATACGGACGGCATTTTCTAAACGATGGGCATGGCATCCTGATACCCGTCGAGTTCGACACGGGCGATATGCGCACCCTCGATTATATCTATGTTAACTTGGAAGAATTTGTGGCTGCCAAGGACCCCGACTACACACAAGAACAGATTGGTGAATTTGGCAAGTGGATGATTTTTAGCGTAGGGCCGGATACCAACCTGACCGACATGAAAGGCAACACGCCCTACGATCCGACCAATGGGACGGTCAGTCCTGGCGAAATACGGACCTATGCCACGTATGCCGGGGGATTTTAGCGCGCGGCGCGTTTTCTGACATTTTTTGCGTTTTTCGCGGCAAGAAAGGAATTTCTAGCGCGGAATTTTGTCGTAGTTCAGCACGCTTGGGCAAAAGTCGGGAAGATTCTCCCCGGAAAGAAATTGTTCGAGAAGCGGGCTGAGCGATGGACAGGGCGGGAATCCGCGCATCATGCCTCGCAAATTGGCGGCGGCGATTGTTGCCATGCCTTCGCGGCTGTAATGCGTCGCCGAACCGATGTGCGGCAGCAGCACGGCATTGGGAAGTTCGGAGAGTCCCGGGGCAAGAAGCGGCTCTTTTTCATACACATCCAGCCCGGTGGCGGCGAGAGGGCCTTCGCGAAGCGCCCGCACAAGCGCCGGTTCGTCCACGACGGCCCCGCGCGCGGTATTGATGAGAATCGCGCCCGGTTTCATGCGGGCCAGTTGCGCCGCGCCGATCATGCCGCGCGTTTCGGGCGTCAGCGGACAATGGATGCTGAGAATGTCGGATTGGCTGAGAAGTTCGTCGAGCGAGGCGGCGCGGCGGCATGTTACGGGGCGGCGTCCCGCAACGCGGCGCGCTTCGCCCAGGGCGCGGACGTATCCTTCGAGAGCGGGCTTGGGGGTGCGCGAAAAATAGAGGATCGAGCATCCCGCTCCGGCCATTTTTTCCGCATAACAGCAACCGATCCGACCCGCGCCGAGAATTCCGGCCGTGGCGCCCTCGATCAGCTGCCCCACGCCCAGATTGGGATGCCATCCCCTGAATTTTCCCGCGCGGGTGTATGCATCCATTTCCGGGATGCGGCGCGCGGCGGCGAACGTGAGCGCCACGGCGATTTCCGCCGTTGCCTCGGTCAGAACGCCGGGCGTCGTGCCGATGAGAATCCCCAGGCGCGATGCCGCCGCGATGTCCACGTTGTCGAATCCCACCGCGTAGTTGGAATAATAACGCAATCCGCGCGCGGCGCAAAACTCCAGCAGGTCGGCGCGCCAGGGTTCGTTCAACTGCCCAATCGTGCCGATATAAGGAGCCTGTTCGGACGCGGCGCGCTCGAAAGTGGCTCGAATCTGATCCGCGGAAAGCGGCAGGCCGTCATTGTCCGCGAGGATGTCCACGCGGCAGCCCTCAGCGGCCAGAATTGCGGTCCAGCGATTCCCGGAGAGGCGCTTGGTGGCGAGAATGCGGCGCGCACCCGAGGGATTAGTGACAGTCTCAATTTCGGGAGAGGAATCTGATGCGGAACAGTGCGGGGAAAGGTTGTTCATTGGGGCATCCTTGTTCGCGCGCGTCACTGAATTCCGCGCATTCGCAGGCGCAGGTTGTTGGCGCTGTCGGCGAAATGCAGCGCGTCCTCTTCGGAGACTTTGCCCTCTTTCCAAAGGCGGAAGAGGTCCTGGTCGAAGGTCTGCGTGCCTTCCTTGCCGGAGGCCATCACCTGCTTGATGGAAGCGATTTCGCCTTTGCGGATGAGTTCGCTGATGTAAGGCGTGTTGAGCATGATCTCGATGGCGGCGGCGCGCCCTCCGCCGATTTTGGGAATGAGCCGCTGGCTGAGAATCGCCCGCAAATTCAGCGAAAGCTGAAGCAGAATCTGGGCATGATATTCGTGTGGAAAGAAATTGAGGATGCGTTCGAGGGTTTGGTTGGCGCTGTTGCTGTGGAGCGTGGCCAGGACCAGGTGGCCCGTTTCGCTGGCGTGCAGGGCGAATTCCATTGTTTCGCTGTCGCGGACTTCGCCGATGTAAATCACCTTGGGCGCCTGGCGAAGCGTATTTTTCATGGCGATATGGAAGGATTTCGTGTCCAGGCCCACCTCGCGCTGGTTCACGAGCGCCTTTTTGTTTTTGTGGACGAACTCGATTGGGTCCTCGATGGTGATAATATGCCCGCCCATCGTTTCATTGCGGAAATCGATCATGGCGGCCAGCGTGGTGGATTTGCCTGAGCCAGTGGGTCCGGTCATGAGGAGAAGCCCGCGCTCTTGCGTGACGAGTTCACCTAGTTGCGGCGGAAGCCCAAGTTCGCTGAGTTTTGGGATCGAAACCTTAATGCGGCGGATGACAAGCGCCACAGTGTCCCGCTGCGTGAACACATTGACGCGGAAGCGGCCTTCCTCGCCCACCTTGAGCGCGAAATTGATTTCCTTTTCGTTGTCGAACTCGACGCGCTGTTTTTCCGTCATGATTTCCTGGGCGTAGGTCAGCGTGTCAGGAGCGGACAGGATAAAATCCGCGGCATCGACCATTTCGCCATGAAGGGAAAATCGCGGAGGCGCATCGGCGGACAAATACAGGTCCGAGGCGTCTTTTTCCATCATGAGCAAAAGGAGATCGACAAGCGTGGGACGCTTGGAGCGCGCGTTGCGTGCGGCGGCCGCCGCGCTGGCCTCCTGCTGTCCGGGCGCGGGATTCACCAATTGGGGCGCCCAGGACGGACGCTCGGGCTTGGCGGCCGCGCCACCCCCTTGCGGCCACGACGTCGATTGCCAGGCATTGGGTTTGTCCATGAGCGAGTGCCTCCGAAGAAATACGATAGAAGACAATTAGGCCGCGCGGCTTATTTTCCGCGTCTCTGTGCTTCCGCGATGGATATGTAATGGCATCCTTACGTTTTCTTGCCGAGCCATCCTGGGAGTCCGCCGCCGCCAGCCGGCTTCGCGGGCGAAAGCCACGGCGCGCTGGTTTGTCCGGCGGATTTTTGCCCCGGGGCGCCGGGAGATCCGGGCGCGGCAGGTGGTTTCGGGGCGTCCATCATGGGCATGGCTTGTCCCGAGGGCTGGCGCGCGGGAGCGGAGGAAGCGGAAGGAGCGGAGGGACGCGATTCCGTGATCGTTCCCGCGCCCGCGCCGCCCGCGTCCGCAATCCCGCGCTTCACAAACTCGGGATTGTTCGCCTTTTCGAGGGCCGTTTCCTCCGACACGACGCCGCGCATCACCAGGTCTTTCAGGTTCTGGTCAAGCGACTGCATTCCGAGTTTGGCGCTCGTTTGGATGATGGACGACAATTGATGGGTTTTTGCCTCGCGAATGAGCGAGCGCGTGGCCGGCGTGCCGAGCATGATTTCCATCGCCGCCACTCGGCCGTGCCCGTCGCGTTTGCGCAGGAGCGCCTGGCAGATGATCGCCTGGAACGACTCGGAAAACATCATGCGAACGAGTTTTTGCTGCTCGGGCGGAAAGACGTCCACGATGCGGTCCACGGTTTTGGGCGCCGACTGCGTGTGGAGCGTGCCAAACACAAGGTGGCCGGTTTCCGCGGCGGTCAGGGCCAGAGAAATCGTTTCCAGATCGCGCATTTCACCGACGAGAATCACATCAGGGTCCTCGCGCAGGGCGCTGCGCAGGGCCGCCGCGAACGACAGTGTGTTCGCCCCGAGTTCGCGCTGATTCACCACGCCGCGTTTGGGATAGTGAATAAATTCGATCGGGTCTTCGATGGTGAGGATATGCGAATCCTTGCATGAGTTGATGTAGTCGATCATCGCGGCAAGCGTGGTCGATTTGCCCGATCCCGTGGGGCCGGTGACGAGAACGAGTCCGCGCGGGCGGTCGCAGACCTCGCGCAATACGGGCGGCAGGTGCAGTTCATCGAAGGACTTGATTTGCGTCGGGATGATGCGGAACACGGCCGCTTCTCCGCGCATGTTCAGGAAGCAGTTGACGCGGAAACGGCCCTTTTCGCCAATCTGCATGGCGAAATCGAGTTCCTTGTCGCGCTCGAGGCGGCGGCGCTGATCGTCATTGAGAATGTCGTAAAGCATCTGGTGCAGCGTGTCGGCGTCGAGCGGCGGGCCGGCCGTTGGCGTCACCACGCTGTGCAGGCGATACATGGGCGGATAGCCCACGGAAAGGTGGATGTCCGAAACCCCGATCTCCAAAGCATATAGGAGAATCTGGACGAGATTCTGCTCTCCAAAGACTTGTATGGGGTCCGGGGGCGCGGAAACAGGCGGGGCGGATGACATTATTGCGCCTCCGATCCAAAAAGGATTTCGCGCAAGGCGGCAAGCGCATTAGTCTTGGCTTCGGGCAAGCGGACAATCGTAAGGGCGGATACTTGGCGCGCCGCCGCGTCGAGCGCGCCGTCTGGCATCGGAGCGCGCGAGAAAAACAGCAGTGGACCGGCCCTGGGGCGCGGAGGCTCAGAAGTCATGCGGAGCAGGTCCTCCGCGGAGTCCAGCTCCACGCCAATAGCACCCGGCGCAGTGGCGGCCAGCAGAACGCGCACCAGACGAATCTGCCATTGAGCGTCCGCGATTTCCGCCTGGAACCAATGCGGAGCAACCCCGTCCGCAAGCGATTCAAGCAAAATGAACGGCCCGGATTGGCTGGTGGCGCTTTGGTTTTCGGCGAGAGATGTTTCCAGCTGCGCCTTGATCTGCCACGCATTGCCGCTAGAGAGAAAAAACATCGGATGCGCGGAGCCGGCGGCGGGCGCATCGGCGGGGAGGGAGGCGGTCTGAAGCGTGCGCAGCGCCTGAATGGCCAGCAGCGGGCCGCTCAGCCCGCTGACCTTCAAAATTCGCAATGGTGGCATTTCGGCGGGTGGCATTTGCGCGCGTCCGGCGCATCTGGCGTATTCATCGCCCCGCGCAAGGCGATAAAATCCCCAGTCCGCTTCGGGCGCGCCCGGAAAAGCCTCGCACAAGGCGCTGGCGATTTCAGCGGCCTGCGCGGCGGAAAGGCGCTTTGCCATGCCTCCCGCCGCGGATTCGGGAACGGCGCGAACCAGCGCGGCGGCGGGGTCTCCGGGGCAGGGAACCATTGCAATTGCCTCCGCCCCACCCGCGCAAAGCGCCTGAATCCATTCGGAAATCACGGAATGCGCGCCAGAAGCCCCTGCTGAGTCTTCTTTGTCTGGAATGCGCGCTGGAACGGCTTCGGTTGGGGCGTTTGTCGGCAGCGGCATCGCGCCCGCCTCGGACATCGTTGCGCGCATTTTTTCCGCCTCGTCGAGAAGCGCGTCGATGGATTGCCCCGAGGCGAGCTGGACGAACAACTGGCGGCCCGGAAACATGAAGCGCAGCGTTTCCGCCAGGCCCGGCGTTGTGGGGTCCGCCACCACCGCGTGAACCGTATCCTCCGCTTGTGTGAGCGGAAGCAGGCGCATCGAGCGCAACGTTTCAAGAGGCAACTCGATCAGAGACCGCCAGTCGATGATGTCCTCGGACAAATCCACATACGAGAGGTCGAATTGCACGCCCAGCGCCCAGGTCAATTGATCTTCGGTAAGGATGCCAAGGCGGATCAGGGCTTCTCCAAGGCGGATGTTTTCCGTGCGCGAGAGCTCGAGCGCGCGCTCGATGGCCTCGGGAGCCGCCATGCCGCACTCGACCAGGATGTCGCCAATGCGCGCCGCCGGACGCTGGGTTTCCATTGTGCGCCTCGATATGTGGATGTGCGCCGGAACGATTGCCGGCATGAGATTGGCATGCAGTGAGCGGAAACGGCCCGTATTGCATTCCTGTTTGGCGGCCGCGACCCGCAGATTCTCAGGCGCAGGATTGGCGGATTCGGCTAAAAAGTCAAGGCGCGAGCCTGCCCAGCCTGAAACCAGTTTGTGGCTTTCCGATGCGCAAAACGCGCCCGCGTATTATGAATCTATTGCCAGCGCCGGGAAGGTATGGGTAAATGTGTGCGGCGTCCGGGCAAAGGCGCTCACGCACGTGCGCAGCCTTTGCGATTCCGGCGCTTTTCTTATCCATGCGCTTTCCCCGCATTCCTCCGATTGGAGGCGAACTGACATGTCCGCGCGCATTGCTCGAAGAATCGTTACTCTGGCCGCCGTTTCCGCCCTCATCCTTGCCCTGGCCGGGTGCGGATACAAAACCCGCTACAGCGATCCGGAAAAGGCCAATCGCGACGGCAGCATCGGCGTCGGAAGCAAAGACCTGATTGGCGTTGTCCGCGAGGCGACGACCGACATGCTCAAAAACGTCGGCCGGTTCCAGGTGGCGGGCCAGCCTCCTGTCATTGAATTTTATTCGCTCCAGAACAACACAACGCAGGCGATTAACAAGGACATGTTCCTGCGGCGCATCCGCGCGACGATGCTCGAGGCCGCTCCCGGCAAGTTCCAGTTCCTCGAAGAGTCCGCGGTGAAGCGGATCGACGAGATTCGCGCCCAGAAACGCGCCGGAGCGATCACGGCCAAGCAATACAAGGAACTCGTTGGCGCGGACTTCCTGCTGACAGGTGCGCTGGATTCGATCAGCGAGGTGGAAGGGCGCTATAAGAGCAACTTTGTCCAGATTACTTTCCGCCTGACCGATGTGGAAAACGGCTTGGTGGTTTGGGAAAAACTTTACGATTTCAAGAAAGAACGCAAGGACCCCTGGTGGCGCTAATCGGCGCGCCGCCATTAGTTTGAACCGCTCCTTGCGGACCTTTCTTTCTTCATATTTTCTGCGTTTTCGCTTGCCCGCTCCCGCATGTCGAGGCAGGTCTATCGTGCTGCCCGATTCTAAAGCGGCGAGCAGAGTTTCCCAGAGGTTCCCCGTTCCCATGCGCTCTCGACAATTCCCGCGACAAGTTCTTTCGGCTTCCGCAGTGATTCTGTGGATGGCTCTGGCGTTTTCCGCGCCAGGACAAGCCAATCGTCCATCGGTCTCGTCATCGGGTTTCGCTTCGGGCGTGGCCAATCCTACGCCCACGCCCCTGGCGGCACCCACGGCGCGGCCCCCCGCCCCGACAACAATTCCCGCGCCAACAAAGCGAATCGCTCCCGCTGTTCCCGCGGCGGCAACTCCCGCGCCCGCGCAGCCAGCGGCGGCCAAACCAAGCGAAACGGCCGCTCCCGGCGCGCCTGGCGCAACGCCAATCACGCTGAGCCTGGAAGACATCAATGCGCCACGCCCCCTCGGGCCGGGCGTCGCCACGCCGGTTCCCGTAAAGATGGATGTGACCGTGGCCGTCCGGGGTCGCGCGCTAGCGGGACCAGGCATGGCGTTTCTGGCTGACCCGCTCGAAGAAGTTCCTCTGTCTGTTGTCCCCGGAGCGGCGCAAGCACCCCAGGAACTCGAACCGCCCGCCACGCTGGACCTCTCCAAGCCGCGCTCGTTTGTGTTCGATGAAACCTCGCGTTCCACTTGGCGGATGGACGGCGGAACCTTGGTCAAGCGTTCGACATCGGAAGCGGTTTGGCGCGCGCCCGCCGCGCCAAAAGCGTATGAAGTTGGCGTAAAATTGCAGCAAGTCACTCGGTTTTCGGATGCCTCGGATTCCGCCCTTCAGGCGCAGGAATCGGTTCGCGCCGCCGAAGGCGATTGGGCGGCCACTTGCCTGGTCCGCCGCTCTTTCAATCCGTCAGGCGACGGGATTCTCGACGGCTACACGGTGGGGATTTATCCAAATCCGGCGCTGGATTCTGCGCCGAGCATCGTGCGCGAACACCTCGACGCCTATGCGCCGCCGAAGTATTTCGTGCAGGTGACGCCGCAAACCGCGCCGCTTCGCCTGAGTGCGCATTTCCGGCTTGGGGATTTTTCGCCCTTCTCCGAACGCGCCAAACCGCATTGCATCGCGCTCGACTTGCGGCTGGTGGATTTTCTGGAGGCGCTCAGCGCCCGTCTGAAGCAGGAAGGCCGCCCCGAAGATTCGCTCGCCGTGTTGCGGGGTTTTGTTTCGCCGTATCAGCGGCTGGTTCTGGCGCGCGAGGGGATTGCGCTCGCTTCCTTCAGCCGCCATCAATACGGCGATGGCGCGGTGCTGATTGTGGACTCGAACCGCGACCGGCGCATGGACGACCTGACAGGCGATGGGGCCGTGACGATCGCGGATGCGGAACGCCTGGCCGCGTGGGTCGAGGCGGTTCAGAAAGAAACAGGATTGCTTGGGGGCATTGGAATCGAGGCGCATTGCGCCGGACCCGAGGCCCCAGATGGCCCGACGGTTCATGTGGATTTGCGCGGATGGAAAGTCCAGTGGAGGACGGAGGAATAAACCCCTATCCGAAAACCTCCGGTGGCTTGGGCGTCTCGCCCAAGATTCCGTGCAAGGTTTTCGGATAAACTGCAAGCCCCGCGGCGGCGGCGGCCACGCCATGCTTGCGCGCCCGCGCGGGAAATGATGCGGAGGCTCGGCGAACATGTTCAAGCGATGCCAGCATTCCCTGGTAACTGCCCGCCTGATTCACGAGGTGGAGGCGTTTTTGAGGGCGAAACCGGTCGGGCGGTGCTACGCCTTCGCGGGGTGCAAATTTCCCGACAACCTGACGGTGCAGCCGGATGTGTCCGTGCTTCTTCAAGGGCATCTCGACCGGGCGAAGGAATGGATCGAGGGACCGCCCGACTGGGTGGCCGAGGTGCTCGATGAAGACGACAACCCCTTTACGATGTCCGAGATGCTCCAGCGCTGCTACCGCGCGGGCGTGGGGGAACTCTGGATGATTTCGCCTTTGCGAAAAGCCGCGTGGGTTGGACTCCACAGGGCTTCGGGATGGGAAGCGCTGCCGCGTCATCAGGGCAACATTGAATCCGAAGTTCTGGAAGGCTTTTCCCTGGATTTGCCCGCTCTTTTCGAACCCTGATGGGATCATGAGCGAAAAGACTGAAAGGATCCAAGGGGACTCAAGGGATAAAAAGGACCTAAAAGACGAAAGGGACCCAAAAGACACTCCGGGCTTTGCCAGATCCCCTTCACAAATCCGATTCTGATCACTGACTACTGTTCACTGCCCCCTGATCACTCTCTTTCTCACAACTCTCAACCCACAACTCTCAACTCTCCCTACAGGCCCACTTATGCTTCCAATCTTCTGTGTAATTCCCGCGCGCTACGGTGCGCAGCGATTTCCCGGCAAACCCCTGGCCGATCTCTGTGGCAAGCCCATGGTGCAATGGGTTTGGGAGGCGGCCTGCCGCGTGCCGGGCGTGGATGAAGTTCTCGTGGCGACGGAAGACGATCGAATCCGCCGCGCCGTCGAAGGATTTGGCGGAAAAGCCGTGATGACGCCGGTTTCGTGCCCGAGCGGAACGGACCGCATCGCGGCGGCCATCGGGGATCGCCCCTGCCGCGCCGTCATCAACATCCAGGGCGATGAGCCGCTCATGCACCCCGAAACCGTTGCGCGTTCGCTGCAAGCCCTGCTTGAAGACGACCAATGCGCCGTCGGCACGGCGTGCGTGCCCATCACGGATCGCGCGCGCTTCGACGACCCATCCGTGGTGAAGGTGGTTCGCGGCGACAACGCCGTGGCGTTGTATTTTTCGCGTTCGCCCCTGCCCAGCCCGGCGCGGCGCGAAGCGGCGGAAACCCAGGCGCCCGGGTTTGTCTGGGGGCATAAGCATCTTGGAATTTATGTGTATCGCCCCGAGGCGCTGCGGGCGTTTGTGGGCATGCCGCCCTCGCGCCTGGAACTCGCGGAAAAACTCGAACAGCTGCGGTTTCTCGAAGCGGGCTATCGGATCCGGTGCGTGGACACGCCGCACGACTCGGCGGGAATCGACACGCCCGATGACCTGGCGCGCGCCGCCGCCCTGCTGGCGAAACGGGGATAATCGCGCCGGTATCAGCGGACTTTAAAAGTGAGTTTGGCAAAATCGCCGAGGGAGCGCGCTGCCGTGTTGCGCTCGATCAGGGTTCCTTTTGCGTTATACAATAAAAAGCACGGCAGCGACTCGGCTCCGTATTCGGTGCGCGCTTCGGGGCGTTCATCCACGTTCACCTCGCCGAGCACGATTCCATCCATGCTGTTGAGGAATTTCTGCTGCGCGAACAGGCCGCTCCTAAGCCGCTGCGACTCCGCATCCGCCCCGGAATATACAACAAGAAGCATAGGCACCCCGCGGCGATGGGCCTCCTCGAATGCCTTGCCTTCGGAATAGAACGTCACCGGCGGCTCGGGCATGTATGGCTCCAGGTTCGGAGGAAGAGTCGGGATGGCCGCCGGGACAGGGGTTGAAAAAATAACATCCCCCTCGCGGGCGGCGGAAGATTGCTGCGCGGATGCAACGCCGGGCTTGGCGGTTTCGTCTTCCGATCCCAAGGCCACGACCCACACATCAGGAATCGTGCGCCCTCCGGCGGATTCGGGCTGCCGCCCCCCCGTAATATAGGCGCGGCGGGCAACGGGATCCGCGGCGAAGCCGAATCCGTCCACCTCGGGAAGATCGATCGAAGATGAACGCCAGGAACGGATTCCCGACTCGGCGGGAACGGCGGTCTGAAAACCGCGCGCCTTCAGCCCGGCCTTCTGAAACGTCCCGAACCAGCAAAGGCGCGCATTGCCCAACAGAGCGCAAGCGCCGCCGGAAACGGGGCGGGCGAGCGGGGCTTCAGCGCGGCTCCAGTTCAGCCCGAGCGTGGATGTGGTTCCCAGCGCGAGCGAGAAGACCTTGGGAAGGGGCGGACCCTGGGCGGCGCGCTCGTATCCGCTAATAACAAAAAGGCGCTTGCCCGCGGCGAGGGCCGCGGCGCGGCGGCGCGGGGCGGGAAGAGGCGCTTCGGCGTTCCAGAGGCTCGAATCGCCGGACTGGGGCGAATCTGCCGCGCCATCGAAAACGTTGCGAGGCGCGCGATACACGTTCGCGAGCGTGGCGCTTGCCACGGGATCGAATCCGCCAACAACAAATACACCGCAATCGGCGACGGCGAGCGCCGTCTCGATGGCGGGCGGACCCGGCCACGGCGGAGACAAGGTCCATGCGCGAATGCGGCCCGCTTCATCCAGACGCGCAACGGCGATGCGGTTCGACGCACCGTTCCTCCCCCCCCCCCCCCCGCCATTGCCGCCCAGGGCCGCCAGAATGGCCGAGTCGCCGAGCGTGGCGCACGAAGACGTCAGCGGACCCAGAGGCGCGGCGGGAAGAGGCGCTTCCTCGCGCCAAGGGCCGAGACCTCCGCCCAATTCGATTTTTGCGGAAATCACACGCGAGGAGGGTTGCGGCTCCGCGCCCGGTTCGGCGGCGCGCTCGCCTCCGATCAAATACAATCGCCCGCGCGCTACAACGCTTCCGTGATTGGCCACCGTTTCCACGAGCGGCAGCAGGGGCAGCGCCTCGGGATTTCCGCCTTCTTTAACAATGCGCCGCATTTCATGGAGCGAAATTTGCGCCTGCACCGCTCCGGGCAGGACCGTCATTCCGGCAAGGGCCGCCGCGAAAATCCGCGCGGCAAGCCATGCGGAAAAAAGCACTCCACGCCGCGAAAGCGGCGCGAAAACAGCGTTTTTTTTCATATCCATTTTCGGACGCGCTCGCTGTAGTGACGATACTCCTCGCCAAAAGTGGCGCGGAGCATTGCCTCCTCGTTTCGAATGAATACGATTTCCAACACAATGACAAGCAGGACCACGGGAACCCAGGAAACGAGAGAACCCAGAAGGATTGCAATGCCGGCCAGCACAAGCGCCATTCCCAAGTAGATGGGATGACGGCTGATGCGATATGCCCCGTCCGTGACAAGAACAGCGGACTGCTGAAAAGGTCTGATCGTCGTGCCGCGCCGTTTGAATTGCCGGTCCGCCACCATCATAAGAAACAGCCCCATCACGATGAAAACCGCACCCGCCCCCCGCAAGAAACCCGAGACAATTTGCGGCCGAGGCGCAAGAAGATGCAGGGCAAGCATCATTAGGATGCCCGCAAAGAAATGGGCAGGTGGCATGATCTTTTTCATCTTTATTCGCCGGATATAGCCTTGCACGCCACGGCGACCACAAACAAGGCCACGGGAGTTCCGAGGATGCTGCCGATGATGGCCATGACCAGTCCGACTGGCGCCATCGACTGATTATACGCAGCCGCCACTACGGGCGCCGAGGCCGTTCCGCCGATGTTCGCCATCGAACTTGTCGAGGCCAGGAACAACGGCGCGCGCAGCAGCCGCATTCCCGCATACAAAATCGCCACATGAATCACAATCCATACAAATCCAATGCCGAAAAAGACCGGAACCTCGATCACGGCCTTCAAATTCGCCTGCGCGCCATAGCAAGTAAGCAGCAGATAGAGGCCCACATAGCCAATCGACGACGCGCCGCAGTAATCGAGCGCGCGAAGCCGCGTCATCGAAAGCGCCAAGCCCGCCGCCGTAATGAGCAAAATCCCCCAGCCGTAAGCGTTGATGACTTCCGAGAGCGCCCTGAATCCCAGCGTGGCATCAAAAAATTTGAATATGGGCTTTCCGAGCCAAATGCAAATCTGGCTCACCACAAACGCCACGCCGATCATCAGCGCGATGTCGGCCACCTTCGGATCGCGGGCGTTGGCGGCGTGTTCGGCCTCGAGATGCGCGCTAATTTTATCGATCACCGACGAATCGGCTTTGTGGTATGCATCCACGCGCTTCTGATATGCCGAAAGCGCAATCAGCAGTCCAAGCCACGAATACGCCAGCACCGTATCCACCACAACGAGCGGACCGATGATCGAAGGCGGAGTCCCGACGGATTCCATCACGGCGAACATATTGGGCGAGCCGCCGATCCACGACCCCGAGAGCGCCGCAATGCCTTTCCACGTCTCAGGTGGAATGGCCGAGGGAAACAACTTCGTGAACAGCGCGAACGACCCGAGCGCGCCAAGAACGATGCCCAACGTCCCGGTCAGCATCATAAAGAGGGCCTTGAAGCCCAGTTTCGCGATTCCGCTCAGGTCCGACGGAATCAGCAGCAGCACCAAAATGGCCGGCAGGATGATCCGCGACATGAAAGGAGAATACAGCGGCGACTGATCCGGCGTTATCCCGAGCGTGGTCGCCAGCATGGGAATGAAATAGGTCCAGATCAACGGCGGCAAATAGCGGAAAAAGCCCGCAAGCGCCTTGCGCTGCCCGAGCCAGAAGATCAGCGCCACGCAGCCGGCCATGAACGCAAATAACGTGACAGGAGCGGAAAGGAGCGAAACGGCGATCGTGCCCGCGCTCGCGAGAAGCGCGGCGGGCGGGGCGGCGGGATCGGCGGCAAGCGCGCGGGCATCGCGGATATGAAAAGGCATCCTCCCGACGATGCGTCCGGGCATTTTAATTGTGATCCGGGCAATTTCGCCCGAGCCGATGGAAGCACCCGCGCCGCCACTTTCGCCGGCGTCATCGGCGGCTACGCGGCACAGAAACGCCGGAGCGCCTTCGCCCGGAGCCGGTTCGATGAACACGCGCGCGTTGGCGGGCGCATCGGCCCCGGCGCGGATCGAAGCCTTCGCTATCTCCTTGATCCCCAGGTCCACCACCCATTCGATGGCGCGCGTTTCCCCGGAAATTTTGCTGGCCACAACAGGAAAAGTGACAGATTCGCCGCGCGCGCCGCGGATGTCCTCGATTGTCAGCATGGCAGCGGGCGGGGGCGCGACGGATTCCGCCTCCGAACGCGAACACCCGGCGCTGAAAAGAACCGCGCCAAGAATCATCAGGGCAAAGACGGGCGCTCCGATTCGCCAAGGCACATGACGCGAATGAAATGCCGGGGAGCCGGAGCGCAACTTTTCATTCATCTTTTTGTGCCTTCGTGTCTTTTGGGGTAATTTTTTACGAACCAGACGGCCGCTTTGCCTCCGGAGCGGCGGCGGGCGCGGCGGCCTCGGGAACCGCGCTCTTGAGCGTCGGCGTGGTTTCCGAATCCGCCTTGGCTTTCATCTGGCGGATGGCCTTCATGCGCCGCTGGACCTCTTGCGCGATTTCGTTGATCGGGTGGTCGCTCTGCAGCTGCTCGAGAACCCCGAGGGCATCGTCGAATTTCCGTTGTCCCACGCTGAGATCGGCAAGCATCAGGGCCGCGTCGATCGAGGCGCGCGTCTCGGCGAAGTCTTTGCGAACCCGGTCGAGGGTTTCCGCTCCTTCGGCGGCTTTCCCCGCCGCGATGTAGTATTGCGCCACGATCATCCAGCGCTGGGCCGCCTTTTCCTTGTCGAGCTGCTCTTCGGCGGTTTTGCGCAGTTTGGCCATCGACTCCTCATAGAGCGCGTGGGCTTCGTCCTTGCGCCCCAGTTTTTCCATGCAGATCGAACGGACCACATCCAATTCGGTTTTGATCGGGTCGTTGGGATTTTCGGCGATCCAGGCGTCATAGACCTCGATGGCCTTCTGCCATTCATTTTTCTCGCGGTAATACTGGGCGAGGAGTTCGCGGGCCTGGCCGCGGTATTGGACCATGGGAGCGCCGCGCATCTGTGCGCGGAAAAGGTCCACGCCTTCCTTCTCGCGCCCGGCCTGAAGCAGAATCTGCGCGCGAAGCATGTTCAAATCGGTTGAAGTAGGCGAATCGTGCGGAACGGTGGAAAGCGCCCAATCGACCGTGGCCAGCGCGCCTTCGTTGTCGCCTTGGCGGCGGTGCAGGAGGATGGCGTTTCCGAACGCCTCGCCGCCGCGCTGGTCTTCGATGCCGAGAGCCTTATAGACATCCTCGAGGTATTCCTGCGCGCGCTGCGGATCGCCCGTCGAGGCGTAGTAGCCCGCCAGCATCATACGCGCGTCGTAGGAGGCCGGATCGTCCGGGAATTGCTCGATCAGTTGTTTGGCCTTCAGAACCCCGGCGGGCAGATTGCCTTGCTGAAAGAGAGAGTTTATCTCTTCGAGACGCTCATCGGGCGATTTTTTGCGGCAGCCCGCGAGCAGAAGGAATGAAAAGGCGATGCCCAACGCCAGCAGGGCGATGGCAAGACGGCGCGGCGCGGTCTGGCGCGCGGGGAAACAGGTGGTATTCATCATGAACGTGCGGATGCTCCTGATTCAAATTCATCATGTGGGAGAATGGATAGTCCGCTGCGGGAGGGCAGGGGACGCCAAGCGCCGCAGACTTTACGGACCCGCCCAAACCGGCGGCAAGGCATTTAACAAATTTTTGCAATTTCCCGCGCCGGAGAAGTGGCGAGTTTTGGTTGAGCCGCCCGGCGCGCCGAATCACCATGCGCGGATGGGAAAGGTTCAATTGCCCGTCAGGAAAGAATACGAAAAATCATGGATAAAAACAAAAACTCGCAAGCAGCGCGCGGCGCCAACACCAATCGCCAAAGAGCGGAAAAGAAATCGCCCGCGAATGCAACGCCGCCTGCCAGCGGCGCCCCGACCGCTGCGGCGCAACCCGTATGGTCCAAACGCACGGGCGGGCGCGCCGCCGCGGCCAATGTGCGCTATTGCGCGGGACGCGACGTGGCCGCGCGTCCGCCGGCTGATTCGCTCCTCATCGCGGCGGACCTCTGGACCAACCGCGCCCACGCCGTCATGCTGGCACGCCAAGGCATTCTCGCCCCCGCGCAGGCGGCGGCGATCCTGCGCGCACTCGAAGACATCCGCCAGCGCGCCGACAAGGGCGAGTTTCTGATCCCGCCCGAGGCGGAAGACGTTCACATGGCCATCGAGCAGGAAGTGACGCGCCTCGCCGGACCGGGCAGCGGCGGATGGCTCCATGCGGGGCGCTCGCGCAACGACCAGACCACAACAGACATCCGCTTGTGGCTGCGCGAGGCGCTCCTCGATCTGGCCGCCGACGCCTCCGCGCTGGCCCGCGCTATCGCCACGCACGCCCGCGGCCACACGGAAACAGTTTGCCCGGGATTTACGCACATGCAGCCCGCGATGATTACCACATGGGGGCATGTGGCGTGCGCGTGGGCGCAGGCGCTCGGGCGCGACCTCGAACGCATCGAGGCGGCGCTCGGCGCGGCGGACCGTTCGCCGCTCGGGGCGGCCGCGTCCTTTGGCACGTCGTGGCCCATCGACCGCGAGATGACGGCGCGCCTCCTGGGATTCCGCGAGGTGCAAGACAACTCGCTCGATTGCGTGTCGTCGCGCGGCGAGGCGGAAACCCAGGCCGTGTTTGCCCTTTCGCTGCTGCTCAACCGCCTGAGCGGCATTGGACAGGACCTTATTTTGTTATCGTCGCCCCCGCGCCGATGGCTCCGCCTCGACGACCAGTTTGTCACCGGCTCGTCGATCATGCCGCAAAAACGCAATCCGGACTTCGCCGAAGTGACGCGCGCCAAGGCGAGCGCTGTGGCGGGAATTCTGGCGGGGCTGCTCGGGATCGGGCGCTCGGCTCCGGCGGGCTACAACCGCGATTCGCAATGGACAAAGTATCTCGTCATGGACGCCTTTGCGGAAATCGAGGGCGCGCCAGCGATTTTCCAGGGCGTGTTCGAGTCGATGGCCGTTGATGCGCGGCGGATGCGCGAGGCGTGCGCAGAAGGCTATATGAACGCCGCCGAAGTGGCCGAGGCGCTGGCGGCCCGCACGCGGCTGCCATTCCGAGATTGCTACCGCGTTGTGGCCGAGGCAGTGGCCGCCTGCGAATCCGCCGGAACTCTCCGGCGCGAGGCGCTCAACGGGGTTTTGCGGCGGCGATGGAAGGAAATCTCTGGAAATATCCAGGCAAGCTCCGGGCAGCAGGATTCCCAAGCCTCAGGAAAACTTGGACGGGACGTCCAAGCCACCGGAAAAAGCGGACAAAATACGCGGGTAATAAAAGGCTCGGCGAGGGTGTTCCAATTCGATGTGCCCGCCTGGAAGGCACTGAGCGATCCATTGGCGCTCGTGCGCGGGCGCGATCAAACCGGTTCGCCGAATCCGAAGCGCGTGGCGCGAACCCTTGATGAAATCGAGCGCACGCTCTCCGCCGCGCAGCGCCGCATCGAGGCGCGCCGCCGCCACCTTGATCGCGCCCGCGCCGCCCTCGACCGCGAGGCCGCCGCCCTCCTCGCCCAAGAATAATACAGCGCATCGTAATCGCATGATGTCCTCGTTTTCCAGCCGCAGGCCACATTTCGAGAGGTTCTTTCACATGCGCCGGATTCTCGATTGGACACCGTTGTTGATCCTGGCCGCGATAACGTGCATGGCGCCGCCAGGGCGGGCGCTTGGAACAGACTATTCATACGCCGCCGCGCTCGAGGTTGACGCGCCCGTGACAGGCCGTGATGTGTTTCCCGCCGCAAGCGCCATTGTGAGCTGGAGCGAATTACAGCAAATGGAAAAGGCAGCAGCGGCAGCCTCGCGTTCCGAATCCGCCGCGCCGGCCGCCTCCACTTCCGCCTCTATTTCCGGCTCCGTTTCCGCCGTTGGCGGCGCCAGCGCCTATCTGCCTCCTTTTATGCCGGTTCCACTTCCTGGCGAGATTCCGCCGGGCGCGGCAATCCATCCCTACACCGGCGCGCTCGCCAGCGTTTCTGGCGAGGCCCCTTCCAAAACCTCCCCCGCCACCACCGCCACGGCCGTGCGCCAGACCGCCATCGAGCAGCAGGCCGCCCTCACGCTCATTTCCTCGTTCCAGGCGCAGCCCGAGCGCCGGCGCGACAACGGCGTCAGCGTCGTCCCGCCAGACACCTTTGGCGTTCCCGGCCCGAATCATCTGATGTCCGTGCTGAACTCGCGCTTTCGCGTCCAGAACAAATCCGGCGGCACAACGCAATCGAGCGGCATGGGCGACTCGGACGGCGTCGGGATCGACACCTTCTGGTCGCCGGTCGGCGCTTCGGGGCCGTTCGATCCGCATCTGTTTTACGATCCGGCCACGGATCGCTGGGTTGTATCGTCCACCTGCAACGCGGGCGCGGCGGATTCAAGCGTGCTCATTGCCGTCAGCCGCACGGGCGACCCAACAGGCGACTGGATCATTCGCCGCTACGACGCCGACGCCTCCGATGTATTCTGGTCCGATTATCCTCGCCTGGGATGGAACGCCACGTGGGTGGTTGTCACCGCCAATGGCTTCACCGTGGCGGACGGCACAAGCGTCGGGCAGGTCATGTGGGTGTTCACCAAGAGTTCACTCCTGGCGGATGGAACGCCAACCGTGAAAAAATTCACGCCGGGGTTTGCGGCGGAAACGGGCGGCCGACTGGGAGGGACGCTCGTGCCCGCGTGGACTTATGACACGTCCGCCTCCAGCGAACTCCTTTTGGTAGATAGCGGCTGGGCCACGAGCAGCGCGGATTATTATCGAATATCGCGCGTGTATGGCGATGCGGCCAATCCTTCGTGGGAATCGCTGGATTTTTACCAGGCGCCGCTGGCGTTTGTGCAGGCTCTTGAGTTCGCAATCGACGCCCCGCAAAAAGACGCCGCCGATCTGATCGAAACCAACGACTCGCGCGTCCAGAATGCAGTTCTTCGCAATGGCCGCTTTTGGTTTTGCCACATGGGCGGCCTGCCGGCGGCGGACCCGGCCGCGATTGATCGCGTGTCGTCCTTCTGGGTGGAATTCGATGCCGCCCAGCGCAAAATCCTGCGCGGCGGCGTGGTCGATGGCGGTGCGGGGATTTTCTATACGTATCCTTCGATTGCTGTGAATCCGGGGGGCGACGCCGCGATGGGATTCACGCGCTTCTCCGCGGACACTTACGCCTCGTGCTCTTATACATTCATGCGCGCGGGCGACACGGCGTTCGTCACGCCGCGGACGTTCAAGGACGGCGAAGCCACTTACATCCGTTACGCGGGATCGAACCCCGCGAAAAACCGCTGGGGCGATTTCAGCGGCACCACCGTGGATCCGAGCGATGGCATCACGTTCTGGACGAATCAGCAATACGCCATGACGGGCAATCAATGGGCCACGTGGTGGGGGCAATTCGGATTCGTGACGCCGACGCCATCGCCCACACCCTCACCAAGTTTTACGCCTTCGCCGACGCCATCTCCGTCGCCGTCCCCATCGCCCAGTCCATCGCCCTCGCTTTCGCCCAGCCCATCGCCATCTCCTTCGCCATCGCTCACAATGTCGCCCTCGCCAAGCCCGTCGCCGAGCTGGACCCCCAGCCCCACGCCCTCGCCAACCCCGTCGCCCTCCATGAGTCCGTCTCCCTCTCCCAGCCCATCGCTTTCGCCTAGTCCGTCGCCATCGCCCAGCCTGTCGCCGTCACGTTCGCCATCCGTCACTCCCTCGACTTATCACTCCTAAAATACCAATCCCTCGCCGTCACCTAAGCAAACCAAATCGCCCTCGCCGTCGCCATCTCCCAGCTCGGCGCCCAGCCCGACGCAATTCCAAGGGACGGTTTTTGTGCTCCGATAATTTTCTTTGCGTTTCTCTGCGCCTCTGCTGTGCAAATTCTCTTCCTCTATTCCCTCCCATGAAAATCCTTCTCGCTCAAATCAACACAACCGTTGCCGCGCTCGAAGCCAACACGCGCGCCATGCTCGATGCGCTCGACCGCGGGCGCGCGCTCGGGGCGGACCTTGTTGTTTTCCCCGAACTGACGCTTACGGGCTATCCGCCGAAAGACCTCCTCGAACGCTCTTACTTCGTGCGCGAAAACCTCGCCTGCATGAAACGCGTCGTGGCGGCCACAGGCGCGGGCGCGGGGGCAGACGCTGGCAAATCCATCGGCGCGATCTTTGGATTCGTCGATCCAAACACCACCGGCCCCGGACAAGGACTCTTCAACGCCGCCGCCGTGGCGGATGGCGGGCGGCTGCTCGGCGTGTATCGAAAGCGCCTTCTGCCCACGTATGATGTTTTTGACGAGGCGCGCTATTTCGACGCGGGCGCGAGCGACGAGCGGGTTTTTGAATTTCGAGGGCGGCGCATCGGTGTTTCGATCTGCGAAGACATTTGGAACGACGAACTTCACTGGTCGCGCCGCCGTTATTCGGACGACCCGATTGCGCAACTGGCCGCGCAGGGCATTGACCTGCTCATCAATATCGGCGCATCGCCCTTTACGCTCGGCAAACGCGAGACCAAGCGCGCCATGCTTGCGCACTCGGCCCGCCGCCACGGGGTTCCGCTGGTTCATGTGAATCTCGCCGGCGCCAATGACGAACTGATTTTCGATGGATGGTCAAATGTGTTTGGCGCGAACGGCGAAATCGCAGCCCAGGCGCGAGATTTCGCGGAAGATTTTGTTGTGGCCGAAGTGGGCGAACCGGGCGGCGTAATCCAAGGCGAAGTCCACGACACCGCCGCCGAACCAATGGAACGCCTCCGCCGCGCGCTTGTGCTGGGCATCCGCGATTACGTCCGCAAATGCGGATTTAAGGACGTGGTGCTCGGCCTCTCCGGCGGCATCGATTCGGCGCTTGTGGCCGCGCTGGCCGCCCAGGCGCTTGGACCTGAACACGTGCTGGGCGTCTCGATGCCTTCGCGTTATTCGAGCGACGGCTCAAAAACCGACGCCGCCGAACTCGCCGCCAATCTGGGCATCCGGTTCGACATGATTCCCATCGAAAGCATGTTCGGATCGGCCTTGGAAACCCTTGCGCCGCACTTCGCCGGACGTCCATCGGATGTCGCCGAGGAAAATCTCCAATCGCGCCTGCGCGGGCTGATCCTGATGGCGATCTCGAACAAATTCGGCGGACTCGTGCTCACCACAGGCAACAAAAGCGAATTGGCCGTTGGCTATGCGACGCTTTACGGCGACATGTGCGGCGGCCTCGCGCCCATCGCGGACGTGCCCAAGACGATGATCTACGAATTGGCGCGCCACCTGAACTCGCATGCCACGCCGCGCCCGCCGATCCCGGAATCCACGCTCACAAAACCGCCCAGCGCCGAACTCCGGCCGGATCAAAAGGACACGGATTCGCTTCCGCCTTACGACCAACTCGATCCGATTCTGAACGCATACATCGAGCGCGCGCTTTCGCCCGAGGAAATCATCGCCGAAGGGCGCGATCCCGCCGTGGTGCGCCGCGTGGTTCGGATGGTGGATATGGCGGAATACAAACGCCGCCAGGCCGCGCCCGCGCTCAAAGTCACCTCGCGCGCCTTCGGATACGGCTGGCGGATGCCCATCGCCCGCGGCAGCTTCTCCCCCTCCAATCCCTAGCTCTCCACTCACCACCCAAAACTCATAACCCACTGCCCACTGTTCACTTCTTCTCTCACAACTCGCAGCCCACAACCCACAACTTCCTCCCGAGACCATCGCATGATCCATTCCCAAGCACCGCCGCTCTCTTTTGCCGAACGATCCGAACGCGCTCTGGTAGCCTTGCTCGTTGTGCTTCCGCCGCTGTTTGTGTGGTTCTGGGGCGAAAATGGATATGATTTCCCGAAGAAACTTCTGATCGCGATGCTGGCGGTTTTGCTGCTCTGCGCGCAGGGATTTCGGGCGCTGGCGGGGCGTCCAATTCGCATCGAACTCCATCCGATCAACGGCCTGATCGCGCTCTTCATCGGGTGGAATTTTCTGTCGATTGCATGGGCGCGAAGCCCCTCACTCGCCTTCGAACGCTCGGTTTGGCTGGCGGTTGTGTTTGGCGCGGCAATGCTTGTGCAAAGCCATCTGATTGGACGGCGCGGACTTTTTTCGCGAGTTGCCGGGTGGTGGACGCTCGCCGCCGCGCTCCTTGCGATCTGGGCGCTCGCGATGGATTTCTGGCTCGCCTTCGACCCGGTTTCGGTTCCCGTGATGGCGCGGCTGGGCGATTGGCGCGACGCCATCTCGGCCGCCGGACTCGGAAACACAGGCCACATCGCGGATTTTCTCGTGCTGGCGTTTCCGGCGGCGCTGATGCTGTTCCTGCACGAAACGTGCGCGGCCTGGCGCATTGTGCGGGCCGCAGCCCTTGTTCTCATCGCCGCCGCGCTGATCGTCTGCTGGTCCGTTCACTCAAACGCCAGCCTGATCCTCGCGTTTGGCGCGGGGGCGATTGTGTTGTGGCGCGCGCGGCCCGCGAAGTGGTGGCGACGCCGCCTGCCGCGAGCCGCCGTCCTTGGCGCACTCTGGATTGCCGTCATCGCGTTTTTTGTGCTGCCCCATCCGCTCAATCCCAACCGCGGTCCGCAGGGCGGCGGGATTTTCCAGCAGGCTTTCGCCTCGCCGCGCTGGAAAGAAGGCGGCCCGACGCGCCTCGCCATCTGGATCACCACGTTGCAACTCATTCGCGACCGCACAATTCTCGGCGCGGGTGCGGGGAATTTCACATTCGCATATCCGTCGGCGGATTCGCCCTGGCTTCAGGCTGACGAGCGCCTGAAAGTGTATGCGCACAAATGGACCAATGCCGCGCATAACGATTTCCTTCAGACATGGGCCGAGCTGGGCGTCTTTGGATTCGCGCTCTATGCGGCGATTGTGGCGGCCGCGTTTTATTATCTGGTGCGCCGCATTCGCGCGGAATCGCCCGGCAACCGCCTGATTCTTGGCGCGGCGGGAATTTCGCTCGGCGCGTGGATGCTGCAATCGCAAATGAACTTTCCGCTGCAAATGCCTGTTGGGACCTTGTGGTTTGCGCTGCTGGTGTCCGTGCCCGTGTGCCTGCCCGAACGCCAGCCGCGAGGCATTTCGCCCATCTATGTGCCTGTTGAGTTCGAGCGCGCGGGTGTGCGGCTTACGGTCTATCTCGAAAACATGTCGCGTCCCGTGCGCGCGGGAATTGCCTGCGGAAGCGGCGCGCTTGCGCGGGGCGCGTGGGCGATTTTCCTTTGCGCCGCGCTGGTTTTCACGGCCTGGATTGCATGGCGCGGGCTGGAGGCGCAAACGTTGTTCCGCGATGCCAAGGGGCGGGCAAACGCCTGGCTCCACGCGCCCGGCGGTAACACACCCTCGGGCGCCCGCCGCGCGCTCGCCGCCGCGCAACCCTATTACGCGCGCGCACTGCAGTTGTGGCCCTGGATGACCGATTGCCGCAGCGCATGGAGTGGATTGCTTGTCAGCGCGGGGAAATGGGATGCCGCGGTCGAACAGGGCGCGCTTGTGCGCCGCCGCCTTGACGCCACTGAGGTTTATATGCGCGAGGCCACGGCGCGATGGGCGCTTGGCCAAAAAAGTGAGGCCGCGCGCGCATTTTCCGTTGTTATGCGCCGCGAACCCGAAGCCGCTGAGTATTATCCCGAGCTGGCGGCGCTGGCAAAAGAACTCGAAGCGCGCGAATCCCCCGCGGCGCACGAGAAGTAGAAAAGAAAAACGGGCGGATTGCGCCAGGCGGTTACGGAATCGGGTGAGGGAAAATTTTCACGGGCTGAAACCACGCGCCACGATATTCAGCGAGTTCGCGCGGCGGAGGCGAATAGGGCGCAGACACATAGCGCGCCACGGCGAGCACGTTGCCAGGTTCGTCGAGAAGAAGCGCGTAATTGAGCCATTCGAGCGGGCGGAAATACTGCACGACAGGCGCCCAATCGGCCGGGATGGCGTGTCCGCGCCGCAAAATAGCCAGCGCATCGGCATTCACCCGGGCGTGCGGCCAGAACCGAAGAGCCTGCGAGACGGGCATGAGCCTCTCGTTCAAAATCGCTGGATTTTCCCGCATCGCCTCCAAATCCACCGCATCGTCGAGGCTTACCGCCCCAACACGCATTCGTTGCAGAGACGCCAGATACGCGCCGCATCGCAGGTCTTCCCCCAGGTCATGGACGAGCCGCCGCACATACGTTCCGCTGCCGCACTCGACCTCGAAATCCGCCTCGGGCCACTTGGCGCGCAGAATGTCGTAACGATACACGGTCACGACGCGCGGCTCGACTTTTACCGGCTCGCCCGTTCGCGCGTATTCGTAAAGCCGGCGCCCATCCACCCGCTTCGCCGAATGCAAGGGAGGAAGTTGCTCGATGTCGCCGAGGAATCCGCGCGCCACTTCCTGCAATTGCGCGAGCAACTCGGCCGCGGGCAGCGACTTCATATCATCCGCCGCCAGGGTGTCCTGTTCCGTGATTTCGCCCTCGCGGTCCATCGTGTCCGACACCGCCCCGAGGCGCATCGACCCCCGGTAAATCTTTGGCTGATTCATCAAGTATTCGGCGATTTTTGTCGCCTCGCCCAGGCACAAAACCAGCAGCCCTCCCGCTGCCGGATCAAGCGTCCCCGTGTGGCCCACCTGGCGCTGGCCCGCCACGCGGCGCACGGCATCCACCACGTCGTGCGACGTGATGCCTTCGGGCTTGTTCACGGCTAGAACGCCGTGATGCGCGGGTTCGGATTTTCGCCGTCGGTGGGGCATAGTATATTAGCAGTGCCTTATATTTTCGACAAAAACACAGATGAGAACCTTGTTTTCATGCGAGGGCGCTCATTGCGCGCCAGAGACGGGCGGCGATGTCGCGCGAGGCGCGGCGAATCGCGGCTTCGTCGCAGGTGAGCATGGCGCGATCGCGCATCACCCAGCGGCCCCCAACCATCACGTTCTTAACATGGCGCGAATCCAGCGCAAAGAGGAAATGCCCGGCGGCGTTTGACGAATCGAGCGGCGTCGCGGGCGCGTAGTCTGTGACGATGACGTCCGCGGGCGCGCCTGCTGCGAGCCGTCCAAGCAAGTCCTCGCCAAGCGCCCGCCCCGCGCGCCGCGCCGAGGCTGCCAGCATCGCGATAACATCCGCCGGACTGAAGCCTGCGTGCGCGTCGCACGATTTCAACCACGCCGCGCGCGCCTCGGCGAACATGTCTGAGCCGATGCCGTCCGTTCCGAGCATCGCCTGGCCGCGGAACTGCGCGATGGGCGCGTAGCCGACCGCGTTGTTCATGTTCGAGCGCGGATTGTGCGCCACGGTCGTGCCGGCGGCCCGGACGCGCTCGATCGCCCGCGCGTCCAGATGCGTGCCGTGCGCCAGAATCGAATCCGCGCGCAAAAGGCCAAAGCGGTCGAGGCGGTCGGCAAGCGGCGCGCCGTATTCGCGACGGCAAATCGCATCGTCACACGGGTCTTCGGCGGCGTGAAAATGAACGCCCGTGTGGAATTCTTCCGCAAGGCGCGCGAGGGCGGTGAGCGTCGAATCGCCGCACGTGAAGGCCGCATGTGCCCCTGGCATCGCGGCGAACTGGGCCGCTTGCTTCATGGAATCCGTCCACAAATCTCCGGTGGCTTTGACGTCTCGTCCAAGATTCCTTTTAGAATTTAGAGGGAGGCTTTTTGGGTTCTGTTTCGCGCCTTCCGCCGTTCGGGCGCGGCATTTTTCCATGTAGCGACGGTTTTCCGCCAATCCGCGGGCCGCCTCGGCCTCGCCGCCGTTCCGGTCGGTCGTTTCGTAGCACAACACGCCGCGCACGCCCGCGCGTGCCATGCCTGCCTCGATGCGATCGAGCGATCCCTCGATGGCGGCGGGCGAGGCGTGGTGGTCGATGAGCGACGTTGTTCCACTGCGCACGGCGTCGAGCGCCCCGATCAGGGCCGACATCTCGACGGCTTCGGGTGTCAGGGCGCGGTCGAGCCGCCACCAGACAAATTGGAGGATTTCGCGGAAATTCGCGGGCGATTGGGGCGGAGCGGGCATTCCGGCGGCCAAGGCGGAATATAAATGCGCATGGCCGTTGACGAGGCCCGGCATTACCACGGCTCCGCCGCAATCCACAACCTCATCCGCCTCACCGGCGGTCTTGCCGGGGGCGGTGGCGGCGGGGGCAGCGCTCTCGGGAATCCGCGCGGCGATGCGTCCGCCTTCAATGCGCAGCGCACCCGGCGCCGCGCCAAGCGGGTCCAGATCGAACAAAATCGCATTTTTCAAAATCAGCCCCATTGCGGCGGCCTCCGGAAGGAAATGACGGCGTCGTTCGCCATCCTTGCCGCCTGCTTGCCACGGACGCCCGGCGAAAGCAATCCCACAGGTCCGGCGGCCATCCCAGTTTGCAGTTCAAACTTTAGTTAGTTTGCTGGCAGATAGCACGCTGAAGCGTGAACTACGAACCTTCTGCAGCAGCATCAAGATACGCCCGCCTTTTGCGCGGGGCGAGAATTTCCCTTGAAGCCCGCGTCCGAAAAAGGCACATAGATTTTTTGCCGCTCATTGCTGCAGGGGTGGCCGAGCGGTTAATGGCAGCAGACTGTAAATCTGCCACGCGGAAGCGTTACGTAGGTTCGAACCCTACCCCCTGCACCACCTAATTTTCTTTCACATTCCTTAATTACTCCGAAAGGGTCGAAGCCTTGAACATCCGATCCGCAATCATCATTGGGGCGGGTCCGGCCGGGTTGACGGCGGGCATTTATCTTGGGCGCGCGGGCCTGAAGCCGCTCGTTGTCACGGGCACAATGCCGGGCGGGCAACTCACCACCACCACGGAAATCGAGAATTATCCGGGATTCCCCAAGGGACTTCCCGGTCCGCAGTTGATGGAAAGCATGGAAGAGCAGGCGCGCCACTGGGGGGCGGAAATTCTGCTGGATGAAGTGACCGCGCTCGATACGGCCGGTCCGCGCCCCGCGGTGATGATCGGCCCGGAGCGCATCGAGGCGCACGCGCTGATCCTCGCCACGGGCGCGTCGCCCCGCACGCTCGGGATCGCGAGCGAAAAGGCCTTCTGGAGCGCCGGGGTTCATACGTGCGCCGTGTGCGACGGCTCATTTTACCGCGGGCGCGAGGTGGCCATCGTCGGCGGCGGCGATTCAGCGGCGGAAGAGGCGTCGTATCTGGCCAAGGTGTGCGGAAAGGTGACGCTCATCCACCGGCGCGATCAGTTGCGCGCCAGCCGCATCATGCAGGAACGCATTCTGGCCAATCCGAAAATCACGGTGCGCTGGAACAGCACGATCGACGAATATCTCGGCGAGGAGCGCGGAGGTCGGCGCGTGCTCGCGGGGCTGCGGCTTCGCGATACAAAAACGGGTGAATTGAGCCAGTTGGCTGTGGCGGCTTGTTTTCTCGCCATTGGGCACGTTCCGAACACAAATGTTTTCCGCGGTCACGTCGCCCTTGACGAAGAGGGCTATGTGATTGTGGATGAACGTCTGCGGACAAACCGCGAGGGCATTTTCGCCGCGGGCGACGTGCATGACCGCCGCTACCGCCAGGCGATCACCGCCGCTGGATTCGGATGCCAGGCCGCCCTCGAGACCGAGCGCTATCTCACGGAAAAAGGCGCAGCCTGACGATAAGATTTTTAGCGCGAAAAACGCGAAAAGAACAAAAAAAAAGAAGAAGCAACCATGCAACCTCTTGTCAGCATCCTCATGGGATCGAAGTCGGACTGGGAAACAATGAGCCACGCCGCGCAAACACTCGAGGCGCTCGGCGTTGCGTTCGAGGCGCGGGTTCTCTCGGCGCACCGAACCCCTGACGCGCTGATTGACTATGTTTCGCGGGCCGAAGGGCGGGGCATCGAGGTGATTATCGCTGGCGCGGGCGGAGCGGCGCACCTGGCAGGCGTAGCTGCGGCGAAAACACTTCTGCCCGTGCTCGGCGTTCCTATCGAATCCAAAGCCCTGCACGGAATGGATTCGCTGCTCTCGACTGTGCAAATGCCCGCGGGAATCCCGGTGGGGACGCTGGCAATCGGGCGCGCGGGAGCGGTGAATGCAGCGCTGCTGGCGGCTGCGATTCTGGCGAAGAAATATCCGGAAATCGCCGCCGCTTTGCGCGCATGGCGCGAACGCCAGGCCCAAGCCATCCTGGAACATCCCGATCCGCGAGAATCGTGATTTTTCTCTATCCTTCCGCGCGCGCAGGCCTTTCGCGCGTCAATACAGCTGCCATTGAAGCACATCTGTGGGCGGCGGGTCGGAGTTGGCGGCGCACACCAGGAATCCATCGTAAGTGACCGCATAGACAGCGCCATCGTCGTCGAGTGTGACAGGGCAGAGTTGATAGCCGCTTGCCACCAGAAACTGCCACAGGATGCTTCCGTTTGCGAGGTTGAGAACGCTCACCAGACCGTCCTGATCCACCACGGCGGCGCGTTCTCCCGCGCAAACTGGGGAGACAGGCGTCACATCCAGACTGCACGCCGCCTGGCTCCAGACCGTGGCGTTGTCAAAAGTGATCCGTTCGAGCGCGCCCGACGAACTGTTGCGGATCAGCAGCCCCGTTCCATCCGGTGTAATGGCCTGCGAGGAAACGCCGGTTCGCGTCCAATCGGCCACACCCGTAGTGATGTTGATGGCGCTGAGATAATACTGGCGGTCAGCGACGAAAACACGGTTGGATGAGGCGGAAACGACGGGCCAGCTGTCCGCCGGGCTGTAATAGCGGCTTGTGTTTCGCTGGTATCGCCACCGCCGCGCGCCTGTGGCCGTATTGAGCGCGTAAAAATAGGAGTCCCACGCCCCATAATAGACGGTGTCGCCCAGGACGCACGGACGCGACTCGATGGCGCACGCGGCGGCGCTTTTCCATTTTTCCGCTCCGGTGGCCAGGTTGAGGGCATAAAGGTAAGCGGAGTTGGAGGCGCCGGTTCCGTTCGAGCCAATATAGACGGTTCCCGAATCAATCGCTGGCGGGGAATAGACCGGCCCGCTGCATGAAGCGGCCCAGAGCGTTGCGCCGGTTTGCGCGTCGAGGCAATAGACCTTGCTGTTGCCGCATCCAAACACCACGCGCCCGCCCGAGACGGCCGGAGCCGAGACGATGTCGGACGGCAGATTCACGCTCCAAATTTCCGCGCCGGTGCGCGCATTCAGGCAGCGCATCGCGCCGCCATTGGCGCCCACATAGACTTTGCCATTGGCCACGGCGGGGGCGCTTAGGCTGGTGGCTCCAAGGTCCACAATCCAGCGCGCCGCCGGATAAGCGTCCCACGTCCAGAACGACGACATTTTCGTAACGGTGTTGGAGAGGCCAGTAACGGTGAAGCGGACGCGAATCCAGTGGCGTCCGTGCGTCATGCCGGTCATGGAAAGGCTGCCCGTCCAGGGTCCCGCGCCCGATCCGCTGAGCGCGCGCCAATTGCCGTCGCCATCAAAGTCGAAGTCCGCCGCCGTAACATCCGCGGGCGGGGCGCTGATGGAAGCCGAAACAGACAAAGAGGCGGATTGATGTATGGATTCGGGAATAGGCGAATTGATTGTGATTGCGGGATTGGACGAAGTGGATGGAATGGCCAAACTCGAGATCAGTCCCGTGGCGGCGGTGGCTTCGCCCTGCAATTTTTTCGCCACATGAATGCGATCGTGAGTGACGGTAATGATATTGTATCCGCCCACCTGCGTAGTGTCATTATAGGTGGCGCCGCCCTGGACAATGCGCTGTCCGTCGATTGTGGACTGATTGAATGAGTGCCCGTGGCCATAGAAAGCAATCGGAACCACGTATGGCCGGATCACGTCGAGCAAGCGGTAAGTGTCATAGGGTTTGGGGTCGGAGGCGCCGCCAATGGGATGATGATAGAAGAGGAAAGCGGGTGTTCCCGCCGGGAGGGCGGCCAGGTCGGCGCTGAGCCAGTCGAGTTCCTCGCGCGTGAAGGATGAACGCGGGCTTTGCGTGATCGAGGAATCCAGGGCAATGAAACGATAGCGCGTTCCGCGATCCAGATGATCGAAAGCATAAAAGGGTCCGCCATGCAGGGCGCGGATTTTCTCGCGGTTCGAGTTCTGAGTTGAATCATGGTTGCCAAGAACGTAATATATTGGAAATGGAATTCCGGAGAAAATGCTCCTCATGGTGCTCCAGTATTCCTGGCCGTATTCGCAGGTGTCGCCGGTGTGGAGGGCGAAACTGGGCGGCGGGGCGTCGAATCCGTAGGTGGCCATCGTCACTTTTCCAAGGGTCTTCAGCTCATTGGCCACCTTGGTGGCGCACGTATTTCCCAGACCGTAGCCAATGTGCGAATCCGACATGTGCACGAATGAAAAAATAGACAGGAACCGAATCGCATCGGCAACAATCAGGGTTCCCGTGTCGCTCGTGAAGGAATCCGAGAGCGAGACTGTGGCCGTGCCGTCGAAATACCACGCGCCGCCCAGAATCGTCCATCCGGCCGAGCTTCTGCGCTGCGTGGCTGTAATCTGTTCTGTGCCGTCGCGATGCTGGACGGTGTATTTTGCCGCGTTCGAGTAGGTTGTGTTGCTGTTCACGCGGAAATCCACACGATACCATCCGGCGGGAAGGGTGGCATTCCAGGTAAAAGTGTCTGTGCCTGTTCCTTCGCCGTGGGTGCGTTTGTCCGCGCCGTAGCAGCTCGATGTGGAAGTCCCCCAGGTGCCCACAACGGTGCAGGAGGGGGCGTCGTTATCGACAATAACTTCGAGGGCGGCGGCGGGCAGGGCGGCAATCAACAACAGGCTGGCCGCGATAAGCGCCAGTGGCATAATCCGGCAATAAAACTTCAGGTGGGCGTTCATTGAATTCTCCTCGGTGAATTTAAGGGGTGAGCGGATTTAATACGCCTATTCGCCCAGAGACATGCAAACTGCTTTTCATCCGGCTTTCGGCGGACACAAATCTCCCCCGTTCATTTCACAGCACTCTATTGACTGCCGACAGGCCTGTTAGGTTTGGAAGCAACCAAAATTAATGGTTTTCGGGCCGAAGCCGCCCGGCAGTCCCGCAAGGCTTTCTACCTGCTTTGCCCTGCCTCTTCTTGCCTGAATTTGACATCCACATCCTGGTTTTGGTTCCAGGCCGCAAGGGCCAGGCCGGGCATCAGGCCCACTATCGACATGTAAAGGAGGCAATGGAACAGGTTGTGGATCAGATAGCCGAGGCAGCCCAAAAGACCCGCCGCTAGAATGCCCTTGAGAACCGGGTCGTGCGCCTGGCTGAAAGAACGATAAAAACGAAGCATCCCGGCGGCGGCCAGCCACAGGAATGCGGCGAATCCGAGAACGCCCGTTTCGAGCAGAATCGTTATCGGAAGCGAATGAACCACGTTTTCCAGGAGGTCGTAGCCGACTTTGCGCCCGATCAGGCGCGCGGGCGAGTTATTGACTCCGATGCCGAAAAGCCAGTTGTCTTGAAACAAGTCCCACGCGCCCTGATACTGTAAAAGGCGCATTCTGGCGGATTCTTCCTGGAGAGTGAACCCGCTGCGGAAGTGCTCTGTGATAAAGGATGGAATGTAAAACACCGCGGCCATGACGCAGGCCACAAACGCAAAGATGGCGAAGGCTTTTCGCTTGGCAAAGAGCCAGGAGTAAGCGGTGAGCATTGCGGCGAGGGCCAGATAGGCGCTTCGCGTGTAACTAAAGTATATTTTAAGGGCGAAAATCGCGAGCGCGGCAATCAGAAGGATGCGCGCCCATCGCGGGGGGTTCATTCGCCAAAATCCAAGCGCCAGGGCCGCCCCGAGAATCGGATAGGTGACAAACAACGCTGCGTTATGCGAAGTCCCGGCATAGCGATACACCATCTGCCCGCCAATAAGGCTGACTTTGTCGAGTTCCACAGGGGCGATGCCCACGCCCATCTCGACCAGCGCCGTGTATCCAGAAACGATGGCAATAGCACCACAGAATACAGCCGCCACCGCAATCAGCCGCGGGCGGGTGTCGAGCAAGGTTCCGCCCAGATAAAATAGCGCCGCGTAGCTGAGCAGCGAGATGTATTGCACGACGCCGGTGCCGAGGTCCTCACAGCCGATGAGCGACAATCCCGCCAAAACCAAATACACGGCCAGGGGCGCATCAACCGGAGACGAGCGCAGGCCCTTGATCCCTCCGGAAAGCAAATGAAGACTTGTCACGGCCACCAGATACACGCCGATGATCTTGGAGGCCGTCAGACCCACCAGAGGCAGGACCTGAAAGTCCTCGAAAGGAATAAGAAGCGCGATCAGCGCATATCCGAGCCAGGGCTTGGCCAGAATGGCGGGCAAAACAATCGCCGCGCCTAAAATCCCCGCAAAGACAAGAAGTCCTTTGGCGGACCCGCCCGTCAAATACACCAGGGCAAGCGAAACAAGAACGATCCCCAAAACTCCCGCGGTCTCAAACACTTTCAGGGGAATCTGAAAGGAAAACAGCGAGATATGGGGCGGCTGTTTCGGAAGAGCAGATTCCGGAAGCGGCGGCGCGGAAAGGGGCGGAGGGACGCGAGCGGGAGATTCCGGCATGACTATATAGAATTCCTATGGGAATGGGAGAGATTCTATTTGGCGGTGGGGGGGTGGCGGGGTTTCAAGGGCG
>CAYUNT010000003.1:0-64022 GCA_964446285.1 uncultured Candidatus Sumerlaeota bacterium | reverse complement strand
CCCCCCCAGAACCTCTCACTGCCTCTCCCCGCTGCATTTCTAGCATTATGTGGATATCGCTGATTCGATCCCGGCGCGACAATCCGATCCTGGCGCAAGCCTGGCGCCGCCTGCGTGTGCGGTGGTGGAAGTCTTGGTTCACGCCGGGCATTGTATTTCTGGCTGCGTTTTATTCTATTTTTATCTGCGCGGAACTTTTCCAGCGCATCGGCGGCGGCGGAATTGCCGGAGCCTTTCCCGCCCGCAGTCTCCTGAGGTTCATTTTATTTTTTTCCATGCCAGTTCTCGCGCTGCTTGGATTTGTGGCGGGGGCGCGGACACTGCAAAACGAACGCGAGCACCGCACGCTCGAGCCGCTCCTCATGAGCCATCTATCCAATCTGGACATCTTGTCCGGCAAACTCCTCGGGACGCTGCTTCCCTTCGCGGCCCTGGCGCTTCTCCTTTTGCCGGCTGTGCTGGTCTGGGGTTGGGGAGGATCGCCGGACTTGCCCTCGATGTTTTCGTCGCAGTGGGAATTGAGCGATCTGCTCGCGGCCGTGTGGAACATCACGCCTCTCGAAATGCTGCTGAATGGGTTCCTGCTGGCGGCGCTTGGCGTTGTGTTCGGGTTCAGCCGCGCCGCGCATCATAAAATGGCCGTCCGTGTTTTTTCCTTTGGAGTGATTGGGTTTTTACTTCTAACGCCTCTGGGCCTGGTTGGAATTGGCCAGATTGTTCAATCGCTCATGGAGGTGGTGATGCTCGCCTTTATGGCATTGATTGGCGAGCCGACATTGAGCGTAGGCCCCCTGAAACCGGTCGTGCGCATCGGGGGCACGATCGCCGCGGCCTGGCTTATTTCGCTCGCGCCGCTATGCGAACTGGCCGAGGACCTGCGCACACTCTGCGGAGTGGAAGAACCGGATCCCCGGCGTCCCTGGCGGCGTTCGCGCCCGGGAGTTCCATCGCCCCCTTCCGTTTGGGCGGGCAATGCGGTCCGGCAAGCATCCGACGAGCCGCCCGGCGTGCGCACGCTCGACATCTGGGCCGAATACGAACAGCGCCAGGCGAGCCGTGCGCAGCCCCGGCGCGCGCTCATGCCACGCGAATCGAATTCCCAGCGCCGTTCCGGTCCGCCAAGACGCTGAAACAAAACCAATTGTATTGCGATCCGCACCTATGCAGACGCTCCTCCCCCCAAACGGCCCGGCACGTTTTCGCCTTGAGCGCCGGGTCGCGCGACCGGCAAATTCCTTTTCCACGGATGGCCGTGTCCGCAAGCGCACGTGAAAAGTTGGACAATCGCATGAACAAAGAATTTCCTTCGCGCCCAAATCGTCAGCGAACAGGGAGTGGATTGCCGCACTCTTTTTACGCTCTTCTGCTATTTCTCCCCATCGCGTTTCTGGCGGGTTGCGCCTCGTGGACACAGGGAAGCGCGCTCCGTCCCGCGCCGCCCGCTCCAACCGCCGCCGCCAGCGATCAGGCCACCACACCACCGCCCTGGCTTGGCGTGCATTTTCTTTCGCCAGGCCATACCGGACTCCCATTCGTCCGCCGCGCCATCGAGGAGCAACTCGCCCCAATGGGCGTCAATGTGATCGTCTATGAAGTCAATTATGGATTCGAGTTTCGCTCGCATCCGGAACTGCGCGGCGGCGATCCGCTGACCATCGAAGACGCGCGCGAACTCACCGCCGTTTGCCGCGCGCACAATATCCGCCTCATCCCGATGTTCAACTGCCTCGGACACCAGTCGTGGGCCAAGTCCACCTTCCCGCTCCTCACGAAATACCGCCAGTTCGACGAAACCCCAAACATCCCGCTCGACAATCCGGGCATTTATTGCCGCAGCTGGTGTCCGCGCCATCCACGCGTGAACAAGGTCGTGTTCGCCCTGATGGACGAGCTGATCGACGCCTTCCAGGCCGATGCGTTTCACGCCGGCATGGACGAAGTCTTCCTGATCGCCAACGAGCAATGCCCGCGCTGCCGGGGCGCAAATCCGGCGGAGATTTTCGCAGCCGCAGTGAACGACTATCACAAGCACTTGGTCGAGAAGCGCGGCCTGACGATGCTGATGTGGGGCGACCGGCTGCTCGATGCGCGCGCGATGGGATACAGCGAATGGGAAGCCTCGGACAACGGCACCGCGCCCGCTATCGACCTCATCCCAAAAGACATTATTATGTGCGACTGGCACTATGGCCTCGCGCGCGATTACCCGTCGGTGGCCTTTTTCCAGCAAAAGGGATTCCGCGTCTGGCCATCGAGCTGGAAAGATGCCAGCGCCACGCGCGCCTTGATCGCCTGCAGCCAGCGCGACGCCTCGCCCCGGATGCTCGGGCATCTTTTCACCACATGGCACAGCGCCAGTGAGGTTTCGCGCGCATTCCTTGGCGAGGCGTCGTGGCTCGACGTGGAAATCGGAGCCATTCGCGTGGCGCGCACGATCCGAATGGGCATGAGATTGATGCAGCAGGAACCCCCGCCGCTTCGCCCCGCCGCTGCCCGATGACTGAAAATACTTTTTCCCATCAGCCCCTCTTATGCAAAAAACAACTTCTCCCCCGCCTGCATCTTCTTCTCCGAAGCCCCCCGTGATTCCCTCGCGCGATGAAATCCGCAGGCGATTCACCTGCCTTGGGTGCGGGCATTGCTGCCAGGGCGATGGCCATGTCTGGCTCGATCCGGAAGACATCCGGCGGCTGGCGGCGTTTTTCGGACTCGATGAGGCGCAGTTCATTGAGGAATACGCCACCCTTGACGACGCCGGATACCGCGTTCTGAAAGACCAGCGCGACGCGGCCAAATCGTGCATTTTCCTGGATGCCGGTCTCCGCTGCCGCGCCCACGAGGCCAAACCGCGCCAATGCCGCGATTTTCCTTATTCCTGGCGCGCGCCGGAAATCGCCGATTTTTGCGCGGGCTGGCGCGCCATGCTCGGCCTGCCGCCCGATGACCTCAAGCCAAGGCAATAACGCGTTGCGGGGATGAGTATGGCAAAGATGAAGATGATGAGAAGGATGATATGGATCGCGGCGCTGGCCTGCCTGCTGGCGGCCCCGGAGAGCCTTGGATGGGCGGCGGGGCAAAATCAATCTGCCCAAACTCCGTCGGCGCGAACGCAGGCAGTTTCAGCCGTTTCCATCGACGACCTTTTTACGAGCGCCGTGCCATTGCTGGCACCTTCGTCCGGCGCGCCGCAGGAAAATCGCGCTTCCATGCCGCCGGCCTCCGCAGACCCTGCCTCTTCCGCCGCCGCATCGCCATCGAGCGGTTCGAGCCGTCCGCTCAGCGCCGCTGGGGCGCGAATGCTCTTGCTCGATGCCGCCCAGGCGCGCGAGCGCGGCAACGCCGAAGAGTCACGCGCCATTTTGCGTGATGTGGTATCGCGCCGTCCGGCGGGCGATCCCGAGGCGGCGCGCGCCCTCTTGATGCTCGCCGCCATCGCCCCAGACGACCGCGAGGCGGAAGTGGCCCTCCAGCGCCTGGCGGATTCCGGCGCGCCAGACGCCGCTATGGCCCGCGAGGCTTGCACCCTGATCCTCGAACGCGCCGGGCGGGCGCGGGCGCAAAAACGCCTGGCCGATGGCGAACGCCTTATTGGGCGGATGTCGCCCTTCCTGCGCCTTGCCGCCGAACCAGGGCTGAAACTGGCCTTCGCCGAGGCGCGCGCCGCGCTGTGGCTGGACGCCGGGCAATCCGCACGCGCTCTCGATGCCATGCTGGCGGCGGAAAAAGAAGCAGGACAGGAAGCCCCATCCAAGACCTCCCCCCGTGCGCCCGAGGCATCTCAGCCCCCTCAGCCATCCGCCCCGCCGCTCGCGCTCGGAGCGTCGTGGTTGCTGCTCCGGGGCCGTTGCGCCCTGGAAGCCCGGCGCCTGGGCATTGCGACTGAGTCGTTCGAACGCCTCACGCGCCAGCATCCAGATACCCCTGAGTCGCATCAGGCCCTTCCGGCGCTGGGCGTGTTATATGAAATCCAGGGCGATCCTGAATCGGCCGGGCGCTGCTATTCGCGCTATCTGTCCGAAGAGCCTTCGCGAGCCGCCGAATGGCCGCCCGCAAGCGCCGCGGGGCTGGGAAGCAGCGCGCAATGGGTGGCTGAACGCGAACGCGCGCTGCGCATTCCCTTCTTCCCGCCGCCGGTCGCCCAGCCGCCGCGCAAGAATTAGGCGTTGACTCCCAATGCGGCTCATGTTGAAGCTAACCCCGATTTGATTTTTTAGGAGCAGGCACAATGAAAAACAAAACGTTCGCGGCGATAGGAATTCTCCTTCTGGCAGTTGCGTTCTGCGCGTTTGCTCCCCAGGCGCGCGCGCATGACTACAGACGCGGCACTTCCACGGATCATCCCCTGCGGATCGTGGCTTATATTGTGCATCCCGTCGGCATGGCGCTGGAATATGTCGTCATGCGCCCGATCCACTATGTGGTATCCCAGCCGAAGCTGGATGTGCTTTGCGGACACGAAGCTGGCGCCAGCGATGTTTATTTTGAGTATGTCCACGGCAATGGCAAACCGGGACGCACTTCGGAAGCCGCCCCAGCCAAGGTCGAACCTGCGAAAGAGGAATCTACGGCCGAAGCAAAGCCGGAAATGAAAAAAGAAGAACAGAAAGAAGTAAAAAAGGACGATTCCAAGGAAGCTAAGAAGGAATAGGCTCCTGATTTCGCGCAGCGGGCGCGAGGCAATCTCGCTTCTCTTTCAAATAACCCAGCCAAGATCATTGCGGCTGGCGCAATTCATTCCATCCAATCAGGATTGCGCCAGCCGTTTGCTTTTATCCGGCAGGAAACTCGCTGGGATCGCGAGGCTCCGCACTCGCGCCTTTTCTCTTTCTCCGCGCTTGCCCTCGTCCCCCACGCCTGCGGGCGGCTCCTTAAGGCTGCATTGGATCGCGACATAAATGAACCTCGTCCCCCGCGCCTGCTGGCGGCTCCCTGCAGCCACTATCGGCTTTGGGATTTATACAAAGCCGGATTCCATTTGGGATCGTTATACATCTTGAATTGCCGATAGACCTTCAGGCGCTTTCGCCCGGCAAAGATGTCTGCAAGCAACTGATCGAGCGCGGCGATAAGGTCGGCGCGCTGCTCTTCGAGACGGGCCAGTCGTTCGCGCGCGCGCTGGCGGTGGGCCTCGTCCGCGTCGCTGCGCATGACCTGTTCGCGCACATGATAAATCTTCAGCGCGGCAATTGAAAGGCGGTCGAACGCGCTTCCCGGGGTTTCCGTATTGAGCAAAGCATTCGAGGCGGCGGGAGCAGCACCTTCCGCGGAAAGCATTTCCAAAAGCGCCTCGTCGATGCGTTCGATCGCGTCATTGCGCTGCTGGTTATAGCGGTCGATGGCGCGCTTCACCCGCGCAATCACCGCGTCGTCCACATCCGTGCGCCGCGCCTCATCTTCCTCATGCCAAAGAAGGTAATTGAACCGGCTCTGATCGAGCACGATGCCCGCAAATCCCTCTTCCTCATTTGGGAGATTGGCATCGGGCCGCCCGGAATCGGGGCGCACATGCCAGCGTTCCACATAAGCCATCTGCAATTCGGCGATTTTTTTCGCGTCCGGTTTGGGCATTTCCTCAGTTTCCTTTGCCGCGCCTAATTATTGCCGCCACTTTCCCTGGCGCCTCGCTGTTGCTGCTCCGCCACATCGCGAATGATGTCTTCGAGCGTTTTCTTCGGCGTGAACCCGATCAGGTCGCGGATGCGCGAGGTGTCCGGCACGCGCCGCTGCATGTCTTCGAAATCCGGCCCGTAGGCTTCCTCGAAGGGGATCAGGCGGATTTCCGACTTCGAGCCGGTAATGCGGATGATGGTGCGCGCCAGTTCAAGAACACTAATCTCGTGCCCGGATCCGACGTTGAAAATAGCGCCGATCGAGCGGGGTTCTTCGACGAGCGCGGTCAGCGCGCCAACCACATCCGCCACGTGGCAAAACGCCCGCGTCTGCGACCCGTCGCCATAAACGGAAATCGGCTTGCCCGCCAGCGCCTGCTCGACAAACCGCGGAATCACCATGCCGTATCGGCCCGTCTGGCGCGGCCCGACCGTATTGAACAACCGCGCGATCGTCACTGGCAGACCCAGCTGTTTATGATAGGCCAGAGCAAGAAATTCGTCGATTGCCTTCGAGCACGCATAGGCCCAGCGCGGGCGTGTGGTAGCCCCGAAAACCAGGTCGTCTTCTTCGCGGAATGGCACATGCGCGCTTTTGCCATAGACTTCGCTCGTCGAGGTGATGAGGAGGCGCTTTTGCTTGCGGCCCGCGAACTCGAGCACGTTTTCCGTTCCGCGGATGTTCGTTTCGATCGTGCGCACCGGGTCTTCGACGATGAGCCGCACGCCGACGGCCGCCGCCAAGTGGAAAACCACCTCCGCGCGGTCGATTTCCTCGGCCAGCAGTCCCGAGTCCATAATTGAACCGATGGTGTATCGGAACCGCGCGCGGCCCTTCAGGTGCTCGATATTGCGAATCGAGCCGGTCGAGAGGTCGTCGAGGATCGACACCTCCCAGCCGCGCCCGTGGAGGAATTCCGCCAGATGCGAACCGATGAATCCCGCCCCGCCGGTAATAAGCGCGCTAATCACAATTCACATTCTCCGCTCACTGGAATTGGCATGTCAGGGATAGATATAACCACGAAAAATCCGATAAGGAACGAAACAAGCGGATTCCCATTCGGTTCCTGTTTTGCCCGAAGGGTGAAACAGGAACCGAATGGAAACTCTCTTTCTTTTCGTCATTTTCGTGTTTTTCGTGGTAAATAATTCCTTCTTTGAAATCATCGCTATCTTTCATTCGCCCTGTATCTTTTCCCTGTCGGCCAGGAGGGCCATACGCGCGGAAAAATCGCGCAACGTCACGCCCCAGTCGAAGTGCCGCAGCGCAATCTCGCGCGCGCGAAGTCCACGCTGGCGCAATTCCTCGGGCGATGCCAGCAGTTTCCGCAGCGCCTCGGCGAATTGCTCCGCTTCGCAGACGGTCACTGCGCCATCCGTCAGCTGCGCGAATCCCCGCGCCCCGACAGGCGTTGAAATCACCGGCAGCCCCGCCGCCAGTGAATCGGGGATTTTCAGATTCGTCCCCGAACCGCTGAACATTGGGTTGAGCGCCACGTCGGAGATTTGCAGCAGCACGTCTTTCGCCGTATCGGGCACGATCCCGAGCATGAGGACGTTGTTCGGGCACGGATACGAAACAAACCATCCGCACACCTGGCCGACGATGAGGAACGTGACCTCGGGCAGCGCGGGCGCCACGTGTTCGAGAATGAACTGCGCGGCGTCGCGATTGGGTGGATGTCCGCTGGCGAGAAAGATCGCGAACGGCTCCCCGCCCAACCCCAGCGCGCGGCGGATTGCGAAGCGTTCTTCGGGCGCAAGGCAGCGCAGCCCCGCGCAATCGACGCCGTTGGGAGAAACGATAATTTCGGCCTGGACATTGGGAAATGCGCGGCGGAATCCCTGCGCATCGTCTTCGGATACGCACGACGTGAACGCCGCGCGCCGCAATGCCTCCGTTTCCGCGCCGCGCACGCGCCCCGCCAGAAAGCGCCCCATCGCTGATTCGCCATAGAGCTGGCGCTTGAGATCTGTTTCGACATTGAACGCCTCATGCACAACCGGCGTGCCCGCCGGCAAAAACCGCCGCGCGGCGATCAAATAACAGTGGCAAAATACAGCGGCGCGGGCAAGGCGGGCCTCGCGGCGCATCACGCGCCCAAATCGCGGAGTCAGCCAGCCGCCGAACGCGCACATCGAAGCGTCGTCCGCGCTTATGCCCCCCAAGCGGTGCGCCAGCCACAAGTCAACCCAGCGCTGCACGCGCGAACGAGGAACCCTCAATTCCTCAAGTCCTGGGCCAAGAATCCGCGCGCCGCCCGCGGCGCTCGAACCATTTTTAGATTCGCCATTTGCCCCGCGTTTCGCATTCTCCTCCGCGGAAAGCGTCAGGAACGTTACCCCATGTCCGCCGCGCGCCAGTTCGCGCCCAAGCGCCAGCAGACGCGCCTGTCCGCCGCCAATCACCGGCGTCACGGGAAAATCGTTGAGGATGACGACACGCCGCCGCGATTTGATTTCAATCAGGTTTTCCACATCGGCGGCGATGGCATCCCACGTGTAGCGTCGCTCGATGAAGGCGCGCGCCTCGCGGGCCATCGCGGCGGCGCGCGGCCGGTCGCCAAGCAGCCGCGCCAGCCCTTCAGCCATCAGTTGGGGTTCGCACACCAGCGCGTGGCGATCCGGCGCAAGGCCCAGCCCCCGTGCCCCACGCGGAGTGGCGGCCACAGGCAGGCCCGACGCCAGATAATCGAGCATTTTCAGGTTCGTTCCCGATCCCGTGAACATCGGATTCACGGCGGCGTCGCAGGCGCGAAGCAAATCGAGCCGCGTCTGTTCCGATACCTCGCCAAGAAGGCGGACGTTGGGCGGAATCGCATCCGCAGAGCGCCCATCGAATGCCTTGCATGCGCGGCCGGCCACAAGGAAATCCGCCTGCGGCAGCGCGGAAGCAAGTTGCGCTAGAATAAACTCAATCGCCTCGATATTGGGCGGATGAAAACTGCCCAAAAACAGCACGGCAGGGCGCGCGGAATCCCCAAGACCCAACTTGCGGCGCGCGGCTTCGCGCTCGGACGGCGTGGCGGGGCGGAGCGTTTCCGTATCGACGCCGTTTGGCGCGAGGCGCACCTTCAGCGGATCGATGCCATATTCATCCGCAAACTGCGCAGCATCCTCTTCCGAGCACGCGAGCACCAGATCGGCCGCGCGCGCGCACCGGCGTTCCATCGCGCGCACGCGCCGCGCCGCCCATCGCCCCAGCAGCGAGCGCGGGAACATCTCGCGCGCCAGCCGCCCTTCCACATTGTAGGAGTTATAGACTAGCAACTGCCCCGGGCGCGGACGCGGCGCCAATGGAAATAAAAACGGCGATTCGTGAGCAATGACGTCGCATTCCGCCACAAGGCGCGCGGCCTCGGCGGCCAATTCCGCGTGACCCCGCGCGCATCGCTGCACCACAAACGCCGAACACTCGCGAAATCCTCCCGCGCGATCCAGAAACCGATGCCACCAGTCATAGCGCGACGTTTTCGGGATGCGATGCTCGACGAGGCGCGGCGCGTGCTCGATTCGCTCGCGCTGGTGATGCGAATAGGTGGTGGAAAGAATCTCGACGTCGTGGCGGCGGGCGATGCGCGAATACAAATGATACAGGCGCAATTCCCCGCCGGATTTGGGCGGCGTGAACGCCGGGAAAAAACTCAGAACGCCAATTCGCATGGGATTATTTTACCACAAAGGCGCAAAGACACAAAGAAGCGCTTTGTGCCTTTGTGTCTTTGTGGTCTGAGGTCATTTTTCTTCCTATATCCATTCTCGGAAAATCTCTCGGCGGGGGCCGGTGATGACGAGGCGGTTCACGAGCAATCCGAGTTGGCTCGCCGCCTGCGCCCCCGCCTCGACGGCCGCCCGGCACGCCGCCACGTCGCCCGCTACGAGCGCGAATCCCTTGCCGCCGACCGCCATTGCCAGGTGCAGCCGGAAGAGCGTCACGCTCGCCGCCTTCACCGCCGCGTCCGCCGCCTCAACCGCCGAAACCGCTGAAAACGTCTCGATAATCCCCAGCGCGCCGGTGTCCTCCGGATGCAACTCGACCGTCCCGCTGATGGCCGGAAAGATCGCGGGCGACACGTTCGGAATCACAACCTGGCTGATCAGCCCCTCGCCCGCATCGGCCACCGCCGCGCGCACGCTGCTCTCCACGCCGGCGACATCTCCCCCAATCGCCACAAGGAATTTCCCCGAACAGATCGTGCGAGCCACGAGCAATTCGACACTCGCCGTTTTCAGCATTCGATCTTCGAGCGCGTATCCCATCGCGATCGACGAGACTTCAATCAAACCTATCGCGTTGGACATTGGGGAGGAGGCTCCTTAAGAGTTGTGGGTTGTGGGTTGTGGGTTGATACCGAATTGAAAACCAAACTGTGTGTATCTTTGTCGGAAATTGTCCCCTTCGTCCCATTGGTCCTATAGGTCTCATTTTTACGACACACCCAAAAGTATTCTGTTCGGCATGAGAGTTTTAGGCGCGGATTTCGATTTCGGGCGCGATGGCGGTTACTGTGCCGCTGATGCTGGCATGGAGCGGAACGCCCAGTTGCCCAGTCGGAGGCGCTGCCACCACGTCGCCCTCCTTGACGCGCTGGCCGGGTTGCACCGTGGGTTCGCACGCCGCGCCCACATGCTGGCGCAGAGGCAATCGCACGCGTTCGGCCGCCACAACGCCTTCGCGTAACGGCCCGGTGTTCGAGAATCCCAGCAGCCCGAGCCGCGCCATAAGTCGCTTCACAGGCGTGCGGCGGTGCGGATACATCGGGTGCGCCTTGATTTCGCGTCCGCCGCGCTCCCATTTGAGGCCCATTTCCTTTACGAGCCGTTTGTCCTGGATGCAGACATTGCGCGGATCGAGGTCTTCGGGGCAGGCAATCATCGTGCAGATATTGCACTCGCAGCAGAACGTCGTCCCGACAATATGCGCCGCCTTGTCGCGCGTAAAACCAAGCGCCCGCATGGCTTTGTGCGGTTCGATTGGATGCCCGAGCAGGTAACGCGGACACATTTCCGTGCAAAACGAACACTGATCGCACGCCGCGCGCCCGATGCGGTTCACTGTCTCGAACGTCCGCGTGTGGCGCCGGATCAGAACATGATCGGGCGGCAAAATATAGATGCCGCCAGTGGTTTTCGTTACGGGCGTCGCGCCCGGGTCCGCGCAATAGCGGCCCATCATCGCGCCGTTGAGAAGGATTTCGTAGCGGTCAATGGCCGCTCCGCCTGCCGCTGCAATCACTTCGCTCACGGAAATCCCCAGCGGAACACACAGCGTGACGGGTGTTTTCGCCGCGCCCACTACCGTAAGATACTTGCGCGTTACGGGGCGGTTGCGCCCGACGTTCAACATCGTCTCGACGTTGTTCACCACGCATCCCACATGAATCGGCAGCCCGCCCGGCGGAATCACGCGGCCCGCCACATCATAGACGAGCAGAAATTCATCGCCCGACGGATATGTGTCCGTCAGGCCCTTCAGCGTGATTTCCGGCGGCAGACGGCGTTCGAGCGCCTCGATCACCGCGTGGTATTTTTCCTTGATGCCGATTACGCATTTCGCCGCCCCGACAAGCCGCCGCGCCGCGAGCATCCCCGCGACAATTTCCTCGGGATAATGCGCGAGGAGTTCCTTGTCCTTATGGAGCAGCGGTTCGCACTCGGCCGCGTTGAGGAGGAAAAACTCCGCCTTCGCTCCCATTTTCACATGCGTGGGGAACCCCGCACCGCCCGCGCCGACGATGCCGTTCGCCTGAATTTGCCCGGGAGTGATGTCCTGATTCACGCCGCGCCTTTCTACAAACTTATCTGAATAGCCTGCAAAGAACCTTGGGCGAGACGCCCAAGCCACCAGTATCCTTCGCACCGGGACAATCTCCGCAATCCGCCTGGAAATCAAGCGCCTTTGCCCCGCGCGCCTCGGTGGAATCCGGCCCGCCGCTCATTACCAGGAATAATCCTCCGCCTCGCGCCATTGATCGCGGATGCGGCGGAAACGCGCGGCATACAGGCGCTCGAAAAGGTCCGCCTGCTCGGGCGCTTCGTCCTCGACGACGTTGCGCATCGCGTTGATTTCCAGTTCGACGTCGATCCACGGCAAATCGCTGTAAAGAATCAGCGAACAAATCCGGTCGGAATGACGCCGCAGGCGCTCGGCGAGATCGTTGCTGGAATAAGCAGCTGGTTGAACAGAACTCATGGCGCTTAATCCGCGGGCGGTTTGGAATCGGCCGATGACGAGCCGCCTGCGCTGCGCAGTTCGCGCACTGTCACCGGGCACGCCTTTCCGCATTCATGGCAGACGATGCATTCCGCCATGCGATTGGGCGCGACGCCCGACGCGATGCGTTCCGAAGGCGCGCCGTCCATCATGCACACGCGGTCGCACTTGCCGCATTTCAGGCAATCGCCTTCCTCGGGGACCTTTCCGACCGTCCAGAAGCTCAGGTGGTTGAGCGGAGCGAAAAGGGCGCCCAGCGGACACAGAATTTTGCAAAACGCGCGGCTCGTGGCAACAACCATCACCAAAATTCCCGCGAGAAATCCCAGCTTCATCAGCGTCGGTCCGCTAAGCGCACTTCCCGCGATCAGGTTGGGGATCGAAACCTGCAGCGCTGATGCCGGGCAGACTCGGCAGAATGAATATAGCGTTTCTCCGCCCAGCACATACGGAATCGCCAGCGCCATCGCGCCGAGAACGCCGTATTTCAGCCATCGCGTCCAGCGCGGCAGCAGGAATTTCCGCGTCGGCAGTTTGAAAAGCAAATCCTGCAAAAACCCGAACGGGCAAACCCATCCGCAAAACAGCCGCCCAAACAGCACGCCCGCCAGCAGCAGTGTTCCGAGCGCGAAAAAGGGAAACAGGTGATTTCCCGCATATTGCACCAATACGCCCACCGGGCACGCAAACCACGACAGGCGGCACGAGTGGCAGCTCAGGACGGGCAGGCACAGCCATTTGGCTTCCGGCCCCCACGAGCTGTGCAGCAGAACCAGCGACAGGGACTGAATAATCCTTCTTTTATATATCAAGAGTTTGTTCACGAGGCCGCCATGACCTCTCGCGGATTTTATTGTCAAGTGGGGCAGGCGCGTTTGCCGTGCTCGGCGTTGCGGTCGTAGGTAGAATAGAGGCGCGCGCCCTTGCGGACCACGCCGCCAAAGGTGGAGTCGGATGTGATTTCGATGTCGCGGACTCGCGAAAAGGTGACGACGCCGAATTCATCCGCGTCGGGTTCATAAGATTTTCGCCGGTAATAGGCTCCTGCGGCCAAAAGCAAAATCGCCGCGGCAAGCGCCGCCCTTTGCAAAATGCGAAGGATCAGGCGCGAGCGGCGGCGGAATGGCGGCGATTTCATCAGCAATGCGCCGAATGAAAAAGGAAATTCGATGCTCCTGCAACAAACCGCGCGGGTGACGGCATTCCGCAAGGGGCCTAGAGCAGCCCGGCGGTCTCGGACCATCCACAGGCCACGTTAAGGCACTGCACGGCCTGGCCGCTAGCCCCTTTTATTAGATTGTCGATGGCAGACATTGCGATGACACGTCCGAGCCGCTTTTCCACCCGGACGGCCACATCGCAGAAATTGGTGAACGATACGTTTTTCGTATTGGGGAATTCGCCCGCGGGCAAGACGCGCACAAACGGCTCGCCGCGATAAAAATCCTCATACAGTTTTTGAATCGTGGCTTCATCCGCGCCGGCATCCCGCAGCGAAGCATAGCAAGTGGTGCATATCCCCCGGTCCATCGGCGTCAGGTGCGGAACAAAGGTCAGCAGCCGCGGTTCGCCTGCCAGCCAGCTCAGTTGGTCCTCGATTTCCGGCGCATGGCGGTGCGAGGCCACTTTGTAGGCTTTCATCGACTCGTTCGCCTCGCAGTAATGCACCGTGTCGCTGAGTCCCCGCCCTGCGCCCGAAACGCCGGATTTGCAGTCGGCGATGAGCGTTCCGGGCTGGACGAGGCCGTTTTTCACGAGCGGCGCCAGCGCCAGAATCACAGACGTCGGGTAGCAGCCCGGATTGCCGACGAGTTTCGCCCCGGCGATGCGCGCGCGGTGGAGTTCGGGCAGGCCATAGACCGCCTCAGCGCAAAGCGCGGGCGCTTCGTGGCGGATGCCATAGGTTGCCTCATACACTGCCGGATCGCGGAAACGGAAATCGGCGGAGAGGTCGATCACGCGAACGCCTGCCTCCAGCAGCCGCGGCACATAGGCGATGCTTGCCATGTGCGGCAGCGCGAGAAAAACCACATCGCAGTTGGCCGCCAGCGCATCGAGGTCAGCGGGGACAATCGGCGGCAGTCCGCGTCCGCGGAATTGACCGTGAAACGCCTCGAAGGCGAGCGGCTCTTTATCGCGCCCCTGCAACGCCGTGATTTCGGCGTGCGGGTGGCGTGTCAGGATGACGGCGAGTTCGCGCGCCGTATAGGCTTTGGCGCCGAGGATTCCAACGCGCAGACGCTGGGACATGGGCAAATTTCCCCCGGAAAATAGAAGAATTTACCGCGAAAAATGCGAAAGGAACATAAAAAGAAGAGAGGACCGGCGAAGGTAAAAAAGAAACGGGCGCAATGCGCCGCCTTATTTCCCGCCGAGGATTTTTTCCGCCACGCTCGCTGGAACCGCTTCGTAGTGTGAGAACTCCATCGAGTAATTGGCGCGCCCCTGCGAAAGTGAACGCAACGAGTTTGCATAACCAAACATGTCGGACAAAGGCACCTGAGCCGCGATGATTTGGAGTCCGGCGCGCGTGCGGATTTCCGACACCTTGGCGCGGCGCTGCTGCAAGTTGCCCATCACGTCGCCCAGATACTCCGCCGGGGTGGTGACCTCAAGCTCCATGATCGGTTCGAGGAGAATCGGGTCCGCCTTGCGGCAGGCCTCTTTGAATCCGATGGAGGCCGCGATCTTGAAGGCCATTTCCGAGGAGTCCACCGGGTGGAACGATCCATCATACACCGTGGCGCGAATATCGACAACGGGGAATCCGGCGAGGACGCCGTTGCGCATGGCTTCGATGATGCCCTGCTCGATGGCTGGAATGTATTCGCGCGGGATAGTGCCGCCCACAATTTCGTTTTTGAACGTGAATCCGTAGCCCGGATCGTTCGGTTCGATGCGCAAATAGCAATCGCCGAACTGTCCGCGCCCGCCGCTCTGGCGCACAAAACGGCCCTGCTGCTCGACTTTCTTCGTGATCGTCTCGCGGTAAGCCACTTGCGGGCGCCCGATGTTCGCCTCGACGTTGAACTCGCGCCGCAGACGGTCCACGATGATCTCGAGGTGCAATTCGCCCATGCCCGAAATAATCGTCTGTCCGGTTTCCTCATCGCTCGCTACGCGGAAGGTTGGGTCTTCTTCGGCCAGGCGCTGGAGCGAAAGGCTCAGTTTGTCTTGATCCTGCTTGGTTTTCGGTTCGATGGCGATCGAGACAACCGGCTCGGGGAAGGTCGGCGGTTCGAGATAGATCGGGTAGTCCGGGTCGCAGAGCGTGTCGCCCGTCCGCGTTTCCTTCAGGCCGACGGCCGCCACGATGTCACCCGTGCGGATATCGTCCGTCGCTTCGCGGTGCATGGCGTGCATGTGAAATACGCGCGAGAGCCGCTCGTTGCGGTCCTTGTTCACGTTCATGATGTAGCTGCCGGCCTTCGCCACGCCCGAATAGACGCGGATGTAAAACAGTTTATCCACGCCTTTGGGGTCTTTCTGCACCTTGAAGCAAAGGGCGGAAAACTTCTCGTCATCGTCCACGCGGCGCTCGACCGGCTCGCCCGAGTCGGGGTCCTCGCCCATAATCGACTTCGTATCAAGCGGCGAAGGCAGATAGTCCACAACCGCATCGAGCAGAAGTTGAACGCCTTTGTTCTTGAACGCCGAGCCGCACAGCACGGGGCAGATTTTCGCCGAAAGCGTCGAGCGGCGGATTTGTTCCTTGAGTTCCGCGGTCGAGAACTCGCTTTCCTCAAGGAACTTCTCCGCGAAGGCATCGTCATATTCGGCCAGCGATTCGAGCATCTTCTCGCGCCATTCACGCGCCAAGGGCATAAGCGCCTCGGGAACCGGGCCATGCTCGAATTTCGCCCCCTTGTCTTTGTCATCCTCCGTCTCGGGCCAGATGCGAGCTTCCATTGCCACGAGGTCGATGATGCCTCGGAATTTATCCTCGGCGCCGATGGGAATCTGGAGCGGAACGGGATGGGCATTGAGGCGGTCGCGCATCATCTGAACGCACGAGAAGAAATCCGCGCCGATGCGGTCCATTTTGTTCACGAAGGCCATGCGTGGAACACCGTAGCGGTCCGCCTGGCGCCATACTGTCTCCGATTGCGGTTCGACGCCGCCCACCGCGCAAAACAGCGCCACCGCGCCGTCGAGAACGCGGATCGAACGCTCGACTTCGACGGTGAAGTCAACGTGCCCGGGCGTGTCTATGATATTGATGATGTGTTTATTCCATTCGCAACGCGTGGCGGCGGAAGTGATTGTGATTCCGCGTTCGCGCTCCTGTTCCATCCAGTCCATTTCCGCCGCGCCATCATGGACCTCGCCCATTTTGTAGGTAACGCCGCTGTAATACAGAATGCGTTCCGTTGTGGTGGTTTTACCGGCATCGATATGGGCCATGATGCCGATGTTTCGGATGCGGTCGAGAGAGACTTTGCGAGCCATGACGCACGTTGTCCTTTGCGCTGGCGGCGCGCGCAATCCCCTCTCGGGGCAGGTTGAGCGCGCCCGCGCGGAATAGAATCCGTCAGCCTGTCAGTCGAGAAAAGCCCCGGAAATACGGCCCTGGCCTTCGCTCCCGTCGGGGGCGAGGGGGAAGATTCCCGCTAAAACGGATGTGAACTTTCCCATAAGACCGTCTGGATCAGGCAGGATTCGGGCGGTAAAAGGCATTCATACCCCCGCCCAAGCTCGCGGAGTGTCGCGATACCCCCCCTGGCTGTCAAGGAAACAGATTATTAAGATACATGCAGAAAGGGAGCGCAGCGCGTTTGCGGCAGTTTCCGACTGAAAGGAAGAAAGCAAAATCGAACAATCGCTCCATTCTGGCAATTTGGCTTGCAAGGCGGCGGCCATTGGCATCAGCCTTGCCTATTTGGCGGGTGGATTCTGTTCGCACTCATCCGTTCCGCCTGTTTTTTTCCATGGAATAAACTCTTCGCGGTTTTTCCCTATTCCGCATCCCCGCGCGGGATTTTCAGGAGCAAGTTACGGCCATGATGAAGGTAATGCGCTCGCAGATGCGAAACGTTCTAAAGATCACGCTGATCTTGGTCATTCCCTCTTTCGTCCTTTTTTACGGATGGGGCAGCAGTTCCAACCGAAGGGCGCAGGAGGATATGCAAAGCAGCCTGACGTTCGTCGAGGTGAAGTCGCCCTCGGGATTCGGGACCACCAAAATCGGTGTGCATGAGATGCAGCGGGCCAAACGCGAACTCATGATGGACATCGCCCGTCAACTGGGCGGACAAGACGTCTCGCGCCTGGAAAATGCCTTCTCGAACCGCCAGGTGGCCGAAGAAGCGGTGAACCTTGAAGTCCTGCGCCAGCTGGCAAAGGATCGCGGAATCGAAGTCACCAAGGATGAATTGACGCAATACATCTCGCAAATGTTCCCGGGCTATTCGGCCCAGCAGATCGTAAAAGCGGTTTCGTCGCAGATGGATTTCCGCACCTGGATCGCGCAACAACGCGACTCTTACAAAATCGCCAAGGCGCGGATGCTCGTAGAAGCGCCCGCGCACGTGACGTTGAATGAGCTGTGGTCGGAGTATTCTTTGGAAAAGTCCAAGATCGGAATGGAATACGCCCGCCTGGACGCTCAGACCTACGCCGAAAAAGCAACCGCTTCGGATCAGGAAATTGTGAAGGAATACGAGGCGCGCCAACAGGAACTCGAAGTGCCTGATCGCGCCGTGTATCGTTATGTTTCTCTCAACCGTTCGGATTTCCTCCGCCAGGCGCAGGTTCCTGAAGACGCGGTAAAGGCGGAGTATGAAAAGATCAAAGGCGAAAAATACCGCAAACCCGAGGGCGCCCGCATCCGCCAAGTATTGATCGCGGCCACGGCGGAAGAGGCCGAAGCCAAGCGCAAGCAGATCGACGACATCTATGCAAAATCCCAGCAGGGAACTCCGCTTTCAGCCCTGGCTGATGAATTCTCGGAAGACCCGCAGAACGCCAAATTCACCGAGGAAAAAGACGCGCCCCCCGTCAAACTGGGCGGACTGCTTTCCAATCCGATCACCAAGGACATGGAAGAAGCCTGGGGCAAGGAATATGTCCAGGCGGCCTTCTCGCTGCCGGTTGACGAAGTGAGCAAGCCCATCCTGACCCCGCGCGGCTGGGTAATTATGCAAGTGGTTTCGCGCGAGGCGGAATCCTACACGCCTTATGAGCAGGCGCGCCCGGAAGTGGAGCGTCTGCTTCGCCAGGCAAAAGTGGATGAATTGCTCGAACAAAAACGCGCCGTCTTCGAGGAAGCGCGCCGAACCCAAACGACGCTCGATGCCATCGCGCGAACGGTCCAAAGCGATGTGCGCGAAACCAGCCCGGTCCAGGTGGGCGCGAGCTTTATTCCCGGCATCGGCTCGGTTAGCGATTACATGAGCGACATGTCCGAGTTGAAGCCGGATTCCGAGCCGACCCAGGTGATCGGCACAGGCCAGGGATATGCCGTTGTCCAGATGAAAACACTGATCCCGAAACATGTTCCGCCGATGGACGAAGTGAAGAAGCGCCTGGCGGATGACATCAAGAATCGCAAAGGACTGGCGGAAGCCGTTAAAATGGCCCAGGAACTCGTCCAGCGGGTTAAGGCGGGCGATTCGCTTTCGAGCGCCGGCGTGGAGATGAAAGCCAGCGTCGGCAAGACGGCTGAGCCGTTCCTCATGGAAGAGGCCGGCTATCCCTACAATCAGATTCGCGATCTGGCCTCCTGGATCAAGCGCACCCCCGTGGGCGATACATTCATCGCCTCGGGCGTGAAATACGGCGATCTGCCGCGGAGCGTCTTTGTGTGCAAAATTCTCGCCAGGGAATCTCCCACGCGCGAGAAATTCATCGAGGACATGAAGCAACTCGAAGTGGCGCGCCTGATGGCCCGCCGCCAGACTGTTCTTCAGGAATATCTGAGCGACGCGCGCCGTTCGCTCAAGCCGCGATTCAATCCGGAACTTGTGACGGATTAACCGCGCCATTGGTGCCCGCGCCGCTGACAGCGCCTTTATCCGCGCGAATTGATTGCGATTCCGCCTTGGAATTCGGCGGCGGCCTTCCGCCGGTGTCTCTAGCATTCCTCCTTGGCGCGCCGATCCGCATCGGAGGCTGAATGACGCGCGAATTCCTAAAGGATGTGGCCAAATACCTGCCGGCGCAATTGGCTCCCGCGCTGGTCAGCTTTATCAGCATCCCCATCATTACGACGATTTTTCCCCCGGCGGAATACGGAAATTATATCCTTGCCATGACGACGCTGAACGTCTTTGCGACGCTCAATGGCTGGGCGCCCATGTCCGTTTTGCGCTTTTACCCTGCTTTTGAAAAAGAGGGAAAGGCGCGGGCGTTTGTCTTGCAGATGTTCAGAATGGCGGCCATGTCCGTTCTCATCCTTTGCGCCGTCTATGGCTTGGGATTGCTGGTCGCAAGACGGTTTTACGATGGCCATCAGATTTTTCTCATGCAGATCGGAATGGCGGTTTTTCTTCTGCAATGCTTCTTTGATCTTAACACAAACACCATGCGCGCCCGCAGGCAGATTGTCCGCTACTCCGCTTGCGTCGTCTGGAACGCCGCCGCCGCTGTCGTTATAGGGCTGGGCCTGATTCACGCATATCGCAGCGGCATCGATGCCTTTTTGTGGGGCGCGATGGCAGCCCTGGCCCTTGTGATTCCCTTGATGACTCTAAACAATCTCCGGGGCTGCGACATTGCGCCCAGCGCCGGCGCGGCGCGTTCTTCTCTGCCGCCCGATCTCACGCGAAAAGTTCTTCTTTTCGGCCTCCCCGTAGTCCTGGGAAACTTGGAACTCTGGGCGCTGAGCCTTTCCGACCGTTTTATCATCGAGCATTTCCGCGGCTCCGCCGAAGTCGGAATCTACTCGGCGTGCTCCGGGATTTCCGAGCGCTCGATTCGGATGCTCTCTTCGCTGTTGATGGCCGCCTCCGCTCCGCTCGTTCTGCGAATATGGGAAATGGATGGCCCGGAAAAAACCCGCCACTTCCTCAGCAATGTAACGCGCATCTTCCTGATCGTCTGCATTCCCTCCGCCATCGGACTGGCCATCCTGGCGCGGCCAGTCACGAATGCCCTTACCGGGCCGGAGTATCATTCAGGCTATATCATTCTGCCCTGGGCCGCGCTCGGGGCCGTTATTTTCGGCACACAGCATATTTATCAATATGTGATGCTGATCCAGCAAAAAACATCCACTCTGGCCGTAGTCTATTTGGGCGCGGGCGCGATCAACATCCTCATCAACATACTGGCCGTTCCCTATTTTGGATACGAAGCGGCCATCGCCTCGCGCCTGGTCGCCTACGTGTTCCTGGCCATCACGCTCATCCTGATTTCGCGCCATTATCTGAAATGGAAATACCCCTTCGCCACACTAGTGCGAACGCTCGGCGCTGGGGCGGCGATGGGTGCGCTGGTTTTTGCCATAGCAAAAGTGCGCATCACTGGCAGGCCCATGATCGACTTGTTTTGCATTATTGGCGCGGGCGCCCTGGCTTACGGAATTTTCCTTCTGCTTTTCCGCGAAGCCAAACGCGACGAACTCCGCCGCCTGTTCGGATGATCCGGTCAGGAATTTGGCAAGGACTTGATTTTGCGCATGTCGTAGTACGTTACGATTTTTTCAGCCCATATTGCTTTCAATATTGCTTATTTTGCTCCGATACTCTTTCTGTCTCTAAATGGAAACGTATATTCCCACATGAAAAGGAAAGCCTATGTTCCTCATAGACTCCCCGACTCACCTTCATTGTCATTTTTCAGCGCATCCATAACAAATTGTATGAATGTCATAGCACTGCTATGTAATGCATAGCTACCACGCTTATAGTCAGCGATTCCCAGTTGAGGGTCATATAAGATACCGTTGGCCATTAGGTCGGCACAAAATGCCTCAACAGTCACACGATCAAGGTCGAGATCTCTTGCGATTTCGTCGGCGGTAAGAATCACTATTCCAGTAGGTTGCGAGGAAGGCCCGAAACCAAGCATTCCTTTTGCCATAGTCCTTAGGATGGCAATATGGGTTATTGACATCTGATCAACCAAGCGGATGTATCGCTGCTTCTGAATATCTGCAGAATGTTGTATAAGAGCAACTCCGTTAAGGATGGAAGCAAATATTTGGATTTTTTCTTTCTCGTGTTGCCATTCAAGCATGCGAATTGTTCTTACGATTAGTGACTCAAACTCTTCACTGTTTATATACTCTTTATCTATCTTTGAAGCATCCACCTCTTTCATGCGAAGCCCCATCTCATGAAATAGACTTTCAATCCGTTCCCGCCAGTGCTTATTTGCTGTTTGCGAAAGAAAAAAGGCGATCGAACCTCCGATATGGGGAAGCAATGGGACAAGAGGAGCCCAGTTGGATTCCGAAAACCTCTCCGCAGCCCGAACAAGTAGAGTGTCCCTAGGATTTGCTTCCTTCATATGAGGGCTCCCACTTTTCCCCGACATAATCGCCAGCTATCCCCAATGTAAAGACATGCCCAATCTTCGTGCTATAGCTTGAAATTGGCCGAATACCTTTTCAAATGCTTCATCCTGTAAAATATACTCTTCTCCGCGATCAGTATATCTTTGGATATCCTTCTTGGCTTCTGCCGTCAGCGCATCGCACATTTCTAGCAATTCACGAAGGTTTCCTGGCCATGTGTAATGTCGCAGTGCTTCGTACTGCTGCGGAGATAGCATTAACTTGCCGGGCAAATTGAATTTCCGCTGCGATATGCTTAACGCGAGAGATAATAGGCTCTCTGCCATTTTCGATTGAATCATATGTTCCCGCAGAGGGGCGATGCGAACTCGAATATCAAAACGCCAGAAGAGGTCCGGCAAGAATGTCCCATCAATGATTCGATTGTATATTAATTCCGTAGCGCTGGCGATCACCAAACCGTTCCATTGCAAGGGAGTTATCTTGCCTGCAGCTCTGTACTCACCCGTAGGCTTATCAAGGAATCGCAGCAACCCGCCCTGAGTGTCCAAATGAGATTTTTCGATTTCGTCCAAGAACACCGCACCTAATTTCCGAATGAGAGCCTCCGCATTCTGGCCATATCCAAATAGGTCTTGAACAACCACGCTCCACGATGCACCAGCACAGTTGATGGCCACATATGGTGCTCCAATACTCTTCAAAAACAATTTGGCAATAGACTCCTTACCTGTGCCTGTTTCGCCAATGATCAGAACGCTAAAGTCTCGCTTCTGAAAGTGCTCTATCGATTGAAAAGCACTTTTAATCTCCTCAAACATTGGCAAACTCCAAATAATGACATGAAGCTTGCCAGCTTCTGCCAGATCCTCGATATACTGGCGAAAGAAACGATATAGGATTCTTAGCGTAGCGTTTGCGTAGTTATCGCTTTTTGCTGGTATCCTTTGTTCTATTGCAGATAGCGCGCGGGCGTTATCATAGAGAGTCTTCCTAATTGTTGACTCAAGATCCTCGACGCTGTGAGCTGTAGCAAACACCACGCGACAGTCGTGTATAATACTATAGTACAACCTATGGGCTAGCATAACTAGCTGCATAGCAGGTTGGAATCTCTCCCTGGCGACGATCATCAGCAGATAGGCTAATATCTTTGTCTCACGATAGCGAGGCATACGGCCATGCATGACATAGAACAGGTCAAAGTGCATCAAATTCCGTACAATCCTTAACCCAAGATACGATACCAACCAGTCGTGGAATTCCGGGGAAGAACTCCATATAATACTGAGAATTTTATAAACTTTCTCCGCCTTAATCTCATCGATCATTCCACGTCTACTTTGTTGATCATGTTTATGGCCAAGACGCCTAAGAGCATATTCTATAGGATCTTCAGGATCAAGTTGGTCAGGAACTTCGATACCTCCAAATCGAATGGATTCATAACGATCCTCGCCAACACGCAAGAGAGCCAATAGCTTAAAAAACAAGCGGCATGCATTTTGCGAGTTCTCGTCAGAGACACCGGATGAAATAAGGCGGTTTTTTAGCAGCTCCCAGAATGACGGTTTTGCGTCGTCGGACCCCACGACCGAAAAGATCTCCTGGAACTCGGAGGGAATGGTTGACTCAAGAATATGAATTATCTCATCCAGTTTCGTAGAATCGATACCTTCTGTGGAATCAAGAGACACCAAGAGATCCGTAATATCTTTATTAGAATGTTTCACTTTAGCCTCCGAGACATAGCCATGCACAGTGAGTGATATTCGCTCCCAAAATACGCATAATTGGGGAATTGTGAAGGATCAATCCTAAAAAGATAAAATAAATACCTTCTAACAACTACGTCGAGAAGTAACTATAGCAGGAGTCCCCCTAATGCAAGAGATAAAACATATGCCATAATATGCTGGAGCAGAACACTATTGAAGCTGTGGTGTGGCCGCAATAGACCGTGAAAATAAGACTATATCCGTGGCATCAGCGCCTGCATGGCCTCGTGGACACGGCCGTTCGTGGCGAGGATTTGCTTGTCGAAAATCGAATAGGGCGAGCCGTCAAACCGCGTCACGCGCCCGCCCGCTTCGCACACGATCAACTCCCCCGCTGCCGTATCCCACGGGTGCAGGTTTTGTTCCCAAAACGCTTCCAGGCGACCGCAGGCCACCATGCACAAATCAATCGCCGCCGATCCCCAGCGTATGACGCCCTGCGTTCGCGCGAGCACCCGCCCGAAAATTTCCATGTAATACTCGACGCGCTCGCGACGGTCGTAAGGAAATCCAGAAACCACAAGAGCGCGTTCGAGCGATGCCACGTCCGACACCCGGATGGGCGCGCCGTTCATCGTGGCCCCGCCGCCGCGCCGCGCCAGAAAAATCTCGCCCAGCGCCGGGGCAAACACGCCGCCCGCCACAGTGGTTTCATTGCGCTGCAACGCAATCGACACGCTGAAAATTGCCAGTCCGTGCGCGTAGTTCGTGGTTCCGTCGAGCGGATCGATCACCCAGCGCCACTTCGCCGCATCCTTCGCTCCAGTCGCGCCGCTCGCCCCGCTTTCCGCCAGCGCGCCCGATTCCTCCGCCAGAATCGAATGCCCCGGAAACCGCCCGCGGATAATGGAAAGAATCGCCTTCTCCGCGGCGTGATCCGCATCCGTGACGAGATTGATCTCGCTCTTATATTCAATTTTACGAATGCGTCCGCGGTATTCGGTCAGAATCCCCCCAGCGGTTCGCAGCGCCTCTTCAAGCGTTTCAAATGCGCCCTCAGGCAGTGCGCCTGCCGCAGGCGCCGCCTCAGCTGCAGCAGCCGCGGCCTCGCGCGCTCCCAGCGGGCCGGAATCGGAATTCGCGCTGTGGGATGCGCCTTCAGAGAAGTTGCCAGAGTTATTTGCCATTGTGAAATCCAACTGGGATGTTGCTTATGCTGGAATGAATACTTGCCGCCGTGTTGCGAAAATGGGACCTGTAGGACGAATGAGACCTATGGGACGCTCGCCAATGAAGAGATACATTCTATGCGTTGAGGCTGATCATTCCCTGCGGCGGATAGCGGTCGCCTTTCACCTCGCTCGCGGGGAAAGCCGCCTCGATCTCCCGAAGGTCCGCCTCTGTCAACTGGACATCGAGAGCGCTAAGATTGTCCAAGAGGTGTGCCACACGCGTCGTGCCGGGAATAGGGATGATGTCCTTGCCCTTTGCCAGAACCCATGCGAGCGAGAGTTTGGGAAGCGCAATGGCTTTGGCGCGGGCAATCGCCGCGAGTTTTTCCAGCAAGGCTTGATTTTGCGCGTAATTCTCGCCCTGCATTCGCGGCACCATCGAGCGGAAGTCGCCTTGCTGCAAATTGCCCGCGTCCAGTTTGCCCGTAAGGAAACCGCGCCCGAGCGGACTATAGGCCACAAGGGCGATGCCCAATTCGCGCAAGGCGGGCAGGATTTCGCGCTCCAAATCGCGCGTGCAAAGCGAGTATTCCGTCTGCAGGGCCGCCAGCGGATGCACGGCGTGCGCCCTGCGAATCGTTGCGGCCGAGGCCTCGGAAATGCCCAGATAGCGCACTTTTCCCTGCGCCACCAGTTCTGCCAGCGCGCCCATTGTCTCTTCGATCGGCACACTGACATCGACGCGGTGGATATAATACAAATCAATTACGTCGCGCTGAAGGCGTTTCAGGCTGGCGTCGCACGCCTGGCGGACGTATTCGGGGCGTCCGCAGATGTTGCGTTCATATTTGCCTTTTTCGCGCACAACGCCAAACTTGGTGGCCAAAAACACCTCGCCGCGCCACTCTTTGAGGACAGAAGCGATCAGCTGTTCGTTGTGCCCGATCCCATACATATCGGACGTATCCAGCATCGTGACGCCGTTCTCCAGCGCCGCCAAAATCGTCCTTCGTGACTCCGATTCGTCGGCCGTTCCGTAAAATTCGCTCATCCCCATACACCCCAGGCCAATCGCCCCGACCTCGGGTCCGTTTTTTCCCAACCGCCGCTTTTCCATCCGAGTCATCCTTCCTGCCTGCAAATGCCGCAGTTGCTGCGCCGCCTGGCGTCCGCGCCTTTGCTTTTTCTACGGCATCCAATCCCGGCCTGGCAATTTTCGTGATAAAACAAACAAGACTGGCGGCATTAAGAAGAGCGGCCTGTTGCCTCTCCCCTTCGCCCGCCAATCCTGTCTTTCTATGTGTCGCGTTCAAGCCCCATACAAGCGGAAATAGCGGCGCGAAAACTATCCGCCCGCGTTCTCCGCTCGCTGCACAGGCAAGCGCGCGCGCCCACTATGCAAGGCGCCGAATTCTACCCGCAGCCAAGGCTGGTGCCGCAGTTAAGGCATTTGTAGCACGCGCCGCTTCGGACCGTGATCGCGCCGCACACACTGCACAAGGGCGCATCCTGCTGATTGGCGAAGGCGCTCATCTCGATCGCAAGCGCGCCCGCCGGATCGCCCGAGACCAAAGCGGCTCGCGCACGGCGCGTGCCGGCCGCCGCCATGCTGCTGGCGTTCGATACGGCATCCTGCCCTTCCGACGCAACTGCCATAACGGCTTCCTGCGACGACGTTTCCGTTTTCGACTGCCCGTTCCCGTTTTTGCCCTTTGCCTTTCCATTTCCGCCGGTGGACTCGGCCGCGCTTATACCCGGCGAGCCGGCGGCTGCGGTCGAAGCCGGGTTTGACGGCGGATCGGATTCGGGGTGTGCGGGATGTGCCTTCGAAGGCGGCGGCGTGCGCGGTTCCTCGGGAACAGCCACAGGCCCGCTTCCTTCCGCGTTGTTTTGGCGGATCACAACTCCATAAGCCGCCGCTTCGTCCTTCGAGAGGAACTTCGCCGCCAGCCAGCGGAAAATGTAATCCATAATGGATTTCGCCACGGGGATTTCGCGGTTTTTCGTGAATCCCGACGGCTCGAATCGCGTATGGACAAACTTGTTCACCAGCACGTTGAGCGGAACGCCGTATTGGAGTGAAATTGAAATCGCCGTCGCGAATGCGTCCATGAGGCCCGAGATTGTCGAGCCTTCCTTGGCCATGCGGATGAAGAGTTCGCCCGGCCGCCCGTCATCATAAAGGCCGACGGTAAGATAGCCTTCATGATTGCCGATTTCGAATTTATGCGTGATGGCGCGCCGCTCGGCGGGCAGGCGTTCGCGCAAAGGTTTATAGACAATCTGCGGTTTGGGCGAAGCCGCGGGCTGCGCTCCGCTGGATTGGACAACAGCGGCCGGGGGGGCCGATGGCTGCTGTGTTTGCGCCACCGGGCTGGCTTCTTTTGCCCCGCTCTCTTTCGCGCGGCTTGCGCTCATCGGCTGCGTGCGTTTGCAGCCATCGCGATAAATCGCCAGCGCCTTCAAGCCCATTCGCCACGCCTCGGCATACACCTTCTCGATTTCCTCGGGCGTGGTCTCGTTGGGCATATTGACCGTTTTCGAGATCGCGCCGCTTACAAACGGCTGCACGGCGGCCATCATGCGCACATGTCCCATGTAGTGGATGAACCGTTTGCCGTTCGCCGGGCGGAACGCGCAGTCAAACACAGGCAGGTGCTCGGGCGCCAGATGCGGCGCGCCCTCGATCGTTTCTTCTTTATCAATGTGGTCCAAAATCGCCTGAATCCGGTCCGGCGAATACCCAAGACGCTGCAAGGCGCGCGGAACGGTCTGATTGACAATTTTCAACAGTCCGCCCCCCACAAGCTTTTTGTATTTCACGAGCGCCAGGTCAGGCTCGATCCCCGTCGTGTCACAATCCATCATGAAGCCGATTGTGCCCGTCGGCGCGATGACCGACGCCTGCGCATTGCGAAATCCGTAATGCTGCCCGAGGCGAACGGCGTCATCCCAAGCCTCGCACGCCTGGCGCAACACATCTTCGCCCAAGCACGCCGCTCGCGGAATGCGACGCGCCGCCGCCCGATGCATTTCGATCGTCTCGAGCATAGAATCGCGATTGGGCGCATAGCCGTCAAACGGGCCTTTTGTGGCGGCCACCGCCGCGCTGAGCCGGTAGGCTTCGCCCGTCATGAGCGCCGTCACAGTCGCGGCCACTTGGCGGCCTTCCTCGCTGTCGTAAGGAACGCCCAATGCCATGAGCAGCGCGCCCAGATTCGCGTATCCAAGCCCAAGCGGACGGAATTTCTCGGAGTTGGCGCCGATCTTGTCCGACGGATACGAGGCGTTTGAGACCATGATTTCCTGCGCGAGGAACACTATGCGCACCGCGTGACGGAATCCTTCCACATCGAATGTGCCGTCTTCGCGCAGGAATTTGAGCATGTTCAGCGAGGCAAGATTGCAGGCTGAATCGTCCAGGAACATGAATTCCGAACACGGATTCGAGGCGTTGATCTGCGCCGTGGCCTTGCATGTGTGCCAGCGGTTAATTGTGGTGTGGAATTGCAGCCCGGGATCGCCGCAAACCCACGCTGCCTCCGCGATGCGCCGCATCACCGCGCGCGCATCGAGTTCCTCGCACGGCTTGCCTGTAATTACGTATTTGGTCCAGTATTTGCCGCCTTTTTCATAAGCCTGCATGAACTCGTCCGTTACGCGCACGGAATTGTTCGAGTTCTGAAAGAAAATCGACGAATACGCCTCGCCATTGAACGAGCCGTCGTATCCGGCGTCGATCAGCGCCCAGGCCTTTTTTTCCTCATGCGCCTTGCTGTCCACAAACTCCAGAATGTCCGGATGATCCGCGTTGAGAATCACCATTTTGGCAGCGCGGCGCGTCTTGCCGCCAGACTTGATCACGCCCGCAAATGCGTCAAACCCGCGCATGAACGACACCGGTCCCGAAGCCGTTCCGCCACCCTGTAGCTTTTCGCGCGAAGAACGGATTGTGGACAAATTCGATCCCGTTCCGCTTCCGTATTTGAAGAGCATCCCTTCCGTCCGGGCCAGGGTCATGATCGACCACATGGTGTCTTCGACGGAGTTGATAAAACATGCCGAACATTGGGGATGCTTTTCGACGCCGACATTGAACCACACCGGTGAATTGAACGCGGCGTATTGATTTACAAGGAGATAAGACAGCTCCGCCTCGAAGGTTTCCGCATCGGCCGGGGTGGCGAAATACTGCCCCTGTTTGCCCCACAAAGCCAGGGTTTCCGCCACGCGCCCGATCAACTGCCGCACCGAATTCTCGCGCGCGGGCGTTCCGAGGGCGCCGCGGAAGTATTTCGACACCACGACATTCGTGGCCATCATCGACCATGAAGCGGGAATCTCAACGTCTTCCTGGCGGAAAAACTCTTCGCCTTTTTCGTTGGCGATGACGGCCGTGCGTCGTTCCCACGCAACTTCGTCAAAGGGATGAATGCCAACGCGGGTGAAATGCCTTTGCATCGGCAATCCGGCGCTTGCGGCGGGAGCAGGCGCCTCAGAAAGGGGTTCCGGAGCGTCCGGGAGGGAAAGGTCCTTTTCCTGCCACGGGGCGCTTGCGGTCGCGTTCTTCGGACAAGAACAGGAACTGGAACCGGAGCGGGTTTCTGCGGGAGGAGCGGGAGAAGGGGACATGGGAACGGACCTCCTTGGACAGGTGTGGGCCGGGAGCTGGGACGCGGGAACAGCAGCTGGAGAAAATGAATGGGAACGGTTCTGCTGAGGGCCAGGAAACTTGACCCACCCCGGACGTCCGGAAGACTGATTTATCTTATGTTGCAGGCGCTTGAGGCGGCTTCGCGCCAACCTGGCGCCTATTCTGCAGGCAAAACATATCAGGGAAAGCGGACTATAATTATCTCAGGAAAAACGAACGAACACGTCAGGGAAATCTGGATATTCAGATCACAGGCAATAGAATACCAGCCCCTCGAATCAATCCTTGTCCCTATCCCTGTGGTTTATATCGTTAACCTTGTGCAATTAATCTCACAGCAGGAAAAGCGCTGGGACAAACGTCTCTACCAGCGCAAAAGCAAAAGAGAGCCTATCGAGAAGGCCCTACATCTGCAACCCTAATTTTGGAGAAAAATGCATGAACATTCCTGCATATAAATACTACATATTGTGGACAAATAGCCTTGACGCTGTATATATAAAGTGTTAAGAAACATAAATATTCTGAAAAACGAACACAAAGCGAACGTCAATCTCTTGTATTTCTTTCCAAAGTTTTCCACAAGACGAGCGAATTGCATAATCGACGCTTATTTCACGTCCATTTCGCGGCTCCAGCAAGCGAAAGCAAGCTTTTGCCCGAACAACATGGAATCTCCGCGCGAAAGTTATCCCCAAAAATTCCACAGTGCGATCACAAGATATCCACAGGTTATTCACAGATTATCCACAGGCTCAACTCCGCCTGCAATCCGCGATAATTCATATCCAAAGGATTGCGCACACATAAATTCCGGCAGATATTTGGATTTCTCTTTATACTTGCATGGAATTCTCGGCTCGAACTGCCAGCGCCACCAGCAAAAAGAACACAAGAGGGACACTTTTCACGCGCCATGAAAATAAAGCATATTGCATGAGCGGATGCATAACGTAATAAGGTTGTATATTCCTGTTTATTCAATTCCGGCCACTGAAGAATATGCCATTCTTTCGCGATGGGGGCAAGTTTTCAGGAACTGTTCAAAGTGCAGGAAAAATCTTGGGGCGAGACGCCCAAGGCACTGAAATCACGGGAAAGATGCACATGCCACCCGTAACTTTGAACTGCTCCTGGGCAAGTTTTTCGGATCAGAAAATTCGTATTGCCGTTGTAGGCTGCGGCGCGATGCAAACGGCTCGGCGCCTGCGAAATGCCGATGCGGCGTTTCGTTCTATCCAGGCCCATTGCATTCTTCTGGAGGATTGCTCTCGTGAATCGGTTGAACTGTGAAACCCTGCGGAATGCAGACGATTATTCTGACATCCAACCCCAGAATTGCACCATGCTCCGCGCGCGGGAATCTGCCCGCGCGGGCGCTCCGCCGCGGCACAATTTTATGTTGCTGCCTATATTTTTGTGCATGGCCCTGTGCATGGCGGCAGCTGCGGCCGTGCCCGCCGCGCCGCAGCCGTTGAAAACGCTGACCAATAAATCCGCCAGCCCGGCTCCCACGACCGCCTCTCCTTCTTCTCCCGCAGCTTCCTCAGCTTCTTCCAAAGCCGCCGCATCCGCGCCATCTGCGCCGCCGGCGCCATCCACGGCGGCAGACCTAGGCGTTGTCCGCCCCGTTTCACTCTATTCAAAAAGTTGCATCGCCGTGCCGTTTTTCAACGTCGAAGGCGGCCTTGCGCTCGAATACGAATCCATTCCGCGCATCATCCGACGCGACCTTGAACTCTCGGGGTATTTCACGCTTCCCGACTCGCTCAAGGTGAACGGACTCAACCGCGCCGACGTTGAAGGCGACAAAATACATTGGGAGGCCTGGTCCGCCCTTGGAGCCGAGCATTACCTGATGGGATCGTGCAAACCCGCTGGCGGGGCCGACACATTCACTGTGGATACCATGCTTTTTGATGTGCGTTCGCAGCAGCGTGTGTTTGGCAAGCAATTCCGCGGCTCGATGAAAGAGTATCGCGCGCTGGCCCACCAGATCAGCGACGAAGTGATCCGCTACATCAAGGGCATCACGCCGGGAATTTGCCAGACTCGCATCGCTTACATCACCGAACGCTCCTCGCGTGGCGTAAAGGAACTTGCCGTCATGGATTATGACGGCTTCGGACAAAACCAGCCCACCCTAACGCGATTTGGCCGCCTGTGCGCCGCACCCTGCTGGGGCGCCGCCGGGAAGGAAATCTATTTCACCACATACCACCAATATAATCCCGATCTTTACGGCATCCGGCTCGATGATTTGCGCCTCTGGCCCATCGCGCGATACTCCGGCCTCAACACGCTTCCCGATTGGTCCGAAACGCTCCAGCGCATCGTCATGGTGCTTTCAAAAGACGGCAACTCTGAGCTCTACACCTGCGGACGCGATGGCAGCGGACTCAAGCGCCTCACCACAACGCGCACCATCGAGAGTTCGCCTGCGTGGTCGCCTGAAGGCTCGCGAATCGCGTTCGTTTCGGATCGCGAAACCGGCAGCCCGCAGATTTTCATTATGGATTCGAGCGGTTCGGGCGCCCGGCGGCTTACTCAGCGAGGCTCATGGAACGACGCGCCCGCCTGGGCGCCCGGCGGCGACCGCCTCGCGTTTGTCTCGCGCATTCAGGGGCGGTTTGACATCTTCACCTGCAGCGCAAGCGGCGATCCAAACTCTTACCGCCGCCTGACAATGAATCAGGGCGACAACGAAGCGCCTTCCTGGGCGCCCGACGGACGCCACATCATGTTCTCCTCGAACCGCGCCGGCTCGTGGCAGATTTATATGATGCTCGATGACGGATCCAATCAGCAGCAATTGACCACAGGCGGAAACAACACCCAGCCCGCCTGGGGTCCGGCGCCAAAATAAAAGGGAACGCCCGCGGCTCAATCCGCTGGCGCCCCAAAACCTGAGGCCGGAAATTGCAGGTGGCATGGACGTCCCGTCCAAGATTATTTTCCGCCTTGTTTGCCTAGCGAGGTGCTTTGCCATGCGCGATGAGCCATTATCTTTTCTCCGATTCCAAAATTTTTTGTCCAGGAATGGGCTTTTACGCGCTTTCCTGTTTTCGTTCCTGGCCGCCTCGCTGTTTCTGGTGGCGGGATGCGGAAATTCCGGCGAAAAAACTGAAAACGCAAAAGCCGCGAAATCGCAAAACACCGCTGCGGGCGAAGTGGTGGTGTATGCGGCGCTCGATCAGATTTTTAGCGAGCCGATCCTCAAGCAATTCGAGGAACGCACGGGCATCCGCGTCCGCGCCGTCTATGACACCGAAGCGGCGAAAACCGTCGGCCTGATGAACCGCCTTCTCGCCGAAGCGCCGCGTCCGCGCTGCGATGTCTTTTGGAACAACGAAATCGTCCGCACGCTGCTATTGAAAAGCCGCGGCGTCACCGCGCCATATCAATCGCCCGAGGCGGCGGCCTTCCCCGCGTCGATGCGCGATCCCGAAGGCCACTGGACCGGATTCGCGGCGCGCGCGCGAGTCGTAATCTACAACAAAAACCTCATTAAAGAAGCCGATGTGCCGCGGCGCATGGAAGACCTCGCCGATCCGAAATGGCGCGGGCGCTGCGCCATTGCCAATCCGCTATTTGGCACCACATCGACGCACGCCGCCGTGCTTTGGGCGATGTGGGGGCCGGAAATAACCAAGGATTTATTTGAGAAATTGCGCGCCAACAGCGTTCAGGTTCTCGCGAGCAACGCCACCGTCCGCGACCGCGTGGCCTGGGGTGAAATCCCGTGGGGGCTGACCGACACGGACGATGCGCAGGGCGCATTGATGGACAAGCATCCGGTGGGCGTCGCTCCGATGCTCCTCTCCGAAGTTGCACCCGCGGCGGCGGCGGACCGCGCTTCGCAATCGGCGGAGAGCGCGGCGGCATCCTCCGGGCGGCTCCTTCTGCTTCCCAACACTGTTTGCCTGATTCGCAACGGCCCAAATCCCGAGGCTGGACGCCGCTTGATTGACTTTTTACTTTCCGCCGAGGTGGAGCAGACGCTGGCGGGCGGGCGTTCGGCGCAATTCCCTCTGCGTCCCGGACTCAAACCGCCCGCAGGTTGGGAAACTGTTGCATCTACTCCCGCGCTGGAGGTGGATTGGGAAAAGGTGCGCGAGGCGCTCGGCCCAAGCGCCCAGTGGCTCGACGCCAATTTTGTGAAGTAAATAACCAATGAGACCTATGGGACGAATGGGACTCCAACCCACAACTCACAACTCACAACCCACACCCCACAAGCCTCATCTCAGCCCACTGACCACTGCCCACTTCTTCACTCACAACCCACAACCCACAACCCACAACTCACAACTCTTCTCTGCCCACTGTCCACTGATCACTTTCTTATGAAATACCTCGACGAATATCGCGATGCGCAATCCGCGCGGCGTTATGCGGCCGCCATCGCCCGGCGCATTACCCGCCCGTGGACGATCATGGAAATCTGCGGCGGGCAGACGCACGCAATCCTCCGTTATGGCATCGACGAGCTTCTACCGCCCAGCCTGACGCTCGTTCACGGCCCTGGGTGCCCGGTATGCGTCACGCCCATCGAGTTGATTGACAAGGCTGTCGAGATCGCCTCGCGCCCGGGCGTGATTTTTTGCTCGTTCGGCGACATGATGCGCGTGCCCGGAAGCGCGCGCGATCTGCTTTCTGTCAAGGCGGCGGGCGGCGGCGTGCGCATGGTCTATTCGCCCCTCGACGCCGTGCGCATCGCCGCCGAAAATCCCGACCGCGACGTGGTTTTCTTCGCCGTCGGGTTCGAAACGACCGCTCCCGCCAACGCCATGGCCGTGCGCCAAGCCCATCATCGCGGACTCAGGAATTTCTTTCTGCTCGTTTCGCACGTCCTTGTTCCCCCGGCGATGGAGGCGATTCTCTCCTCGCCCGAGAACCGCGTGCAGGGATTCCTCGCCGCCGGACACGTTTGCACCGTGATGGGCTGGACAGAATACGAGCCTCTCGCCGCGCGCTACCGCGTTCCAATCGTCGTCACCGGGTTCGAGCCGGTCGATATTTTGCAGGGGATCGCAATGACGGTCGAGCAGCTCGAGTCGGGCCGCGCGGAAGTTGAAAATCAATACAGCCGCTCGGTGCGCCGCGAGGGCAATCCCGAGGCGCGCCGCCTGATCGCCGAGGTGTTTCGCCCCACAGATCGCGCCTGGCGCGGGATCGGAGTCATCCCGGCGAGCGGTCTGGCGCTGCGCGATGAATACGCCGCGCACGATGCCGAAAGGCGGTTTGGCCTTGTCGAGCGCGGCGCGGCGGAATCGCCCGAATGCAAGGCGGGCGCGGTGTTGCGCGGCTTGATGAAGCCGCACGAATGCCCCGCCTTTGGGACGCGCTGCACGCCCGACCGCCCGCTTGGCGCGCCAATGGTATCGAGCGAAGGCGCGTGCGCCGCCTATTACCGATACCGCGCCGCCAAAACTAAAGAATAACAACAACCACAAAGGCATAAAGACACAAAGCCTATGCTTCCTGCTTCGCAGGAAATTCTCTTTCCCTTGCGACTTCGTGCCTTTGTGGCAAGATGCTTTTTTTAGCTTTTCTCCAGCTGGTGCTCCGTTTCGTCCGAGCGCTTGTAGGCTTGAAATTCCGCATCATCAAACCAAATCGGAATTTCGCGCGCCGCGTCTTCGACGGTCGCCGAGGCGTGGATCACATTGTGGACCGGCTTCCCCGCCGCATTGCCGAGCGCAAAAGTGTGGTGGCAGTAATCGCCGCGGATCGTCCCGGGCGCAGCCTTGCGAGGTTCCGTCGCGCCCGCCAGTTTGCGCACCACCTCGATGCACGCATCGCCCTCGAACACCGCCGCCACAACCGGTCCCGCCGTGATGTAATCGAGCAGTTGGTTGCGCACCGCTTCGCCGTGGCGCACAGCAATATCCTCGTAGGTATAATGCTTTTCCGCCTGGGGCCGCGTCGCGCGCACCATCTTCATCGCGACAATTTTCAATCCGGCCCGTTCAAGCCGCGCCAGAATTTCGCCCGCAAGACCCCTGCGCACACCGTCGGGTTTCACTAAAACCAGCGTTCGCTCCATATCTCAATACATCCTGATTTTTTGGGGATTATAAACTTGTCCAAAAACTCGGAAGAGATTCTTGGACGAGACGTCCAAGCCACCAGAATTTTTGGATAAGCCAATGGTGGGATGGCCAATGCCCTTTCGCCAGCGCGCCCTGGCAATCAAACGGATGGCACAATCCCAAGGCGCGGCGGCGCGCGCAACCGCCTTTTTCGTTTCGGCCACGCACATTTTCATTCTTCCAGACGCCTTTTCGCACAACAAGGCATTCCAGTCGCGAGTGCGGAGCCTCGCGATCCCAGTGCCTGCCACGCCGGACGTATTGGGATCGCTAGGCTCCGCATTGGGCCGCGCTGGGATCGCACGCTGAGATCGCACGCTGGGATCGCACGCTGGGATCGCGAGGCTCCGCACTCGCGTCTTTTCCTTGTCCCGCGCGCCCATGCAAGGGATTGACGCCGCCGCGCGCTCTTTCCACCATGTCCATGCCGAAAGAGGCGGGGCGCGGCGTTTTATCCCGCTCATTCGGGCGTTCTTATCTATCGCAACTCGCACAACGCAGGGGGAACATGCCATGATCGCGCGGGAAATCGTGCCAGGCGTGAAATGGGTTGGCGCCATCGACTTCGGACGCCGTTTGTTCGATGCGCTCATCCCGACGCCCGAAGGCACCAGCTACAATGCGTATCTCGTTCGCGGGGCGCAGAAAACGGCGCTCATCGACACCGTCGAGCCGGAGTGCAAAACGACGCTTTTCGACAACCTTGCCGCGGCGGGCGTCGATCGCCTGGATTATGTCGTCATGAACCACGCTGAGCAGGATCATTCCGGTTCGCTGCCAGACGTTCTTGCCCGCTACCCAATGGCCACCGCCGTCACAAACGCCAAGTGCAAGGAGCAACTTCAGATTCTGCTCGGCGTCGCGCCCGAACGGATTCAAGTGATTCAGGACCGCGAAACGCTCGATCTAGGCGGAAAATCGCTCGAATTCATCTTTGCGCCCTGGGTTCACTGGCCCGAGACGATGTTCACCTATCTGCGCGAGGACCGCGTGCTTTTCTCGTGCGATTTTCTCGGTTCGCACCTGGCGACCACAGACCTCTACGCCGACGATTTTTCCGCAGTTTATGAACCCGCAAAACGCTACTATGCGGAAATCATGATGCCCTTTCGCAAACAGATTCAGCGCAATCTTGAAAAGCTGGAGTCGATTCCCGTGGCGATTGCCGCCCCAAGCCACGGCCCCCTGCACCGCGCGCCCGAACACATTATCGGCGCTTATCGCGATTGGGCGTCGGACACTGTGCGCAACGAAGTCGCGCTCCCTTACGTGTCCATGCATGGCAGCACCGCCCGCATGGTTGGCGCGTTCACCAGCGCCCTGATGAAACGCGGCATCACCGTGAAACCTTTCGAACTCACGGGCGCGGATGCGGGACGGCTCGCGATGGCGCTCGTGGACGCCGCCACGGTGGTTGTGGCCTCGCCGACCGTATTGACAGGAGCGCATCCGCTGGCGCTCTATGCGGCCATCCTTGCCAACGCGCTGAAGCCCAAAACTCGATTCATCTCCGTGCTTGCCTCGTTTGGATGGGGCGGCAAGGCGGTCGAACAGCTGACCGGCGCGCTCGGGCAATTGCAGGCGGAAGTCATCCCGCCCGTCATGGTGAAGGGCGCGCCGCAGAATCCCGATTTCGGGCACTTGGATCACCTCGCGGACGAGATTCTGGCCCGCCACAAGTCGATTGGAATCGCGTAGATTGCCGAAATCGGATGCTTCACGCATCGCGTGATCACACGCTGGGATCGCGAGGTTCTGAGCTGGGCCGCGGCGGGATTGCACACTGGGATCGCACGCTGGGATCGCGAGGCTCCGCACTCGCGTCTTCTATCACAAGCGCCGAACCAACCCGCCGCCGAGGCGCAAAGGCGCAGATGTGCAGAGAACAACCCAACCCGCGCTTGCCTTTCCGATCATTCCTTCGACATGATACACGCCGGATTGCGCAGGGACGTTGCGTTCAAATCCAGGCGCGGCTGTCCAAGCGAATCTTTCCAGGGCCGGAAAAGCCTGAATTGCCAGAATCCATGAAAAAGACTTCTCCCGCCGTGTCTCATTCTGTGCCTGCTTCCTTGATGCCAAAAGCGTGCGCCTTCCCGGCGATAGCGTTTTGCCTGGTGGCGTTTTTCGCTGTGGCGGCATCTAAAATCGCCGCGCAAAGCCAAATTCCATCCGAATCGCCCAGCCCGATGCCTGCCATTGCGGCCGGGGTTCACATGCCGGACAAGCCCGGAACCGCCACGCTTCAGGACTCGCCCATCGAGATACCTGCCAGGCCGAATCCAGCCCCCTCCCCAGGCGCATCCAGTCCGGCCGACATCCCGCCAGAGGAAATGCCTTTGGAGGAAATGCCTGGCGAGGCGCGGGTTCCTTCGTCACCCGGCCAGTTTTTGCCTCCTCTTTGCGCGGAAGATTGCCTGCGCGCCCTCCAGTGGATTCTCGCGATGATCTCCGCCCCGCGCCAGGCTCACCCTGCCGCCGCCGGACCTTCCGCCTCGGAAATCGCGGGCATCCTCGCGCAGGTTCACGACTACATGCGGATTCTCGATTCGCGCCACTCGACGCTGGCGGGATATTCCTGGACGCCCATCGACGACAAGCGCGTCCGGGGCGATGAACCGCGAAATCGCGAATTCAACCCCAAATCCACAATCGAACGCGTCAATGCCATCTCGATTTCCGCCACTGGGGGCGATGTGGTTGTGTATGAGGTCAGCGCGGTGGACCGCCAAGGCGCGCGAACAGATTTTCATCTGGATCCGCCGGCGATTGTCCGCGCCGAACTGCCGCGCCGCGAGGTCTTTCATTTCTACTTTCCCATCGACATCGAACGCGTTATTGTCCGCTGCGCGCCCGATGCCGCGGGCTTGAAAATCTCCGATCAGACGCGGCTTCATGCGTTTGCGGGCAAAACGCGCCGCCGGCAGTATCTGAAAGAGGCGCAGTTCTTCCTGCGACGAGCAGCGGGCGATTTCGAGGCAGGCGATCCCGTATCCGCGGGCGACTGGCTCCGGCGCGCCGCCAACCGCATCGAACGTTTCGACCGTCAGATGCAGCGTTGAATAATGAGTGGATTGCAGATGAGAACGAATTGCATTCCTCACACAAAGGCGCAAAGGCACAAGGAACATCTTCGTGCCTTTATACCTTTTTGTGAGAATTCACGCCAAACCGATTTCCCGGCAATGCGCGTCTCCCCAGGCAACTTCCCATGAGTCCTATTCGTCCCATAAGTCTCATAGGTCCCATGAGTCCAATTTCCGCGTGCGCCCTGGCGCTGGGCGCTGCCTTGATCGCCGCCGGATGCAGCCGAATCACCGTGGACCTTGGCGCGGGAGGGCGCACGGTGTTTGCCCCGCAAGACCGCCTTCCGCCGGGAGTGGCCTGCCAATACATTCCCAACTCGCGCACAAGCCACTTTACGATTCGTGAGAAGGCACATTGGATTTTCTGGGCCGTTCCCCTCAATCATCCTGATTGGGAAAAGGGAATGCAGCGCGCCCTCGAAGGAGCGGACGGGATCGGCAACGTAGTGATCGAGGTCCACGCCACGCCAGGCGACGTCTTGGTTTCGTTGATTACAGTTGGTTTTTACCGCCGCGCCACCGTGGTGATTCGAGGCGACCGCATGAAATTCACCAACGCTGAACCGCCGCCCGAAGGCCTGGCATTCCCCGCAGATTCCCCCCCGCCCGGCAGCTCGCCATTGCCTGCGGTATCCTCCGCGCCCGGCCAATCGCGCCAATTGCACCCGCCGAATTCCACGCATTCCCCGGATTCCTCCGGCACTCCTCCGGCGCCGCCGTCTGGTCCGCGCCCGAATTGAGAGCAGATCATGCCCGCATTCGTTTTGCCATGCCGCCCTATTAGATGGACTCTCGCATGCCTGATGATTCTGGGAATTTTAGCCTCCTGCCAGGAAGAAAAGCAGGCGGCAACCGCGCCTGCATCTGAAGCCACCGCCACCCCCTCGATGCAATCCATCCCGGCATCCACTTCGCCTCCAGCCAGGCAGGGCCTCAAAACGCCCACTCCCGCCTCTGCCGCGCCGCGGAACAGCCGGGCCGAAGCCGCCGCCGCGGCAGCCGCATCAGCCGCCGCCGCCTCACCCACAGGCCCCACGCCTCGCAAAATCATTCCGGCCCGCGCCGGGTTGATTCGCATCGCGTATGTTCCCAATATCGCTTCCATGCCGGTCTATGTCGATCAAAAGACCGGATGGTTTCGCGATCATGGCGTCGAGGTCGAGTATCTCGATCCCGTGCGCATATCGCGCGAGGCGCTTTTCCTGCTTGGACGCGGCGAATGCGAAGCCGCGTTTGGTGTCAATCTCCACGACGCGATTTCCGCCGAAATGCGCGCGCCCGGAACGCTCCGGATCGTGGAATTCGCCGCCGAAGCCACCTCGCAGCCGCTTTGCGGATTTGTGGTTCGGGCGGATTCGGCCATCAAGTCCCTGGACGACCTGAAGGACAAGACGCTGGGAGTCGAGGGGGATGATTGGGGCGTCATGGTGGCGCATCTTGCCACGGCGGGCGCCGCCGCAAGCGCCGCGGCGGGCGGCTCACAGGCCCCCAAGATCGCCATGTTCCCCGCGGGCATGGAGGTGGAACCAGGCGAAGCGGGCGGCCCGGAGGCGATCTTCGCCGCCGGATGGAAATACGCCCGCCTCACACGCCGCATCGGACCCAAAGGCAATTTCCGCGTTCTCAATCCCGCGCCGCTGGCCGCCGCGAATTTCTCGCCATTTCCCATGCAAGTCACTGTTGTGCGCGCCGCGCTGGGCAAGAGCGCGCCCGAGACCGTTCAGAAATTCGCCACGGCCGCCGACGATCTGATGCGCCACTGCAACAAGACCTATCCGGAGCCGCTGCCCTGGATGCAAAAGGCGCTGGGTTTCGACGACGAAACCGCGCTGAATCTGAATCCGCCCGTATTCCTGGCGGCCTCGGAAATCCCCGCCGAACAGTTGGATCGCGCGGCGCAAGTCTGGATGCGCGGCGCAAACGTTCCGCCAATGCAGACGATGATTTTTCGCAGTTCGCCCAAACCCTGATTCCGCCTGTTCTGAACTGGCCTCTTGATAGTGTTTCTTGATATTGGCGTCCTAAGCCAATATTGATGCATGGTTTTCAAGGCTCACAAACCAAGCCTTCTGATGAGCGCCAATCCCTTGTGGATGGAGGCATTGTCATGGCATTGGGCAACCAGGAATCCGCCATTATTTTCGAGAAATGCCTAGCCGCCTTTTTCTTCGTCAGCGGCTGCCTTTTCGTATTCTTCGAGCGATTGGAGCATCTTGCCCATTTCGCGGGCTTCCTCATCGAGTTTCTGGGCCTCCCACGACTTTTGCAGCAACTCCCCCCGGGCGCGAAGCGTGCGAATCTCGGTAGGTTTGGGCGGATAGTCGAGATTTTCCAGATCATTGAGCCACGCATCGAGTTCCTTGCGCGCTTTGCCAGCGCCTTGTTTTTTGTCGCGCTTTTCCGCCCACCATGTGCGGAATCGGTCGATCGTATCCGATGTTTTCTCGGCGGTTTTCGCGTAGGCCCGCTTGATGGCGCCCTTCGCGCGGAAACGCATCTCGCCCGTCAGACCCTCGACGCCGTCGATGCGCGCGCCATCGGGCATTTGTCCTTTGGCGTTCTTGAGCCGGATGAGCACAACCTCTCCCCCGCCCGGAAGCAGAAGAGGCTTCTTGATGCGCGCCGTCAGAAACTCCGGCGCAGGAACCTGATCCACATAATTGGGAGCGATGGCCGCGTCCACTTCGACGCCGCTGCCTTCTTTCACCAAGGCCACGCGAGTAACTTCACCCACGCGAAATCCCTGAAGCATGACCGGCGCGCCCAGCGCAAGGCCCCGCGCGTCCTTGAAGGCAATGGTGAACGTAATTCCCTTGGGGCGGCGCGAAATTATGCCGATGGCGATCGCTGCGATAATGGCCAAAACCATAACGAAGATGACGCCATTAATAAGGCGGCGGGTTCGCGGGTCCATGGCGCTCAGGTCCGGATTCATGTTGGGACGGCCTCCGGCAGGCGGCGCACGGGAACACCGCGCGCGGCGAGGAATTCCTTGGTTTCGGCAATGGAATATGTGCCGAAGTGAAAGATCGAGGCGGCCAGCGCGGCGTCTGCTTTGCCTTCGGTAAGGGCCTCGGCCAAGTGCTCGAGATTCCCCGCTCCGCCGCTGGCAATAACGGGAATCGAAACCGCCTCGGCGATGGCGCGCGTGAGGGCGATGTCATAGCCGCTGAGCGTGCCATCGGCGTCCATCGACGTCAGGAGAATTTCGCCCGCGCCGCGCTGCTGGGCCTCACGTGCCCATGCGACCGCGTCCAGCCCGCGCGGGGTGCGCCCGCCGTGCGTGAACACCTCCCACCCAAGCGGATCGGGCGTGCGAAGATCGGCGCGGCTAAGGTTCGCGCGCACACCTTTGGGAAGCGAGCGCCGCTTGGCATCAATGGCCACGACGATGCACTGCGCGCCGTATCGCTGCGATGATTCGTTGATAAAATCCGGATGATCCACGGCCGGCGTGTTGATGGACACCTTATCCGCGCCCGCACGCAACATGGCGTCAATGTCGTCGATTGTGCGCAGCCCACCGCCGACAGTAAGCGGCATAAAGCACTGCTCGGCCGTGCGGCGCACGACGTCGATCATGATCTTGCGGCGTTCGTGCGAGGCGGTGATGTCGAGAAACACCAGTTCATCGGCCCCGGCGCGGTCGTAGGCGCGGGCGCATTCGACTGGATCGCCCGCGTCGCGGAGATTGACAAACTCGATCCCCTTGACCACGCGGCCTTCTTTGACGTCGAGACACGGAATAATGCGTTTAGCTAGCATAAGTGAGGCAAATTGGGGAAAAATAAAATCAGGCCGCGGCGGAACTGGCGATGGGCGGCGATTCCATTGCAGGCGGCCACAAAAGCGGAATCCGGTATCCGAATTCCCGCACGGCCTAAAGTGTTGGACCTCTTGCGGTGGATCGCAAGGGGAACTGCGCCTTCCGCCATCCGGAGCGCCAGGACGCTCCCCAATTGGGTTTGGGTTGCCTCGCGAAATTGGAACCTTCTATTATTGATAGGATGGCGATGTGGCGAGCCGCGTTGCATCCCCAGAACATATTCCGTAAATATAATTTGAGGATGTCATGAAAAAACTTTGCCGCAAGGCCGGTTGGGCGGCCGCTCGATGGGGAATTTTTATGGCAGTGCTTGCCTATGCAAGTTGGGCATACGCGCAACCGCCAGACTCCTATTCGGAGCATCGCGAGCAGATGGAGGCGGTGGAAAAGGCAAAGGCCGCCCAGGCGCTTGCCCCCGCCGAAACGCCGGCTGCCCTTCCGGAATCCGAAGCGGCGCCAGAGGCTGCTCCTTCCAGCGCGGGACGTGTCCGGTCCGCGGCGTCGCCCTCGATCGACACCAAACGCTTTGTTGTGTTCGGATACGCGCAAAATGATTACCCGGCGGCGCAGTATCCCTGGCACGCCCTGACGCACGTGGCCGCGGAATTTGTTTCGTTCAACTCGAGCGGCGGCCTGAGCAGCACTTCCGGATGGACAAGCCGCGCGGCGGAACTCAAGCCTGGCGGCGCGGCGGACCGATATGGCGTAAAAGTCATTATGACACTTATGAATTCCGGCTTTGACACCACGACGCTCAACACAGTGATGCAAAGCACGACGCTCCGCCAAACGCTAATAACTAACCTGAAGGCCCTAATCGCGCAGTCGGGAAGCAGCAATTGCGCGGGGGTGAATCTCGACTTCGAGCCAGCGCCATTCGCAAGCGCCACGGGCGCTGGAATCACGCAATTTGTTGGCGAACTCAAGACGGCCATCGCGCCGCTGGAGGTGTCGATTTACCTCGGCCCGACCTACTCTTCGCGCTATGACCTCGCGCAAGTGGCCGCCAGCGTGGATTTCATCGACTTCAGCTGCTATCCGTGGTCCGGCAGTTGGAATAGCTATGCGCAGGCCGTTGCCCCGCAGAACCGTTATCAGGAACAGGTGGATGCCTTCATTGCCAACGGCTGTCCGCCGGAAAAAATCGTTCTCGCCCTTCCGTCCTATGGATACGCGATGGTCGCGGACACCGCCGCTTACGGCGCAACCAAGTCGTCCAACATCGGATCGGTCGGATACGTGGACATGAAATTCCAGACCGTGCTTTTGAATCCGCCGCGCGAGCGCTTCTACCATTCGCCGTCGGAAAGCGTGTGGTTCGCCGTGGCAAATGGCGCGCAATTCAACATGTATAATTATGACGATGAGGACTCACTGCGTGTGAAAATGAACGCAGCCAAGCATTGGGTGGGGGCAGAAAACACGGGGCGGCGTCTCGGCGGCGTGGGATTCTGGTCGCTTATGTGGATGGCCGGCAATCCGCTCGGCAGTTTTACGTCGCGCGATATTGAAACGGGCGCATCCGTAAGCAAAACGCGCACATATCCTCAGATTTATCAGGCGGTGCAGGAGCTCTTCGCGCCGCCGGGCGTTCGCGAATATGCAATCGAGCGATGGGAGGAGCCTTCCAACTTCGACGCGCGCTGGAGAAGCCCCACGGAAGGCTCCGACGGCGTGGGGGTTGTGGCCTCGGGCACGTCGCGCGCCGTGGTGGCCACGCCATCCGGAGCAGGAAAACCCGCCAACAGCAGTTATTGCATGAGGCTCAACTTCAGCTTCACGGCCACGGCGGGCAATCAGCTGTTCTTCGGATACGAAATCCTCGGGCACAACACATACACAACAACGCCAGATCGCTTGTCCGCAAAAGGCTTTTTCGATTCCACCACCAAGGTGCTTCTGGATTGCTACGCGGCCTCGGCTTATTCAGGCCGGACGATTCGCATGATTCTGATGGACGCGAAGGGGCAATTGGAAATGGGTCCGCCCAACAGCCTGGCCACGGCGGGATGGCGCACGCTCTCGTGGGATTTGAATGAGGCAGGGTCCGCCACCGCCTATGTGACAAAATTCAAGCAGTATAATTCGGGCGATGGACTGCTCGACACGGCAGGCGCGGGCGCGCGCGATCTGGCATTCATTGGCGTGCTGATCCAAGGCGGCGGCGCGGCTGGCGCGGGATCGGTCTATCTGGACGAATTACGATACACGCAGGCGAATCCGGGCGGGCGGGAATATCTCATCAATGAATTTCGCTATGCCGAAACAGGCCGGCACTTTGTGGAAATTCGAGGCACGGCGGGTGCATTTCCGGCGGGGCTGGAGGCGCGCGTCGTCGAGGGCGCCGAGGGGACCATCTCGCGCACGATTCCCCTGGGCGGATATTCCATCGCCGACGCGGGCGGCGGCGCGGGGTATTTTGTCATCGCCGAATCGGCGGCGGATGGCGCGAATCTGACAATCGCGGCGGATTTCCTCCTGGCGGGCATTCCATCGGCAATTCAGTTGTTCGATCCCACTACGCAAGTCCTTTATGATTCCGTGGCCTACCGCACCTTCGGCGGGCTGGGCGGCCTGGACGGTCCGGGCGATCCGATCGTCACAGACAACGGCCCGTCCTGGCTCGGCGAGGCGGCGCTCGGATATGACGCGGCGAATGCCACGTATTCGTTTGGGCGAAGCCCCGACGGCGCGAATTCCTATATCAACGGCGCGGATTTCGCCCTGATGACGTCCACGCCGGGCAAGGCGAACCAAGGCGCGGACGCACTGCCCGAGTCCTTCGATTTTGAAACGCCCCCCGCGGGCGCGCTCCAAACCTATCGCGCAATCAGCCTCCAGAATCCCGCCGACGCCGGGGTGCCCGCGATGCAAGGACAGGGAAAGGCCTGGCGATGCGTGGACACGGCGGGAGGCGGTGTGATCGGCATGATGGGCGGGCCATCGCTCGGAGCAGACGGCTCGGGCTACAGCGCCTCGGGGTTCATTTATCTCCCCGCGGCGGCGGAACCCGCGCAGGCAGTGGCCGTCGGAATATGCGGACGCCAAGGCAGCACATTTTTCACATCCTCTCCGGCAGGGTCCGGACACGAAGGCGGCTATTGGCTCATTTATATGAATCAGAACGTGACCATGAACGACGGCCAGGCGAATCATCCGGGGGCGTTCGATTTTATTTACGCCACAAACGACAATCAGGATGCGGAAATCTCCTTGCTGCTTGGCAATGCAACGCGCCAGTCGCTCGGCGCCGCCGAAGGGGCATGGGCGCCATTTTACCTCTCGATCAATCCGGGCGCGCCTGCGCCAAGGCGTTTGATCGCCGCGCTGAACAACCAGATTGTATATGCGGGCGACGTGCCGGAAGGCGGTCCGCTTGCTGGCGCGTTCCAGGTGGGATTTCGCGAGAACCACACGGGATCGCCCACCGCGCGCGAGGGCGCTTGGATCGACAACGTGCGCCTCGATGCGCCTTACAACGGAATCCAGATTACGCGCCCGCCGGAAAATCGAGTGGCGAGCGTGGGCGCGCGAGTGGAGTTCTCCGTGGAAACTGGCAGCGGCCTCGGGCAGGTGTCATTTCAATGGAATAAGGATGAATCGCCGATCGAGGGCGCCACGCAGGCCACCTACGCCATTGACGCGGCACAATTGTCCGACGCCGGCGTGTATTCCGTTGTGGTATCGGACGCACTGACATCCGTGGAGTCTGAAGGGGCGGTTCTGGATGTTTTGGGAAATGCCTCGGGGCGGGGCCTGATAGCGCACTGACGGCGAATGGCCGCGACAGGCCTGACGGTCCCAGCAACTGTTCACAGTTGCTGGCGGCATGGGCATTTTGTTCGTGAATCCGGTGGCTTGAGCGTCTCGCCCAAGGTTTTTCCTGCACTTTGAACAGTTCCTGGCTGACGGTCCGGGCCGTGCGCCTTCTCGATTGAATGAACCGGGCGAGGAAGAGTAATAAAGGCGCTGGCGGGCAAGTGCCATCCCGCGAATGCTCTTCTTCCTTTGGGTTCCTTATGTCCTTTGCGTCCCTTTTTGTCTTTTAACGTCTCATTATATATGGCGCATCGGCCAGCAGCCACTCCGCTGGCAGGGGCGCCTCTGGAGAATATCTTATGATTCTTGGACTCGGCATCGACGTGATAGAAGTATCGCGGATTCAGGCGGCGATGGAGCGCCACGGAGAGCGTTTCAAAAAGCGGATTTTCGCGCCCAACGAGAGGGAATACTGCGACCGGATGGCAACCCCTCTTCTTCACTATGCGGCGCGATTCGCTGCGAAAGAGGCGTTTTCGAAAGCGGTCGGACTCGGCATGACGCACGGAATCCGCTGGGCGGACATACGGATCGAGAACGATTCGCTGGGCGCTCCGCACCTGCTGCTGTCTGGATGCGCGGCTCAGGCGGCGGCGGAACGCGGCGCATGGTCGGCGCATGTGTCGCTGAGCCACAGCCACAGCGTGGCGGCGGCCGTGGTGGCGCTGGAGGGCGAGCGCCCCGAGGAGTCTCCCCTGCCTCTGGACGCGCCTGCGCTTGCGCCGGCCACCGATTGAGCGCGGCCTTGCGCGGCGGCGGCGGCGGTGTCCGCAATGCATAAGGATTAAAGAATGTCCAGGCGCGATCTGGTAATTATCGGCGCGGCGGAGCACAATCTTCAGCACGTAAACTGCCGGATTCCCCGCGGTTCGCTCACTGTGGTTACTGGGATTTCCGGCTCGGGAAAATCCTCGCTGGCCTTCGACACAATTTACGCGGAGGGCCAGCGGCGCTATGTCGAATCGCTTTCGGCTTATGCGCGCCAGTTCCTCGATCAGATGCCCAAGCCGCGCGTCGAGCACATCGAAGGCCTGTCGCCCGCGATCTCGATCGAGCAAAAGACGACCGCCCGCAATCCGCGTTCGACCGTCGGAACCGTAACGGAAATCTACGATTTCCTGCGCGTGCTCTACGCGGGAATCGGGCAGGCGCACTGCCCGCATTGCGGGCGTCCGCTCGAACGCCAGACAGTGCATGGGATCGTCGATGCGGTAATGAATCTTCCTGCCGGGACACGGTTGCTCGTGCTTGCGCCAGTGATTCGCGGGCGCAAGGGCGAGTATCAAAAGATATTCGCGGACGCCGTCAAAGAGGGTTTCATCCGGGCCAAGGTCGATGGCAAGGTCATCGAGATCGACCCGGCGATGCGCCTGAAAAAGCAATTCAAACATGACATTTCCATCGTGATCGACCGCCTGGTGATCGGGGGGGGCGACCTGCGCGCGCGCCTGACGGAAGCCGTGTCGCTGGCGCTGAAAAAAGCGGATGGGCTGGCGGCAATCGACATCGTGGAACTGGGCGCGCGCAAACCATCGGCGCAGGATAGCAATGCAAAGCAGGAGAGCGACGCAAAAACGTGGACGGGCGAGCGCGTGTTTTCGCAAGCGATGGCGTGCCCTGAACATGGCCCGCAACTCCTCGAATTGTCCCCGCGCTCGTTTTCATTCAATTCCCGTTATGGAGCCTGCCCGCATTGCGAGGGGCTGGGCGTTATCCGCGAAATGGACCCTGCGCGGATTGTTCCCGACCCGTCGCTTTCCATCCGCAAGGGAGCCGTCGTGCCCTGGCGCAACTATTTTGTGACAGAAAGCGGGCGGACGCGGAGTGAGGAGCCGGAAATGCCCTGGGGACGCCAGATTATCGAGGGCGTTTGCGACCGGCTCGAAGTGGACATGGATGCGCCCTGGACCTCGCTGACCGAACGGCAGCGGCGCGTTTTGCTTGAAGGCAGCGGACGCGAAAAAATAGCCTTCACAATTGTGCACGGCAAGACACGCTACAAACACAACCGTCCGTTCGAGGGCGTGATTCCCACGCTGCTGCGCCGCATGGCCGAAACGAATTCCGAGAACATGGTGGACTATTACGAGGAATACATCACGGACCGTGCGTGCCCGGAATGCGCCGGCGCGCGCCTGAAGCCAGAGAGCCGCGCGGTAACGGTGGGCGGGCGGTCAATTTCCGACGTGTGCGCGCTTTCTGTCGATAAAGCGGCGGAGTTTTTCGAGTCGCTCGGCGCATCGCTCTCGGATCGCGAAGCGTTGATCGCCCAGCAGCCGATGCGCCAGATCACGGACCGGCTTGGGTTTTTGCTGAATGTGGGTCTGGGCTATCTGACGCTCAATCGCGGCGCGGGAACGCTTTCGGGCGGCGAGGCGCAGCGCATCCGGCTGGCCACGCAAATCGGCTCGCAACTCACCGGCGTCCTGTATGTGCTCGACGAGCCGTCCATCGGCCTGCACCAGCGCGACAACGAACGCCTGATCCATTCGCTAAAAGGCTTGCGCGACCTGGGAAATACGGTGATTGTGGTCGAGCATGACGAACAGACCATCCGGTCGTCTGATTACGTTCTCGATCTCGGTCCGGCGGCCGGGCGGCTGGGCGGGCGGCTGGTGGCGGCGGGAACGCCCGACGAAATCGCCTCGTGCGCGGACTCGGTTACGGGGCGCTATCTGGCCGGGACAGAACGGATTGATTTTCAGTGCAAACGGCGGCGTCCGCGCGAGGGAGAGAGCCTGATTCTTCGCGGCTGCGCCGAACACAATCTGAAGAAAATCGACGTCGAATTGCCGCTCGGGCTGATGATCGGAATCACAGGCGTGTCGGGATCGGGTAAATCGTCGCTCGTGGTGGACACGCTTTGGCCCGCGCTCGCCAATCACGTGTATGGATCGCACCGCGCCATCGGAGCGGTCGGCGCAATCGAGGGGCTGGAACACATCGACAAGGTGATCGACGTGGATCAGTCGCCCATTGGGCGCACACCGCGTTCGAATCCGGCAACCTACACGAAAACCTTTGATCTGATTCGGGATTTATTTGCTCAGCTGCCAGAGGCAAAAGTGCGCGGCTACCGCCCGGGGCGTTTTTCGTTCAACGTAAAAGGCGGACGGTGCGAGACGTGCAAGGGCGACGGCATGATCCGCATGGAGATGCAGTTTCTGCCCGATGTGTATGTGGAATGCGAGGCGTGCCACGGGCGGCGGTTCAACCGCGAGACGCTCGATGTGCGCTATCGCGGGCGCAACATCGCCGAGGTGCTGGCGATGACCATCGAGGAAGCGGGCGAGGTGTTTTCCGCAATCCCCGCGATTCAACGCAAGATCGCCGTCCTGAACGAAGTCGGGCTTGGGTATTTGACGCTTGGGCAATCGGCGACAACGCTTTCGGGCGGCGAGGCGCAGCGCATCAAACTCGCGCGCGAACTCTCGAAACGCAACACCGGCCGGACAGTGTATCTGCTCGACGAACCGACGACGGGCCTGCATTTTGCCGATGTGAAAAAGCTTTTGGAGGTCCTGCACCGCCTTGTGGACGCCGGATCGACCGTCATCATCATCGAGCACAACCTCGACGTAATCCGTTCCTGCGACTGGCTGATCGACCTTGGCCCCGAGGGCGGCGACGCCGGCGGCGAAATCGTCGCGCAAGGCCCTCCCGAAATCATCGCCCAAAATCCCCGCAGCCACACCGGCCGCTTCCTGCGCGAAGACCCGCAGCATTCTGCGCTTAAAAAAGCGCCAGCGCGCGCCTGATAAATTACCGCCTCAACAATCCGCTCTGACGGCGCAAACCGCCGCGAAATCTGAGGAAAACTGGCAAGATCCGCTTTGGGCCTTATCCGCCGATTCGCGGCATTTTCCCGGAATCCGGCTCGGCATTTGCTGTGCAGGGACTTGTCCAGGGAATAAACTCGAATTTTCGTATGACAACTTCGATATTTCGCCGGTTTGAAGGCGGATCGCCAACTCCGTCGCGGTTGGCATCGAAGAGCCACAAATTAATCCGCGCCGTTTCGTCGCCTGGTTGAGGAATGCCCTGCGATGTGGTCCATTCGAAAATTTTATCCGCCACCGTGTAATCTTGAATTTTACGTCCCTTCAAACTGAGGAAAGACACTCGCCCCGGTTCCCAGAGGAAACTATGCGTGGAGGTTTTCAGGCGCGCAGGCATATCGAAACGCGTCATATTGCCCGGCGTATCGTAAGGCTGAATCACATATTGTGCGCTTTGGTTGTTCGCATCGCCCCAACGCGAGAACTCGATGTCGATTTCGCGGTGCGCTTGCTCGGCAGCATCGCTCCACGTAAAAAGCCCAAGGACCGCGCTTGGCGGGAGATTGTCCAAGCGCCGGTCGATATAAAAACGGTAGGTTCCGTATCCGAGAGAATTCGCCAGAACCGCTTCCGAACAATACCACTGGTTTTTTTGGCGGATAATCCGTAGATGAAGCCGCCCCTGCGAATCAGTCCATACATTTTTCCTGCTGTTTGAAAACAGATTTGGCCCAGGCCCCACGGGCGCATCGCTGGATTTCACGCCCCATTCGTATCCGGAAAAAACCACATTGCGTTCGCTCGCAGCGGCCGTGGTCACAGCGAGAACATACTCCCCCACTGGCGGAAGAACATCCAGAGTCGGCGGGGGAATATAGGAACGCTTCACCAGCAGAGCGGCGTAAGTTTCGCCCAGGTGAATTGTCTTGGCCCAGACACCATTGGAGCGAATCGTCGTGTAGGGGCGCACGTCATAGGGCTGAACATACCAGCGATCGGTGTGAGAGTAAATCACCACGCGGGTTTGGCGCGGGTCCACGCCCGAAGCCCTTCCTTTGATGATTCCCCGGCTCGAAGCGCCGCCGCCGGAAAGAGGGGCGTCTGTGATTACAATGCCCAAGTCTCCCTTAATCACCTTCATCGGCTGAGGTATTGGGCCGGCGGGGGCGTTTTCTTTGGCGAGTCCCTCATCAATCCCAGCGCCCACAAAAAGGATAGCAAGAGCCGGAATTAGGATTGCGACGCCTTTTTGCCATTTCCTATGGATATTCATGGCCGTTCCTCCAAAGTGCGCAATGTCAGCATCTGGGATAGAATACTATACGTCGATTTTTTCCGCGGGCCGGCCTCACCATCTGCATGCGCGGACACACGCGCCCTGCCCCGGCTAACTTCTCTTTCAATTCGCCATGTTTTTCCGCCGCAAGGCAATTGGATTTCCTCGGCGGAGAAAGGCGCCAGAAAGGCCGGATGCCGCGGAGTTGCACAGAACGAATTGCCTCGCGGCGCCGAACCCAGCGTGGAACAAAGCCTCGACAGGCGAATCGGGCATGGATTAACTGCTTTCCGGCACGCTGGCGCGTGTGCCGCCGGCTGGCGCGTTCGCCATTTGCCTGGTGCGGTCGCCAAAGGCAGGGCGCGCGCTGTCCCAGGCGTGCGGAATTTGCATCGTTCACAAGGCGAGGTTTGAGGATCGAATGGGATTGCTTAGCGGGTTGTTGAAAGAATGCCGGCCCAGGCAGTGGATAAAAAACCTGCTGATTTTCGCGGGCCTTGTTTTCTCGCAAAACTGGCGCAACCCGCTCATGGTGCGCAACGCCATCCTGGGTTTTGTGGTGTTTTGCGCCCTGTCGAGCGTTGTCTATATTATTAACGACATCTTCGACGTCGAGCAAGACCGCCAGCACCCGAAAAAGCGCAACCGGCCCATCGCCTCGGGGCGCGTGCCGATCTGGCTTGGGTGGGCAGTGGCCGCGGCGGGCTGCGTGGGCGGCCTGGCGCTCGCCTTCGCCCTCACGCGGCCGTTCGGATACACCGCGCTGATCTATATCATCCTCACTATCGCCTATTCCGTCCGCCTCAAAAACGTGGTTGTCCTGGACATTTTGATCCTGGCCCTCGGGTTTGTGTTGCGGGCGCTCGGCGGCATCGAGGTCATCTCGATCCCCGGCGCCGACATCCCCATCACGAGTTACTTCCTTCTGACCACGCTGTTTCTGGCGCTGTTTCTGGCCATTTGCAAACGCCGCAACGAACTCGTCTTGCTCGGCGCGGATGCCGCCAATCACCGCCCGGTGCTTGGCGAATACTCGGTGGGGTTCCTGGATGTGCTCCTAATGGTGGCCACGGCCGGAACATTGTTTTCCTACGCGCTTTGGACCACGCAGGGGCAGTTTTCCGCGCCGCTGGCCGGAGGGCGCATTGGCATGATCTACACAATACCCTTTGTGCTCTATGGCATCTTCCGATACATCTGGCTTGTTTTCCGCCGGGAGGAAGGCGGCGCGCCCGAAATCCTCCTGCTTACGGACTTCCCGCTTCTGACAACGGTTCTGCTATGGGGCGCGTCGGTTATATTCATCCTGCTGCATCTGGCGAAAGCCGCCGGGCCAGGATGAGTGTTGTGAGTTGTGGGTTGTGGGTTGTGAGTTAATAATGAAGAAAGTGGACAGCGAACAGTGGGCAGTGAGCAGTGGACAGTCGGCAGTGAAGAGCTGACAGCGGGTGGTGGACAGCAAGTGAAAAAGGTGAATGGCAAGTAGTGAACTACAAATTTAGTTCCATTCGTCCCATAGGTCCTATTCGTCCCATAGGTCTTATAAGTCCTATATAAATTAACTACACTGTGGCAGGCAGCCAATTCCCCATGAAAAATCGAATTGCCAGGCTCATGATGTCCTTTTTCGCGCTCGTATTTTTACTGGCGGCAATTCCGGCTTTTAGCGTGGGCGATGCGGCCGCTCCTCCCGCGCCCGCCGCTTCGGATGCGCGCCAGAAAGCCGCAATCGAGGCCGGGTTCCCTGAGTATCTCCAATGGCCCGATGACCTGAACCCGAACGACTTTTTCCCCGTTTCGCGCGTCCGGCCTGGAATGCGAGGCAAGGGTCGCACGGTGTTCCAGGGCACACGCACCGAGGAATTCGATTTCGAGATTCTCGGCGTCGAACACGGCGCGCTTTCGGGTTTCGATATAATCTGGGCGCGTCTCGAACACCCGCGCCTCGAAGGGCTGGGCGTCGTGGCCGGGATGAGCGGCAGTCCGCTATTTATCGACGGCAAACTCCTCGGCGCAGTGGCTTACGGATACCGTTTTCTCAAGGATCCGGTGGCGGGCATCACTCCAGCGGAGCAGATGCTTCGCGTGCTCAACGCCACGGATCATAAGCCGCACCCGCGCGAATCGGGCGCGACGGCGAGCAATTGGCCCGAGGCGCGCGCCATTATGCAGCGATGGAACCGCGAACGGTCATTCCGCATGGGCGCAGGCGAAGCCCGCCGGCTCGGCATCCCGGGCGCGGACGAATTTCCGTCCGAGGGCGCGCTGATGGAACCGCTTGCCACGCCGCTGATGGTCTCGTCGGGCAGTCCGCGTGTAATTGAACTGGCGTCGCGTTTTTTCACTCCGCTTGGGTTTTCCGTCGCCGCGGGAGGAGCGGCAGGGGGAGGAGCGGGTGGAATGGGCGGTGGCAAGCCCGGACGCCTGGTCAGCCGCAACCTCGAAATTTACGGCGAGCGCCCCCCGATTGAAAACGGTTCGGCGATTGGCGTTTTGCTCATGCAGGGCGATTGCAACATCGGCGCGATCGGAACGGCCACTTACGTCCACGGCGACCGCCTGATGGCCTTTGGGCATCCCATGATGGGCGAGGGCGAAGTGGACATCCCCATGACTTCCGCCGTCATCCAGGGAATCATGCCGACCATTATGTTTCCGTTCAAGATCGGCGAGATGTTCGAGGAAATCGGCTCGGTGCGCCAGGACCGCCGCGCAGCCATCGGCGCGAGTTTGCGCTACCGCACCCCGCTTATGCCGATGCGCGTGCGCCTCGAACTGCCAGAGATGCGCGAAACACGAGAGTTTAATTACGAAATCTGGCCGCACCGTTTTTACGGCCCTTACATGGCCATTATCGCCTGGATGGATGCCATCGAAGCAAACGACCGCTCGTCCGGCCCCGTGACGCTCGAATCGAAACTCGATATTCACCTGGCGGGCGGGCGCGTGATTTCTCGGCGCGATTTCTACTCGGGCGATTCCACGCCGGTGCTGATGGCCGGATACCCGCTGCTCGATCAACTCGGGACCTTGTTCAACAATCCGTTTGCGCCGGTCAAAGTCGAGCGAATCGAGATGCAAGGCCGCCTGCGCCAGCGGACCGATCTTGCAATCCTTATCAACGCTGAACTCGACCGCCCTTCTTATCGCCCGGGCGAAACGGCCCGCATCCGCCTATGGGTTCAGCAGTGGCAAGGCGGCATCTCGGAATTATCCATCCCCTTCGAGGTTCCTCGCGATCTCGACGACGGATCCTACTCGCTGCAAATCAACGACGGCTCTTCGCGCGAACGCATGGAATATCAGCGGCGGCCGTATTTGAATCAGCCGATGACGCTGGACCAACTGATCGACCGCTTCCAGGTGGCGTATCCGACCAACGCGCTTTATTTGACGCTGATGCGGCCGACGCAAGGTCTTGCGGTGGGCGACCAGCCCATGCCCGACCTGCCCGGCAGCGTGTTTGGCGCGATGAGCCAGTCCGCCAGGGCGCACACCACGATGCCAATTCAAACCGTGCTTATCCGCGAGATTCACAAGGAATTCCCTTACGAAATCGGCGGAGGCAGGTCGCTGACGCTCAATGTGGACCATCTTCGGATCGATTGACCGATGCCTTATGTCCGGGGCGGCCGCGAGAATTCCCCGCCCCAATTTCCATCTTTTTCCATCTATTTCCCGCAGAGGAGAATACAACGGATGACGCCTACCCAAATCCACCGCCTCGGCGCATTTCCCATTCTGACCTGCGTTTTGCTGATTCTCGCGGGCCTGGCATTTGCCCCGTGCCTGGTCTTTGCCGCCCACACGCAAAGGTTCCTTGATGAATCCTACGACGACTTTCAGGCGGGGCAGACGACCACATCGACGCTCGCGAGCGATGGATGGCTGAGCGTCTCGCCCGTGAAAGAAAAAATCTACGCGCCCGCGCAAATCGACGCTCTCTGGGATGCCTCTGTGGCCCCGGATGGACGGCTCATTATCGGCTCGGGGCCGTCGGGAAAAGTCCTGCAAATCGATGTGAATTCGAGCGGGTCGCTCCTCACCAAAACTGACCTTCTGCACGTGACGGCCGTGGCAGCGCCCGCCGCAGATGGGACGGTCTTTGCGGGCGGCGCGCCGGGCGGCAAGGTCTGGAAAATTTCCAAAACCGGCGAGAAAACGCTCTTTTTTGACACAAAAGAAAAATACGTGTGGTGCATCCTGCCCACGCCCTCGGGCGACATCTACATCGCCACCGGCACGAAAGGGAAAATCTTCCGCGTCGGCCCGGACGGTAAAGGCAAGGAATTCGCCGCGTTGAAAAAAGTGACGAATGTCCTATTCCTCGCTCAGGACGCCAACGGCGACTTGCTCGCCACGACGCAAGGCAAAGCGATGCTGGTGCGCCTCGACGCAAAGGGAACGCCATTTGTGATTTATGAGGCGGACGAAGACGAAATCCGCCGCGTGGCCGTCGCTCCTGATGGCGCGTTGTGGATTGCGATCAATGACGCAAAAGGCCAGGGGATTGCCCAGCGTGTGTCGCGCCCTGTGGCGGCGGCGATTATCAATGCATCGAAATCGGGAAATCAGGGTCCGGGCGGATCTCCCGGCATGGATCAGTCGAGTGACGACGAAGGCGGCGAAGCGCCTCCGCCGCGCATGATGCGCCCGCCGAGCGGCCCGCGCGGAAGGGGCGGCGCCCGCGTTTTGCGCCTCGATGCCAAGGGATTCATTCAGCTCGAATGGCCCGCGAACGATTCGCCTATTCATGACTTGGTTTTGGACGCCAAAGGCGATTGGGCATACATCGCCGCCGGGGCGGAAGGGGCGCTGTGCCGCGTGGACCGACTCGGACGCCATCAACTCATCGGCGGCGTGCGCGAGAGCGGCATCCTGCGCCTCATCCGCATGGACAAAGGCGAACTGTATGCATTCACTAACGCGCCTGGCGTGGTGTATCGCTTCCGCCCCGGCCAGCTGAGCGCGGGCGAATACCTCTCGAAGCCGCTCGACGCGCAAATGCCCGTCCGCTGGGGGCGCGCGCGAATTGAAGGCAGCATTCCGGCGGGCGCGAGCGTGCTGTTCGCCACGCGGACCGGAAACACAAGCGATCCCGAGGAATTCTGGAGCGAGTGGTCGGAAGACATTCAGGTATCTCCCGGCGCGGAATTGCTGATAAAGAGCCAGCCCGCGCGGCGCATTCAATACCGCCTGCTCATCCGCGCCGCCTCGAACGAAGTGTCCTCGGTGCCCCGCGTCGAATCCGTGGAAATCCCGTATGTGCTGCCGAATTTGCCGCCTGTCGTCAAGGATGTGTCCGTAAAATTCCAGGCGGAAGGCGGCGGCGGGCGGCCGGGCGGCGGGCCGGGGGGACGACCCAGCGGAATGCCACGCATGGGCGGACCGGGCGGCGACAATGAGGGAGGTCCGCCAAGGTCTTCTTCCCGCGCTGGAGGACGAAACTCCGGCCAGCGTGGCGGATCGTCTTCAGGACCCAGCGGCGCCATCGGCGCGGAAGCCGAATCGAATCCGAAAAAAATGACCGTTTCATGGAACGCCGCGGATCCAAATAGCGATCCGATGCGCTTCAAGGTCTATCTGCGCAGCGAGGGCGAATCGCTTTGGGTGCTCTTGGAAAAGAACCTCGAAGCGAATGAATATGTAATCGACACGACCATGCTGACCGATGGTCGCTATCAGGCAAAAGTCGAGGCGGAGGACCGCCCCGCCAATCTTCCCGATGAAAGTTTCAAGGTCGAAGCCACAAGCGATCCGTTTGATGTGGACGACACTCCGCCGGAAATAAAGGCGCTCGGAAGCCCGGCGGGCGGAAAAGGCGGCGCGGTCAGAGTGAGCTTCTCAGGAAGCGATGCCACCTCGCGCATTGCCTCCGCCGAGTGGCGCCTCAATGCGGGAGACTGGCAATTCCTCGCGCCCGAAGATGGCCTGTTCGACTCCAAGAATGAATCCTTCCGCTTTGAAATTCCCGCCGAGGATTTCGAGAAAAAGGACAGCGCCCTTCTTACCGTGCGCATCACGGACGAACGCGGCAACACGACCCTCGCCCAGACAACGGCGGTTTTGAACCATTGAAAGCCGCGCCCCGCGGAGAATAATAGGGCCAATAGGATCTATGAGACGAATGGGAAGAATGAGACCTATGGGACCTATGCGACATATAGGACACTATTAGCGGCCCGCCGCCCGCTATTCACCTCTTCACTGTTCACTGATCACTGCCCACTGGCCACTGATCTCTGCCCACTTCTTCACTGCTCACTGACCACTGATCTCTGCCCACTTCTTCACTCACCACTCACAACCCACAACTCACAACACTCGAAAGGACTTCTCCCAATGATCGTCGTAATGCGCGAAGGCGCCTCCGAAGAGCAACTCGTGGCTGTCGAAAAACGTGTGGTCGAACTCGGCTACCGTGTTCATACCATCCGGGGCGTCGAGCGTTCCGTAGTTGGATGCGTCGGGCACGAGGACAAACGCCCTCTCCAGGCGCTCGAAACAATGGATGGCGTCGAGGCCGTCATCCCGATTCTCAAGCCCTATAAACTGTGCTCGCGCGATTTCAAAAAAGAACCCTCCACGGTGGATGTGGCCGGATTCCCAATCGGCGGAAAGCAATTGGCCATCATGGCCGGACCGTGCTCGGTCGAGTCCGAGGAGCAGATTGTCGCCTCGGCGCGCGCGGCGAAAAAGGCCGGGGCGCAATTCCTGCGCGGCGGCGCGTTCAAGCCCCGCACTTCGCCCTATGCCTTCCAGGGTCTGGAGGAAGAAGGATTGAAGCTGCTCGATCTGGCGCGCCAGGAAACGGGCCTGCGCGTGGTTACCGAGGTCGTGTCGGTTACGGATGTCGATCTGCTGGCGCGTTATGCGGACCTCTTGCAGATTGGCGCGCGCAATTGCCAGAATTTCGCCCTGCTCACCGCCGCGGCAAAGACCGGAAAGCCCATCCTCTTCAAACGCGGAATGTCTACCACCATCAAGGAATACCTTCAGGCCGCCGAGTATGTGCTCAACCAGGGCAACTACGGCCTGGTGCTTTGCGAACGCGGCATCCGCACGTTCGAGAACGCCACGCGCTTCACACTCGATCTCAACGCAATTCCTGTTATCAAAAAGGAATCGCATCTGCCCATCATCGCGGACCCCAGCCACGGCACGGGATATGCCGATCTGGTGATTCCGATGGCGCGAGCCTCGGTGGCGGCGGGCGCGGATGGATTGATGGTGGAAATCCACCCGGATCCAGGGCACGCGCTGAGCGATGGCATTCAGTCGCTGCGTTTCAACCAGTTCGAGGATCTCATCCGCGAAATCCGCCCCGTGGCCGAGGCCGTTGGACGGACTGTGTAATTATAAGAGGACCTTGCCGATTCCTTGATGAAACCTGCTTTTTCGCTGCGCCGCTTTCAACAGCGCCTCGCCTGGCCTCTGCTCCTTCTGGCGCTGGCGGCATTGCTGCGTTTCCCCGCGCTCGGGACGATTCCGGCGGCGCTGTTTCGCGATGAACTCGAAAAGGGTTATACAGCCTGGGAACTCTGGGACACGGGGCGCTACGGGCGGCTCTCGATGCTGGCCGGTGCGCGCGTGCGTCCTTCGGAATTCCTGCCCGCCTTCATCGACGTCTATGGCGTGCGCACGTCGGCGATTTACCAGTATCTCGCGGCGCCCGGCGTTGGGTTGTTTGGCCTGAGCGCGGCCACGACCCGGCTGCCGGCGGCGCTCGCGGGAACGCTGGCCGTGCTTGCGCTTTTCGCATGGATGCGGCGAGTGTGGGGCTGGCGCGCGGCCGTTTGCGGCGCGTTTTGGATGGCGGTATGCCCGTGGCATGTCGTCTTCAGCCGATGGGCGCAGCAGGGGATCACCGAACCGCTATGGCTCGCGCTCGCAATGTGGAGTTTCGAGAAAGGCCGCTCGCCCGCTGCCGTTTCGCGCACCGGCACATCGTGGCGGAGCGCCCGCGCCGCGTGGTGGGCCGCTTCCGGATTCTTTTGTGTCCTGGCGCTCTACGCCTATGAAGTGGCCAGGCTGTTTTTACCTTTGTGGGGACTCGCTTTTCTCATCCTGCGTTACCGCCAATGGCAGCCTCGCTGGCGGGCGGCGATCCCGGGCGCGATTCTCACCGCCGCGCTGACCGTTCCGATCTTCCTCGAAGCGATGTCGCCCGCCGGAGCCGCGCGGTTTCAGCGCATCTCCGTATTCGGCCAATCGCAGGGCCTCCTTGGCGCGACGGGGCTTTTCACGCGCAACTGGGCGGCGCACTTCTCGCCTATGTTCCTGTTCTTCAGCGGCGACGCGAATCCGCGCCATCATTTGCCTTTTCAGGGACTGATGCACTTTGCCGCTGCGCCGATGATTCTGGCTGGAATTATCTGGCTTGCGCGGAGGCGGCGCGGCACAGACCTGCACCTGCTTGCCTGGCTGCTGCTTTATCCGGTCAGCGCCGCCATGACCAACGACGGCATTCCGCACGCGCTACGTTCGATCATGGGCATCCCCGCTTGGTGCGCGGCGGCGGGCATTGGGACGGCCTGGCTTTTGCGGCGTCTGAGCGTAACAAAGGCAACTCCATGTCTTTCCGTGGAAAATGCCCCTGCGTCTCAACCACGGCAGCTGCGCCGCTTTCTAATTGTGGCTGTCTGCACCATTGTTGCGGGCGCTTCTTTTTCTCAAACCGCATCTAAACTTTATTTCCTATGGCCTGCGGAATCGGCCTTTGATTTCGAAGCCCCGGCCCAACGCCTCACGCAGCTATTGCTTGATGACGGCGCAGTGTTGCCTTCGCAAAAAGAAAATTCCTCGCCCCGCCGCCAGTTTTGGCTCAGCGGCTTTGTTCCTTATGCGCCGCACCGGCTGCTTTTTCAGGGCCGCGTGGCGCCTCGCGATTGGCAGCGCTGCGGATTCGACGCGCTTCCGGCGCAAAGTCTTCCGCCCAATCATTTGCGCTATGCATGGCCTCGCGCCGCCGTGGGCGACCACTTGGCGCTTTTCCGCGCTGAACTCGCCACGCTCGATGCTTCCCAGTATCGCATCCTGCGCCTCATTCCGACGCCTCCCGAGGAGGCCGCCTCTCTCCTCGAACGCACTTCCGCTGAAACGCCTGAAACGATGGAAAACATCATTGAGGGACAAATGCCCGCTCTTGTTGAAAAAACCCACTGATGCCTTGCAAAAAGCCTTTTGCGTTTTGAATTATGGGACATATACGACCTATGGGACCTATAAGACAATTGCCAAAGAAGGCATATAATCCTGTATAGTCATTTCAGCCCGGGGTATTCCCTGCCAGGGAATGCCCAAGCCGCCGCCCCCGCCGGAGTTTTTTCCATGCCTCTACGATGGTCCATTCCGCATCCCGCCGCCGCGAAGTTGGAACCGCCCCTGGTGATGGGCATTCTCAACGTCACGCCGGATTCTTTTAGCGACGGCGGCCTGCATCTGGCCACAAACGCGGCGATCGACCATGCATGGCAATTGGCGCGCGAAGGGGCGCACATTCTCGATGTCGGCGGCGAATCCACGCGCCCAGGCGCGAAACCCGTCGAGGCCGCCGCCGAACTCGACCGCGTTTTGCCTGTGGTTCGCGCCTTGGCGGCGGGCGGCTATCCGCTGCCGATTAGCATCGACACATCCAAGGCCGCTGTGGCGCGCGCGTGCCTCGCGGAAGGCGCATGCATCGTCAATGACGTCACGGCTTTGCGCGGCGATCCGGAGATGGCGGCCGTGGCGCGCGAGAGTGGCGCGGCCGTTTGCCTGATGCACATGCTTGGCGAACCGCGCACGATGCAAAACAATCCAGCCTATAAAGAGGTTGTGGCCGAAGTAACCGAATTTCTGCGTGAGCGAATGAAGTTCGCCGTCGAGCAGGGAATCGGCCGCGAACGCATACTTCTCGATCCCGGCATCGGATTCGGAAAGCGGCTCGAACACAATCTGGCGTTGTTGCGCGCGTGCGGCGCAATGTCCCGGGCGCTCGACGCCCCGTTTCTCATCGCCCCATCGCGAAAACGGTTTATCGGCGAATTGCTCGATAGCGCACCTCCCACAGAGCGCCTCGAGGGCACACTGGCCGCCGTCGCCAGTGCCGCCATCGAGGGCGCGGAGGTTGTGAGGGTTCACGACGTTCTTTCCACGGTCAAATTCCTCCGCGTGTTTCAGGCGATACGCTCGGCGCGTTTTGGCCTGCCCAACAGCGGTGGTGGAGGCTCTTCTGCCTGACGCCGCTGCGTCATTTTCGCCTTCCCTCCTCCTCCCTCGCGGCATAAACTGGATTCATTATCAAGACGGATTGCCCAATGGACCTTCCCTCTCTCCATTCGCTGTTTGATGGCTTCCTGATTTTCTCCAGCGCCCTCACGCTCGCTGTTATAGCCGTTGCCGGGCTGGGATTGGTCCGCGGGAATCGTTCGATCGCGTTCCTCAAAGACATTGCGCCGCTCGGCCCGGGCAATCCGGCGCCGCGCATTTCGATCATCATCCCCGCGCGGAATGAGGAAAAAGGCATCGAACCAGCCATGCGCTCCATTCTGCGGCAAGATTATCCCGACTACGAAATCATTGCCATCGACGACCGCAGCGAGGACGCGACCGGCGCAATCCTCGACCGCCTGTCGCGCGAAGACCCGCGCCTTCGCGTCGTTCACGTGCGCGAACTCCCGCCCGGATGGCTTGGCAAAAATCATGCGCTTCATGCGGGCGCGGCGGCGGCGTCCGGCGAACTGATCCTGTTCACAGACGCCGACGTGGTAATGGAGCCGGCCACGCTGCGGCGCGCGGCGCGCTATATGGCGGAGAAGCGCCTGGATCATATGGTGGTCATTCCCAAGGCATTAACAGGCAAGACAGGCGGCGGACTTCTGAAAGCCGTGCTCGGCGCAACGGCTATGTTTTGGGGAATGACCTGGCGGCCCTGGCGATGCCGCATTGCCAAAAGCGCCATTCATGTGGGCATTGGCGCGTTCAACCTTGTGCGCGCCGAGCCGTTGCGCGCCCTGGGCGGACTCCAGCCCATCGCGTTGCGCCCCGACGACGATCTGAAACTCGGCAAATTGTTCAAGAAAAACGGCCATCGCCAGGATTTCCTGTTTGGCGCGGGGGCCATCGAGGTCGAGTGGTATTCCTCGACGCGTGAATATATCCGCGGCCTTATGAAAAACACCTTTGCCGGGGCGGATTACAGCATTGCGCGCGTTGTAATCGGGACGGCGCTGCTGGCTTACTTTTTCCTGCTGCCGCCGCTTGGGTTGATTTTAGGCCCGGCGGCGGCGCGAATTATGTATGGCGCAACTCTGGCGCTGCTTCTTCTCCTCTACGCCGACAACGCGCCTCGCTACGGTCTCAGCCCCTGGATGGGATTCGCCTATCCGGTGGGTTTGGCTTTGCTCGGCTATATTTTCTGGCGCTCGATGATTTTGACGCTGGCGCGCGGCGGCATCGAATGGCGCGGAACCCGTTACCCGCTGGAACTTCTCAAAGCCAACCGAATCTGACCTCCTCCATGAAGCCCGAACGCCTGAGATCGGCTTGCGGGGGCGTGTCTTATGTTTCCATTGCGTTTCGCTTACATAAACTCGCATAAATTCGCAAAAGATGCGGCGGCCGGAGGGTCGCAAGGGGGTGCAGCCATGAATTTGAGAAGACAACTAAACAATAGATGGAAACGATTGGGGTTGGGATTCCGTGTTCTTGTTATGGCGGGCCTTGTCCTGCCGGTTTTTGCCCAGAGCGAAGGCGGCGCGGTCTCGCTTCGCGAGGCAACCGCCTTGCCCGCCGCGCGTCAAATGCACGGGGCGGCTGTGCTGGGCGATTATTTGTATGTCATTGGCGGGGCGCAGGAGGTCGTCGGCTGGGTTCCGAGCGTTATTAAGGCCCGGATTCTGCCGGACAAAACCCTTGGGCCGTGGGAGGAAACAACCGCGCTGCCCGAACCGCGAGCCTACATCGAGAACAGCACCATCGCCCTTAACGACGTCCTTTACGTGGTGGGCGGTTTCAACGGCACAACCAACGAGAACAAGAGGACGGTTTATTGGACCAAACCCATGTATGAAGGCCACTTGGCTCCGTGGAATGAATCGGCGCCGTTTCTGAACACGGGCCTGGACTGCCTGACGGTGGTGAGCGCTCCGGGGTATCTTCACGTGATTGGCGGCCAGCGCGACGACGATGAGCCAAGCAACTCCGTCATCTCAGGCGTAGTGGCCTCGGACGGAAGCATCGCCCGCTGGGAAATGAGTCCTTCTCTTCCCCAGGCGCTCTGGTTTCACAACGCCGTCGCCATCAGCGGGCGAGTTTGGGTCTGGGGCGGACTCACGGGCAAATTGAATACATCCACTTCCAACAGAATCTATTCAGCCCCAATTCAGAGCAACGGACACCTGGGCGACTGGGATCGAGAGCAAGTCGAGTTGCCCGTTCCCCAATACAGCGCGGCGGGGGCTTCGGCTGGCGCTTACCTTATGTCGTTTTGCCCGCGCTTGACCGGCGGGGGCACAACTCATGATGTCTGGTTCGCTGTGGTTGGCGCCAAAGGGCTGGGCGCATGGCAGAAAATGGCCACGCCACTTTCCGCGTGCAAATATTTTCCCGCAGCGCCCGATTATCGCCGGGGAAGCATCTACATTCCAGGCGGGCGCATCGATGATAAATCTTTGGAAAATCGCGTGTTTTATTTTTCCCTCAGCGAAGCGGCCCGCCGGGCTTATGTGGGCGCCCCTCCTTCCGTGACGGGCGCCGCGGACACCACAGCCGCCGACGACCCTAGCCAAACGCCCGCCGTGGCCGGAATGCCCACGCCGATCAGTTATACCTTTCTTGCCCAGACGCGCCTTGCGGCGGGGGCTGTTCCGGGATTTGTCACTTTTGATCAGGCCCGTTCGTCGCTTGGCACTCCGCCGCCGCGCCCGCTTCTTTTGTATTTCAATATCCAAGGCTCGCGCCCATGCGCCCAGCAGGTGGAAATCCTCAAACAACCGGAATTCGCCGCCTTGTCGCAACAGGCCATCTTCGCCTGGATTGACGTCCGCGAATATCCTCAACTCGTGCAACAACTCGGCATTTACCGCGCACCCACGTGGATTCTATACAATTCGCGGGGAGTCGAACAGGGGCGTTCGAGCGGCACGCTGACTCTCCAGCAACTTGCGGCAGGCGTTGCAGCGGCGAAGTAGATTGCACCGGTTGCGTATCAGAATTTGCGGACCTTTGGCAGGACAATTCCGTAAATGCTTCTCACGGGTTTTTATAGGGAATGCATTGGGCTTTCCAGTTCAGCAACTCGTGAGCCTGTGCACAAGGCCTGAAGGGCTGAAA
>CAYUNT010000002.1:0-65113 GCA_964446285.1 uncultured Candidatus Sumerlaeota bacterium | reverse complement strand
CACCTTGCATATCCACAGAGCCGCCAGAATCCCGCAGGCGTCGGCCGTCAGGCCCACCAGAAGGCTGTGGCGTATCTTCTTGACCCCGACCGACCCGAAATACAACGCGATAACATAAAATGTGGTGTCCGTGCTGCCAAACACCGTGGAGGCCACCGAGGAGGCGTAAGAGTCTGGCGCGGCCTTGATGACCTCCGCCGCCAGTCCGAGCGACCCCGAACCCGAAAGCGGGCGCATCAACGCCACAGGCACCACTTCGTCCGGCATGCCCAGAGGCCGCGTAATGTATTTAATGCCATAGGTGATGAAGTCGAGTGCGCCGGACATCTTGAACATCCCGATGGCCACGAGGATTGCCACGAGATAGGGCAGGATTTTCAGAAACACATCGAATCCTTCCTTGCCGCCCTCGACAAAAGCTTCATACGCCTTCACGCGCCGGCACAGGGCCAGAAGGATGATGGCGAAGAAGATTACCGGAATCGCGTAGTCCGATATGTATTGGACAAAATCGCGGAACTGATCGGTCATGCTCATCGCTGCAATCATAATCATTGTTTTTTCTCCCCGGCGTTTTGGGATTCCGGCGCCTCGGAAGCGGCATCCTTAACGTCGTCTTCGCCCACGGCTGCTTCGAGGCGGAACATAGGCAGAAGGCCATAAACCTTTGTGGCAATCACAGCCACGATGGTGGAAACCAGGCCGGCAAACATGCAGGGTCCGATCACCGAGAAGGGATCCGAACACCCCGCTGAAGTCCGAATGGCCAGGAGCGTAGTGGGCAGAAGGGCGAATCCGGCCGTGTTGTAACCCACCAGCATGACCATCGAATCCGAAGCCACGCGCTTGTATTTGTTGATCTTCTGGAGTTCCATGATGGCCTTGAGTCCAAAGGGCGTGGCGGCATTGCCCAGGCCAAGGACGGTAGTAGTTATGTTCATGAGAATCGCCCCGTTGGCCGGGTGGTTTTCCGGGATGTCGGGGAACATAATGCGGATAATCGGGCGGAAGATTTTGGCGGCCATTTGGATGACCCCGGATTGCTCGCCCACTTTCATCAGACCGAGGAAGAGCACCATGGCGGCCACAAGACCCAGGCCGATGTTGAAGGCGGTTTTGGCGTAATCAAAGGCCGCGTCGGTCATTGTCTTGAGCGTGACAAGTTTCCCGGCGGCAAGTGTCTTTTCATTCAGAGAAACAGCGTATTTGCCGTAGGTCTTGATGTCCCATGCGATCTGCACAGCGCCGCTTTTCGCCGAAACATTCTTCAGAAACGGGGCCGTCTCATCCGGATCGAGTTTCTGGAAAATGCAGTTGGAACCATCCCGGATGATGAGAAACCGCGATTGGCGAACAGGACTTTGGAGGTGCGTCAGGCGGACCACCAGAAAGTTGTCCCCCTGTGCAAGCACCTTTTCGTCGAGAGGAATCTCGACAACGCCCCCCTCAAATACGCCGCCCGACACTTTGTTTCCGTCAAGGAGCGCCTCATAATCGCCTTTGATGACCGCTTTGGCGCTCGAAGCATCGGCCGCCTCCTCAGTGGCCTTGGCGCCCGCGCTCCATTTGAAAATCCATCCGCCTTTGGGCGAAGGCTCCGCGCCAGCCAGCCAGGGAACGTCCGGGAGCGGATCGGGCGGCTGCTCGACGGCCAGATAACTGTTGTTTTCGCGCCGCAAAGTGAAGCCGGCCCCATAGACCTTGTCGTCCTTGTCCACCACCTTGATGCCCACTTTATTAGGTCCTTCCAGCCATTTTTCGAGCGGAAGGGGGGTTTTGGTGGATGCGATGTGCTGAAAGAGCGCCAGCAAAAGCGCGATCACGATCATAAATCCCCAGATCGTGTTGATGCTGAGGATGTAATTGAAAAACGATTTGATAAATCTCATCTGGTTGCGCCTCCTGTTGGGTGGAGTATTTGGCGCCCTGGGAACGCCTTAATAGCCGCATCTCGCGCGACACTGCATGAAGAGGTCCGCCAAGGCAAGCCCCGCGAAGCGCATCATTCGATTTGCAGGGAAATTTCGCGCTCGCTCTGCCGAACCTGGGACCGCGAGGCTCCGCACTCGCGCATTTTCCGCATGCCCTGAGCGCGTGAGCGCTCAACCTGGGACTGGTTGGAGGTAAAAAGAGCCTATCTAAAAACTCATCAAAGAATCTTGGACGGGACGTCCAAGCCACCGGAAAATCTCACAACCCACAACCCACTACTCACAACCCACAACCCACAACCCACAACTCTCAACTCACAACTTCCCCATCCTGCCTTGTGCCCGCCCTTTGCCGCTAGGACTTCAGTCCGGCGCGCGCGATGCCCTGGATGAAGAATCGCTGCAGGAAGAAGAACAAGAGCACTACGGGCAGGATGGCGAGCGACGATGCGGCCATCAGCAGATGATAGTCGGAGCCAGCCTCCTGGTTGAAGGTCTGCAAGCCGACCATGAGCGTTCGCATCTCGGGGCTGGAGGTGACGATCAAGGGCCACAGCAACGAGTTCCATTGGGCAAGAAATGTAAAAATCCCCGCTGTGATGAATACGGGTTTTGAAAGCGGCGTCACGACCTGCCAAAGGAACCGGAATCGCCCCGCGCCGTCGATTTGCGCCGCATCCCAGAGGTCGTCGGGGATCGTCATGAAAAACTGCCGCATAAGGAAAATGGTAAATACGGATGCCAGCCACGGCACAATCAGGGCGAGCGGCGTATCGAGCCAGTGGAGCATGTCGAGAATAATAAAGTCCGGGATGAGCAAAACCTGGCCGGGGACCATCATCGTTGCCAGAACGATGTAAAAAAACAGTCCTTTTCCGATGAATCGCATCCGGGAGAATGCATAGGCGGCGAGCGCGGCCGTGATGAGCGTTCCGGCGGTGGAGAGCACGCCTGTGTAGATCGAAACCCAGAAATATCGCCCGAAATTCACCGCGCCGAGCGTCGAAACCTCGGGCGCATACCACGCCTCGATGAAATTGACCGGCGAAAGCGACATTTCGATGCGCTGGCTGATGGCGTCCGCGGGAACGCTGAACACTGCCTTTTCGGGCCAGCCCTTCTGATGCACAATGTGTCCGCTCGGGCTGATTTCCTTTTGGAATCCGACAGCCGAATCGGGAACCACCTGCACGGGGTCCGTGGGCTTGCGGCCTCGTTTTACAATATCGACACGTTCTTTGCGGCCCTCGTGCTCGACGTAATTACGCGCGCGCACCGGAAGCCAGTTGGGCGGGAAGGTGTTGGATTGCGAGGCGTCTTTGAACGACGTGATGAGCATCCAATAAAACGGCAGGAGCATGAAGAACGCGCCGGCGATCAATATCTGATATACAAAATGGCGTCCGACCATGCGCCAGCGCCGCGCGATCCATCCCCATATCACCAAAACCACAATATATACCAAATATACGATGGCGGCTATTTTCATTATGCTATGTTTCTCCGCGGCGCAGCGGGCGCTGGCGTTTTGGATGGGCGGCGGGGAGGAGGGGGCAAAGAACCAGCGGGAATTCGGCCCATCGCCGGGATTCCAGGAACGATGAGAAGGAAAGGCCGGGCGAAATCCAGAGGCGTTCGCTCGGCGCGCGATGGCATCACTGCGTAGCAGCCCCCGCGCCCGAGGGCAATCGGCTTTTCCGCGTCGCGCGCGGCGCCCCTTTTGCCCTGCCTAGGCGGAAGAGGCGGGGTAGTGCTCCGCGATGAGGCGTTTGAGCGTAAATTCGGGCGCGACCATCGTGACCACCTTGACGCCCCACAAATTCTGAATTTCCTCGATGTGGTCCCTTTCGAGCGGATTGGCCACAGCAATAAACAGGGCGTCTTCGTCTTTGTCGTAGCGGAGCGGCAGCACCTCGAGCCTGCGCGCCAAATCCGCGGGGAACTGGCGCAGAAGCGAGGCGTCCGGGTCGAATTCGGCGAGGTCCACGCTTTGCGCGCCGGATTCGCGGGCGAGGATGCGCGCCACGTCCATCTCGGTCAGGTGGCCTTCCGCCAGCAGGATGTCTTTGACGTTTTCGTGGGCGTTGCGTTGAAGCAGGGCGCGGGCTATGCCGTCGGTAAGGCGGCCTGTTTTCACGAGGTTGCGAATGATAAGGAGTTCGAGCGGCGACGAGTCGCGCACAATGCCCTGCTCGATCAGGAGGCGTTCGAGGACGGCGCGGATCGTGACGCCGTGGCGCGCGAGGATGGCGCAGACAGGCAGCGAGGTGTCGCCCGTCATGGCGAGCAGCAAATGGATTGTGCGGATTTGATCGTGCCCGAGCGAGTGGCGGATGGAATCCACCTGGGCCAGAAAGTCCTCCGAGCGGGGCGAAAAGGGAATATCGAGCGCGAGGCGCGGCGGCGCAGGGGTTCGGATCATTCGCTCCACTTCGAGGCGCACGAGGTCGGGATCGGCCTCGCGTTGGCGGATGAGCGAAGCCGCCTGGCAATCGTCCGCGCGAAGGATGCCGAGAAGGATATGCTCGGGTTCGATGGCGGGATGAAGCAACCGCCCCGCCTCGCGCCGCGCAAAGGCAAGCGCCTGCCTTGCTTCCCGGCTGAACGATTCGTTTTCTCCGCCACTCATTGGAGTTTACTTCCTCTTATCCGTTTCAATTCGACTCTGCAGTAATTATTCATTTGGCGAATGCCCTTATTATTCCTTTGGCTCGGGCGACATGGCGGCGAGGGCGCGGCGGCAGCGGTCGCGCATGGCTTGCGTCTCGGGCGTGACGCGAATCCAAATCGAGAATCCCGCCGGATGGCGCGACCACGGGCCGTCGCGATAGACGAGTTCCCACGCCTCGGGATGCGCCGAAAGACGTTCGTTGAGCGGTTCGGCGTCCGGAATGAGAATCCAGTCGATTTTATAGGCGTCGAGGCGTTCTTGCCACAGGACGCCCTCGCGCGCCGATTCCGCGCCGCGGCGGATCACATATTCGTCCTCGATAAAGCGCCCGCCAAAGATGTCGAACCGCGAATCGGTGAATACGCGCGTGTGTTCGGGCGAAAGACGCCAAATCAAATAGCCGGCGTAGTGATTCAGATTGAAGAGGCGTCCGCGAATGTCATTCGCCAGCACGAAATCGCACGCCTCGGCCGGATAATTCTCCGCGATGTAGTCGGTTCCGCGCAGGAGGTCGCGATTGCGCGCCGGATACGAATCGGCTTCGCGCGGATTGAGCGCCACATAGACCGCAAGGACGGCGCCCGCGGCGGCGATGGCCCAGGGCGTTGCGCAATGGATCGCGCGGCGCAGGCCAGACCCCGCGCTCAACATGGCCGGGTGCGTGCGGAAATCCGCCAATCCCTGGCGCACGAGCACGGCGAGCAGCGGCGCGGCGGCAACGGCGAACATCGGCAGGTGGCGGACGTGCTGCCCGGCCTGCCATCCCCAAAAGAGAAACAAAAGCGCGTCCGGCAGCGCGACGGGCCGCCTCCGCACGAGGGCGAATCCCGCGCCCGCCGCGAGCAGAGCGACGAGAAACGCTACCGTGTAAAACAAGTTCGGAGGCTGCAATTCGCCGATGAGGCGCGTCAGATTCGGGTCTTTCATCACGCGAGCGGGCAGCAGATACAGCCGCCACCCGAAGGGATTGGCGCACGACGCGGCCACGCACCCGAGAAAGACGAGACTGTAGGCGATGAAGTCTTTGCGGTGGAAGTCAAGTCGCGCATTTCCGGCGGCTTGGGCATCTAGCCCAAGATCTCCGGTGGCTTGGACGTCCCGTCCTAGTCTTCCTTTTTGAATGTCTGACAGGTTCCTTTTCGCGGCGCGCCATTGCCGCCACCAGTCGAAAGCGGTCGCGAGCGCCGACTCGAATCCGAAAAACACCACGGCCACCAGCCCGGCCATCCATCCGCCATGCAGATTGGACCAAAGCGCGGTCAGCGGAACGAGCCAGGCGAGGCGTTTGCGCGGCCAGCGCCGCAATCGCACCTCATACAATATCCACAGGAAGATTGCAAAAAGCGCATACGTAACCACGGGCGGGCGCGGATAGAGCGTGCGGCGTCCGATGGCGATGGCCCAGATTGCCACGAAGAGCGCCACCGGCCAATAGCGCACTCGCCGTCCCGCGAGCCACGCCACCGCCGCCCACGAGGCCATCGAAAGAAGCGCCGTCAGCAAAATCACCGCGCGCCATCCGCCCAGGCCCGTTTCGTCGCCCAGGCGATACATCTGCCACATCGCCACCTCGGTCAGCCATTCGTGGTTGTCCCACTTGTGATCTTCCGCCGTGAAAGAAAACACATCGTGGCTGGGGATTCCGTGTTCGCTGATGTATTTGCCGGTTTTGACGTGCCACCAGCAATCGTTGTCGGCGCGGATGGGCACAAAGGCCACGGACCACGCGAGGGCAAACATTACCCCCGCCATCAACAGGGCGGGGGCAATCGAGGAACGGGTGGTAGAGGTCATGGAGGATTTATTGTTCGTTATTTTGCTGTCATCAAAAGCGTATAAACCGCGCGGCAAGGGATTCGAGATGCGGGGCGAGAAGGCGCGTGGCCTGGCTGGCGACCACACGACCGAGCAGTGAGCGCCCTGTGCGCCGGATCACCTCGCCCGAGGCGCGTTTGCCTAGCAGGCGGCTGAGGAGAAGTCCCCCAACCACAGCCAGCGCAAATCCAAGCACCGGACGGCGCTGCACGAACCGGACGGGGCTGAGCGCGTCGCGTGTTCCGCTTTCCATGGCGCGAAACACAACACCCATCCGCGCCTCGGTTTCGGCGAGTTCGCGGCGGATTTGCGCCCGGCGGCGCAAGGCATCGCGTCGTCCCGCGCCCATCATCCTTCGTCCTCCTCTTCTTCTTCGGGCGCTCTTGAGCGCGCAATCGCCAGGCGGATCAACAGAATTCCGGCCAGAAGATGAAGAATGGCCATCAGGCACCACGACGCGGCTTCTTCCAGCCAGAGGCGGATCAGCTGAAATAGAAACACGTCGAGAAAGACGATCCCCGCAGCCACCAGCAACAACCCCGCGCCGCTGAGAATCGCGACTACGATCAGCGTCTGAATCTGGAGGCGGATGCTGATGGAGGCGCGCTCGAATTGCAGTCCGAACCATCGCGCCACAAGCCCGGCCAGCTCGATCAGAAGATTTGCGATGGGCGATGACGAGGGCGGGGACGGCGGCGCGGCAGCGGCAGGGCCGGGATTGCCGGAACTGGATGCGCTAGGCTCTTGCGCATGGGAATCGCGCGCGCTTTCAGGATCGGCCATACGCTCGTTCTCCGCCTCGGATGGTGACGAAGGGGGCATGAAAAATCTGCTGTATTTCAGATGGGGGACCGCGGTGACGGGAGGAAGGCCCGGCAGCTGCCGGCTTAGTCGTCGCGGCGTCCCCGGACGATATAGCCGATCAGGAATCCGAGGGCGATTCCGCCGAGGAGCGTCGTGCCAGGATGTTCCTTGGCGAAATTCTTCGTGGACGTAATGACGTCTTCGAAGCTCTTTTTCTTGAGTTCACCAATGGCCTCGCGGCCATGCTCGAACTTCTCGCGAACCGCGCCGGCCACCTGCGAGATTTTCCCGCGTGTGGCGTCGATGGCGTCGTCAAGGCGCTGGCCTGGGGTCGGTCCTTCCGCTTTTTTTGCTTCGGTGTCGGCCATGGCAGCGTCCTCCTTTTGGGGGATGAGGGATTGGTTCAAGACGGCTGGGGCAGATTCGATGCGAGTCCGATTTGCCGGCGCATGGCGCAAGGCGGAGCTTGGGGGGATCGGCCAGGATCGCCTGGGATCGCGAGGCTCTGCACTCGCGCTTTTTCTTCACTCGCGCTCTTCTGGCGGGGAGCGGTTGGCGCATCCGCACGCGCAATCCGGATTGCGCGCCTCGAACCGCCTTGTGAACTTACCATAACAAACTGGCAGAGGGTGTCAATCCGCACATCCCTCCAATGGCGAGAAAACGCTCGCACACAACGGCGGAGTGAAAGAAACTTGCGGCGCGTGGGAGATTGCAGTGCACACGCGAACGCGCGCGAACAAGAGATAAGGAAAAAACTCTGCGTTCTCCTCGCCTCTGCGGTGAATCTTCTGGCGGCATGACACGCACGCACGCACGCACACGCGCGAACAAGAGAGAAAGAGAAATAGAAAGAAAGGTGGCTCTGTGGCGCTGAGGTTTGTTCTGGGCCGGGCGGGAAGCGGAAAAACACGGCATTGCCTTGCCGCGGTGGCCGGGGCGTTGCGCGCGGAAGAGGGTCTGGGCGGGGAACCATGCGCAGTCGGAGAGGCAGATGGGGCGCGAGTGCGGAGCCTCGCGATCCCAGGAGCGGGCGCAGTATATGGGGTGGAGAGTGCGCCTGAAAATTCTTCTGCGTGCCGGCAACGGACAGGAGCGGGCGCAGTATATGGGGCGGAGAGTGCGCCTTTGGTTCTGCTCGTGCCCGAACAGGCAACCTTCCAAATGGAACGCGCGCTGCTCGATTGCCTGGGGGGGCGGGCGTTTTCGCGCGCGCGCATATTGTCTTTTCGGAGGCTGGCGTTCTGGGCTTTTCAGGAAGCCGGAGGGCCAGGGGAACCGGAAATCGGATTGCTGCAACGGCGTTTGCTTCTGCGGCTGATTCTGCGGCGGCGGGCCAGGCAACTGCGCGTGTTCCGGCGGGCGGGAACGCAGGCGGGGTTCGACGCCGAAGCCGGGCGGCTGGTGGCGGAGTTTCTGCGCCAGCGCATCACACCCGCCATGTTGCGCGAAGTGGCCGAAACGCTGTCAAAACCTGCGGCGGACGCGGCGAATTTAGAGGCCGCCTCGGGGAATGCGCCAAAAGAAGCCGGGCGCTCCGCGGCGGCTGGACGGTCTTATCTGGCTGCGAAAACCCATGATCTGGCGGATATTTTCGAAGACTATCTGGCCGCGATCAACGGGCGGTTCCTCAACCCGGAAGAGGCGGCGGGGCGGCTGGCCGAGGCGCTGAGGCGTCGTCCGCTGCTTGCCGGGGCGCGTGTGTGGATCGACGGATTTTCGTCGTTCAGCGCGCAGGAATTGGCCGCGCTCGACGAGATTTTGCGCCAATCGTCCGAGGTGGATTTGTGCCTGTGCCTGGACCCGGGCGTTGAACGGGCGCTTGATGATGGATTCGCGCTTGAGGAGGCGGCGGGCGAGCTGTTTGCGGAAACGGGGCGGACGCTGCGGCGTTTGCGGGCGCGGGCTGCGGCGCTCGGCGTGCCGGAACTCGAGCCGCTGGCGCTCGCCGGGATGGGGCATAATGGGAAAGGCGCAAAAGAAAATGGCGAGGCGCGGGGCCGATTTTCACAAGCGCCCGACCTCGCGCATCTCGAAGCGCAATGGGGGCGCGTCCGGCCTATACCCTGGGGAGGACCCGCTGCGCGGGAACACGAGCCGCCGGCGCGTGCTGCGCCGCCTTCGATCCGCCTGGTGGAGGCGGCGTCGCCTCGCGCGGAGGCCGGGGCGGCGGCGCGCGAAATGGCCCGGCTGCATCGCGAGGAGGGAATCCCCTGGCGGCGCATGGCAATTATCGCGCGAAGCATCGAGGAACGCCTTGGCGATCTTGCGCCCGCGCTGCGCGAATTCGGCATTCCCTATTTCGTGGATCAGCGGCGCCCGCTCGATGCGCATCCGCTTGTGGCGGCGCTTAAGGCGCTGGCGCGCGTGACGTTTCGCGGATGGCATTCGCCAGACGTTTTCGATTTGCTGAAAACAGGATTGGCGGGGGCGGGAATCGAGCCGGAGGCAATCGACCGGCTGGAGAATTACACGATCGAACATGGCTTTACGGGGCGCGGGGTTTGGACGTCGCCGCGGGGGTGGCAGGTGTGGGGACAGCGGCGGCTCGATGATGACGACCCGCGAATGGATCCGCGGGAGGAGGCGCGGCGGCGCGAGCAACTGGCGCGCATCAACGCCTGGCGGCTGCGGATTGTGAATCCGCTCGTCGAGTGGGAGGCGGCGCATGCGCTCGGGGCGATGCGTCCTCCAGAAGCGGAAAATTCAATTGGCGCCAAAGAAAATCAGGAAGAGGAGCAGGAGATCGGGCAGGATGCGCAGGCCGCCACAGATGCGGAGCGGCTGGCGGAGGCGCTGGCGGATTGGATGCGGCGCGTGGACGCCGAGGGGCAATTGCGCGCGCTCGAGGAGCAGGCGCGGCGCGATGGCGATCCGGCGCGGGCGGAAGAACACCGCCAGGCGCTCGGAATCGTTCGCGGCGCCCTCGAACAAATGGCGCAGGCGCTTGGAGGCGAACCGCTCGCTGGCGGGGAAGCGGTTGAGATTGTCGAGACGGCGCTTGCGGATTTGCGCATCGGCGTCATCCCGCCGGGTCTGGATGCGGCGAGCCTCGGGAGCGTGGACCGTTCGCGCCAGCCGGATTTGGATGCGGCCCTGGTGATTGGCTTGTCGGAAGGGGATTTTCCGCGCGCGCGCGCGCAGGACCCGCTCCTGAACGATGCCGAGCGCGATTTGTTGCGGACGCTCGGATGCGAGGTGGCGCCGCCTTCGCGCGAACTATTTTTGAACGAATCGTATTTAGCCTACATTGCATTTACGCGCGCGGAAAGGCGGTTGTGGGCGAGCCGCCCGCTCGCAGATGCGAAAGGAGAGGCGTTGTTCCCGTCGCCTTTCTGGAGGCGGATGCGAGCGCTGTTTCCGGGGGCGGAGCCGGAGCAGATCGGCGGAAATCATTATTCGGACTGGGAAAGCGCGGATACACCTGGCGCATGGGCATCGTTGTGGGCGGAAGCGATGACAGGGAGGACGGGCGGGGCCGGACGCGATCCCGAGGCGCGTGCGGCGCTCGAACGGCTTCGCGCGGAAGCCATCGCCGCTGCCCCCGCGCTGGCGCAGGCGGTGCAGATGGCCCAGTGCGCCGCGGAAAAACCGCAGCAGGCGCGCCTCGATCCGGCGCTGGCGCGCAAGGCGCTTGTTTCGCAGAAAGGGATTGTGCCGCTTTCGCTCAGCCGGATCGAATCGTTCGCCGCGTGCCCGTTCCAGCATTTTGCCGCGAATCTGCTCGCGCTCGAACCGCGCCCGGAATATCGAGTCGAGGTCGTGGACCTCGGATCGCTCTACCACGCGGTGATGGGTTTGTGGGTGGGCGGGGCGCTCGAACGCGGTGAAGACTTGGCGGCGCTTGGCGAAGAGACGGTTCGTGCGGAAATCGCGCGGTGCCTCGACCAGGCCGCGCCGCGCCTGAAAAACGAACTCCTCCTCAGCACGGCGCGAATGCGTTTTCTCCTGGAGCGGATTCGCGAAACGCTCGGTGCGATGGCTTGGACGGTGGCGTCGTCGCTGCGCCGCAGCCGGTTCCGTCCCGTGGGCGCCGAGGTGGATTTCGGGATGGGCGGCGCTGTGGCAAAAGGGGCCGCGGCAGGCGCGGATTCAGAACGCGGACTGGTGCTCGATCCGCTGGAGTTTGATCTGGGCGATGGTATTCGGCTGCGAATTCGCGGACGGATCGATCGCCTGGACGCAACACAGCCCGTTGCTGGAGAAGACAAATCAAATCGGGGCGCGGCGGAAGGTCCAGCGACGGAGGTCGGCGTGCGCGTGGTGGATTACAAAACCACGGCGCGGCCTTTGGATTTGGGCGAATTGTATTATGGTCTTCAATTGCAGCTGGCGGGGTATTTGCTTGCCGTGTGCGCCTCGCCGCGGGCCGCGCAGCAACTCGGCGGGCATCCGCGCGCGGCGGGCGCGTTTTACATGCCAGTGATCGAAGCGGCGCCGAAATTTGCACACCCTGACGACGCCGAGTCCGAAACGGAGACGGATCGTCACGCGCGGCGTCAGATGCGAGGGATGTTCGAGGCGCGATGGCAGGCGGCGCTCGAAACCATCGACCCAGGCGAGAAGGGCGTTTTCCACCGAGCTCGCGTGAGCGAGGCGGGCGAGGTCTCGATGCGATGGAGCGACGCGCTGGCGGATGGCGACATGGACCGCGTGCTGGCTCATGCGGGGCGCTTCATCGCCGCGTCGGGGCGCGCAATCCTGAACGGCATAATCGAGGTGGCGCCGGTGCGCTATGGCGGCAAGATACCTTGTAAATGGTGTCCGTTCCGTCCACTGTGCCGGTTTGACGACCGCGTGGATGCGCCGCGCGCCCTGCCCCGCCTTAGAGCGGAGGAAGCGCTTGAACGCTTGCGTCAAAGCGCGCCCGCGGCAAATGACAAAATATATCGTGGCGCGGAGAACGGCCAGGAAAGCGAGGCGCGGCAATGAAATTCTCTCCCGAACAGCGCCTCGCCGTCGAAACCAGCGGCGTGAACCTGCTCGTTTCCGCCGCCGCCGGAGCGGGCAAGACGTCCGTGCTCGCCGGGCGCGTGCTTTACGCCATTACGCAGGAAGTTCCGCCGCTCGATATCGAGAACCTTCTGGTTGTCACGTTTACGCGGGCCGCCGCGCGGGAAATGAAAGACCGCATAGGCGGAGCGCTTCGCGAAACGCTCTCGCAGTATCCAGACCACGCGCGGGCGCGCCGCCAGCTGGCCCTGCTTGAGCGCGCTTCTATCTCGACGCTGGATTCGTTTTGCCAGGAACTTGTCCGCCAGAATTTCCACGTCCTGGATATAAATCCTGGATTCGGCGTGCTGGACGCCGAGGAGGGCGAGCTGCTATGGGCGGAAACGCTCGATGGCGTTTTTGAGGCGCATTACCGCGACGACGGGCCGCGCGGGGTCGAGTTTCGGGCGCTGGTGGATGCGTTCGGCGGACGGCGCGATGATGCGCGGCTGGCTGGCGAGGTAAGGCGCGCGGCGGATTTCCTACGCACGACGGCGCGTCCGGCGGAATGGAAGGCGCGCGTTCTGGCGGCGCTGGGGGAATTCGGCTCGCCCGCAGGTAAAATACCTGTTCTGGAGCGGACTTTCTGGGGGAGGCGATTTATCGAAACCCTCGAGGCCGCGCACGCCGACATCGAGGCGCGTTTCGACTGGCTCTTGCGCGAACTGGCCGCGCGCGGAATTCCGGATGCAAAACTGGCGGGATTTGCAGGCGATTTGCGCGACGCATCGATTCGCGCACGGCGCTCGCTGGCGGCGGGCGAATGGACGGAATGGCAGCAGATTCTCGCCGATTGCGCCAGCGCGAAAATGCCGCGCAAAGGTCCGCGCGTGCCGCCGGAATATGCGGAAATGCGAAACCTTCTCAAGGCGCGCGTCTTCGATCCGGCCCGCAAACAATTGACGGCGCTTGCTAAGTTTCAGGCGCGTTTTTCTCCCGAAGACTGGATTGATGGCGTGCGCTCGACATCGCCGTTGATAGGACGCTTTCTGGCGCTCACCGAGGATGCGCTGGATGCTTATGCGCGAGAAAAACGACAGATTGGCGCGCTGGATTTCAATGACATTGAACGCCTGGCTCTCGATGCGCTCTCCGCCCGTGAGACAAAAGTGGATAGCAGCGCGGTTGGCGCTGATGAGACGAATGGGACAAATGAAACCGCAAGGATCAATGAGACAAGTAATCTGAGTTCGAACGAGGCTTTTCTCACGCCGGGTCCGGTGGCGCTGCAGTATCGCGACCGGTTCGAGCGGGTCCTCGTGGACGAATACCAGGACATCAACGAGTTGCAGGCGGCGATTTTGCATCTGGTGAGCCGCCAGAACGATGCGCAAGGGCGCGCGCCGAACCTGTTTGCCGTGGGTGACGTTAAGCAGAGCATCTATGGATTCCGGCTGGCGGAACCGGAGATATTCCTTGACGCCTACCGTCGTGCGCAATCGCTCCGGCCCGATGCGCCGCAAAGCGCGGCATCGGCTGGCGCGCTATCCGCAGGCACAACTGAAAATCATGTTGCCAACATAGACACAGCCGATTTCCGCATCGATCTTCCGCGCAATTATCGCTGCCGGCGTCCGGTGATCGACGCGGTGAATTCTGTCTTCGAGCGCCTGATGGACGTGGCGCTTGGCGGAATTCCTTATGATGATTCCGCGCGTCTTGTGCAGGGGCGCGGCGCGTCCGACCCGCCCGCTGATTTGCCGCCCTCGAAAAATCCAGACAATTGTCCTGTAGAGTGGCTGCTTGTGGATTCCAGCGCGCCCATCGTCTCGCGCGCGGACGGTGGAGAATCGGCCGTGGCTTTTTCGCCAAACGGCGAGCCATCGGATGCGGATACGCGCGGCGAAGAAGGAGCGCATTCCCCGGATGGCGGCGCGGAAAATGAAGCCGCTAGCGAGGAAAATGAAGGGGAAGGCGAAGACGCGGCCGCTCCCGAAGCCGAACCGGCCCTGCTCGAACGCGAGGCGTATGCGCTTGCTAGCCGGTTGTGGTCGCTCGTGGGCCGACGAGCCGATGGCCAGAACGCGGATTTGTGGATCGAAGACTCCGGCGGCGTGTGGCGGCCCGTGCAGTGGGGAGACATCGTGATCCTCATGCGCTCGATGACGGGCGCGGATGTGTTTGCGGCGGCGTTGCGGCATTGCGGAATTCCAGTGAAGGCCCCGCCGGGCGGCAACCTCCTCGATGCGCTGGAAATTCGCGATCTGGTATCGGTTTTGGAAATTCTCGACAATCCCTGCCAGGACATCCCGCTGGCGGCGTATTTGCGTTCGCCTTTTTGCCGCTTTTCCGCCGATGACCTGATGCGCATCCGCCTCGGCGCGTCCGAAGGCGATTTTTACGCGGCCGCGCGGGCATTTTCCGCAGGCGATTCCGGCGCGAAGGCCAGTGCGAATTCTGACGATAGCTCAGATTTAGCGGAGCGATGCCGCGCGGCGCTCGAACGTATCGAGCGATGGCGCGCTTTATCGCGGCAAGTATCTGTCGCGGAATTGATCGACCGCATCCTCGCGGAATCGCAGTATCGGGCCGCCGCATGCGCCGGTTTGGATGGGGATTTGCGTGAGTCCAACATCGAAACGTTGCGCGAGCGCGCCGCGCAGTTTGACACGTTCGCGAATCGGGGCCTTGCGCGATTTCTGCGATTTTTGCGCCGCCTGGCCGAATCGGGACAGAACCCGGCCTCGGGCGACAATGCGCCGCCCGGCGAAAACGCCGTCCGGCTGCTTTCGATCCATCGCGCCAAGGGTCTCGAATTTCCCGTGGTTGTGATTGCCAATCTGTCGGGGCGGTTCAATTTATCAGACCTGTATAATCCGATTGTCACTGATCGCCGCGGCCTGATCGGGATGCGCGCGCCCTGCAAGCAGCGAGGCGTGCATCTGCCCGCGCTTCATCACGAAGCCGTGCGCGCGGGGCGGCGCATCGCCATGCTTTCCGAGGAAATGCGCCTGCTTTACGTCGCCATGACGCGGGCGCGCGATTTGCTGATTTTGAGCGGAACTGTCGCGCGCCCGCGCGAGGCCTTCGATGCGTGGCGGCTCTGGAGCGGTGGCGCAAAATCCGAGACGCTTCCTGTGTTTTTGCGTTCATCGGCGCGGTGTCTGCTCGATTGGATTGGCCCGGCGCTTGCGGGATCGGCCGAGTTGGCGGCGAAATCCGAGGAGGCCAGGGCAGAACAACGCCGCCGCGGCGCCTCGTTGGGAATCGCCCGCAATCAGTCCGTTCCGCTAACGCTCGCGCACATCATCGAGCGCATAGAAATCACAGGCGCTAATACGGAATTCGCAAAGCCGCCAGAAGCGGAAGCGGCCGAAGGAGCGTCGAATGCCTTTGCGGGCGACTGCGCCTCGTGGGAAGCGCGGGCGCTGGAATCGCTCCGCCGCATAGCCGCCGCCTCTTCCGCGCCCGAGCTTCCTGGCGGACTGCGCGCGAAGATGTCTGTAACAGAAATCAAACGTCTCTGGGATTACGCGAGCGAACCAGAGGATGGCGCGCCCGGATGGCCGTTTGCGCCGCCCGCATCTGCGCGAAAGACATGCAAGGAATTTTCAGCGAAAGAGAGTGAGGAATCACCCGGGAAGGAGGAGCGTCCGCCGCAGCTGGGAGCGGCCGAGCGCGGAACGATTACGCATTTAGCCATGCGCCACCTGGATTATTCGCGCGCGGACTCTGAAGAGCAGGTGCGCGGGCAAGTGGCGGCGCTGATCAATCAGGGCTTGTTGCCCGCGGTAGCGGCGGACGCGGTGGATTGCGCCGCCGTGGCGCGGTTTTTTCAGGGCGAACTCGGACGCCGCCTCGCCTCGCTTCCCGCAGGCGCCATCCGCCGCGAGGTTCCGTTCACGGCGCTTGTTCCCGCCGGCGAGGTCTATGGATTTCTCCCCGAAACCGCGCGTGCGCGCTTCCGCGGCGAAAGTATCGTAGTCCAGGGCGTGGCCGATTGCGTGGCCGCCGCGTCGGATGGACTCCTCCTCCTGGATTGGAAAACGGACCAGGTGAGCGCCGGTCCGGCCTTGGAAGAGCGCGCCATTTCGTATGCGGAACAAATCCGCCTTTATGCGCGGGCGCTGTCCGAAATACACAGGCGTCCCGTGCAAAAGGCCGTGCTTGTATTTTTGTGGGCGGGCATCGAACGCGAAGTGCCTCTCGATCGCGTTGCGGACTGAAAAGGGCGGTTGCGCGTCGCGCCGTTGGGTCTGCGGCCAGTGGCGCTCCATTGACCTTGATCCACTTGGCGCGAGTGGTTTTCACTTCTTTCTGCGCCGCCGGCACCCGACGGCATTCTTTTTGTGGAGTTGTTGCATGATTCGAGTGCGACCAGTTGATTTGCTGCGGTTTTTCTCTCTTTTTGCTTTGTGCGCGTGGATTTTGGGCTGCGCGACGCTTTGCCCGCCGCCCGGGCGCGAGGCCGCAGGCAACGCCGCAGGCGCTGTGACATCCGCCGCATCCAATGCGCCCGCAGCTGCTGCCACTTCGCCCGCGCGCGAAAAACTCCGCGCGGACCTCAATACCATTTTCAGCGATCCGCGCTTCGATAACGCCTTTTGGGGAGTGCGCGTGGAAACCGCCGAAGGCGAAGTGATTTATGATCTCAATGGCGCAAAGTCCATGAATCCGGCCTCGAATACAAAACTCGTCACGACGGCCGCCGCGCTGGACCGCCTCGGCAAGGACTTCAGTTACACGACGCGCGTTGACGCCGTGGGCGAGATTCGCAATGGGCGGCTCGATGGCGATCTGGTCATTGTGGGATCGGGCGATCCATCGCTCGGCGCATGGCATCCGGACGACTCGCACGACAGCGCGAAACTCCTGGCCGAATGGGCCAAGGCGCTCAAGGACGCGGGCATTCGCGAAATCTCGGGCGATATTATCGGCGACGGGCGTTGTTTTACCGAAGAATACATTTCATCTTATTGGGAATATGGCGATCTGCCCTATTGGTATGGTTGCGGATCGAGCGGCTTGGCGATGGAGGAAAATTGCTTCCGATTCTACACCACGCCGGGCAAGGCCGTTGGCGACCGCCCTTCGCTGCGCGTCGTTCCGGCCACTCCATTCATCACGCTCGTCAATGAGGCCACCACGGCAACCACGGGCACGAAAACCACGGCGGACATCGTCTCGCGCGAGACGGGCAGCAATGTCTTTGTCGTGCGGGGCGAAATTGCCATCGACGCAAAACCGCATCGCGAACGCGGGGCTGTGTGGGATGGCGCGCTCTATGCGGCCACGCTTGCGAAAGAGGCCTTTGAGCGCGAGGGAATCCGCGTCGATGGCGCGGCGCGAAACATCCGCTCACTCGGCGATCCGGCGCGCATTGACAAGCCCGCTCCCGGGCGCCGCCAGACGTTCATCACGCATGTTTCGCCGCCTTTGTCCGAACTCATCCGCGTGGTCAACAAACCCAGCCACAACTTTTTCGCCGATCAGATTTTGCGCACGCTGGCGGTTCACGAAGGCTTTCCCGGCGATTTCGATGGCGGCCTCAAAGCCGTGCGCAAGTGGTTCGAGGCAATCGGCGCTCCTGATCCAGACAAACTGCAAATGTGTGACGGCTCGGGGCTTGCGCGCCAGGATTATGTGCAGCCGCGCCAGTTTTGCGCCCTCTTGCGCCGCATCTACAACAACCCTGAACTGCGTGATGTATTCCGGACCTCGCTGCCTTATGTGGGCGAGGAATCGACACTCGATAAGCGCATGGTCGGAACGGCCGCCGAAGGCAAGGTGCAGGCCAAGACGGGATACATCGGCTATGTGCGCGGATTTTCCGGATACGTGACGGACGCCAGCGGGCGCGATCTCGTCTTCAGCATGCTGGTCAATAATCACAACGCCGGCATCGACGGAGCGGATGAAGTGATAGATCGTGCTTGCGTCACTTTGGCCTCTTTCCGTGAATAGGCGCCCGGACGCCGCCGCCGCCGCGCGGATTCCAGGATTCTGACGCTGCAATGCGATGGCGCGGTGCATATTCTCTGCATCGTTTTTCGTTGGGGCTGTGTGAATAATGCGATTATCCTTATGCTCTTTGTGCGCCGCGCTGGCGCTATTCTGCCTGGCATCTTTATCAGCGGCGGGCGCGCCATCGGGGCCGGATCCGTCGCTGCAAAAGCTCGTGGCGGATGAAATTGCCAAACTCGGCGAGCGCGGCGGGCAGTGGGGTGTGTATGCGCTGGACCTCTCGACGGGGCGGGTGCTGGTTGATGCCGGGGGCAATGAACGCTTGATGCCGGCCTCGAACCGCAAACTGTTCTCAACGTCGCTCGCGCTGCGGACACTTGGCGCGGATTATCAGTTCACAACACGGTTTTGGGCGGCAGGGGCGCTGGACGGCGCGGGCGCGCTCGATGGCGATCTCGTGCTCGAGGCGGGCGGCGATCCGGCTATGCGGCCGGAATTCCTGCGCGGGCGCTCGGGCCTGGCGCTGCTCGGCGATTGGGCGCGCGCCGCAAAGGACGCAGGCATCAAGAGCGTGGCGGGGCGCGTTGTGATCGACACTTCCATCTACGAATCCCCGGCGCTCATGCCGCCCGGATGGGCGTGGGATCAACTGCTCGAACTCTACGGAACGCTGCCGTCGGCGCTGGCGCTGAACGAAAACCGTGTTCTGGTCAAGTTTTCCCCGGCGGATGTGGCAGGCGAGCCGTGCCGCGCAGAAATTACGCCGCGCCTCGAACGCGGCCTCGCGCTTGAAAATCAAACACGCACGGTTGGCGCTTCGGGCAAGAAAACTCTCCGCCTTGCGCGCGCCACCGGACCGGCCGCGCTGGTGGCTGTGGGCGAATTTCCCCAGGGATTGCCTGCGGAATCGCTGACGCTTCCTCTGCCCGATCCGGTGTCTGGGTGGGCGGAGGCGCTGGAAAACGCGCTGCGCCGCGAAGGCATCGAGTTCAAGGGGCGCGTGGAAATCGAATGGCGACGAGTGGCTCCGGACGCCGCTTCGGACCGCGCGCGCCTGCTGGCCGAACACAAATCCCCGCCGCTCGCCGCGATCATCGAACGCACAAACAAAGACAGCGACAATCATTTGGCGGAGATGGTCTATCTGGCCGCCGGGGGGCGCGCGGCGGGGCAATGCTCCTACGACGCCTCACACGCCGCCGAGGCGCGATTCCTGCGCGGAATGCGGATTCCGGATTCGCTCGTCGAGGGCGAAGATGGCAGCGGCCTGGCGCGCACGGACCTTGTGGCGCCGCGCGCGATTGTGATGCTGCTGCGCGAGATGGCCTCTGGCGCGGGTTCCGAGGCGTTTCGCGCCTCGCTGCCAGTTTCGGGCCGCGACGGCACGCTGCGTTATCGCATGAGCAAGGACGGGATGGAAGGGCAAGTCACGGCTAAGACGGGCACCTTGCGCGATGTCAGCGGACTTTCAGGCTATATTAAGGGCCGCGACGGACGAGAGATTGCATTTTCCATTTTGGCGAATCACTTTTCCTCGCCCGTCGCCACCATCCGCGCCACCCAAGACCGCATCTGCGGAATCCTCGTGCGCTCCTCCGGGCGCGATTAGCAGCCCCTGCCTCCAACAGTGGCTCCGCAACCTTGCCACAAAGGCTATGCCATCCGACTTGCTTGTATTTTGTTTGATGGCCTTGGGGGGAATGTGTGACCTTGCATGTGTTGCCGCCATGCAAAAGCGGCAAGCCGAATATGTGTGGCTTGATGACAGCGGCATTGTGCGAAAACTTCGGAGAAGGAAATCATGTCTGAGATTATTGAAGTGTATGGCAAAATCGGTGGCGGCGAAAAGGAGACCGGCGGCGCTGGCGAAGACGACCGCCGCTTTGATGTGGAATTTTGGCAGCGCCAAGGTCCGGCGGCTATTTTTGAGGCCGCGCTCGATATGGTGAAGGATTATCAAATTGTGAGACAAGGATATGCTGACCAGCCCCGACTTCAAAGAACTATTGAACATTTTCAGCGATTATAAGGTCCGATACCTTGTTGTCGGCGGGTATGCCGTGATGCGATATACGGAACCACGGTATACCAAGGACCTGGACCTGTGGATCGCCATCGATAAGGAAAATGCGGAAAGAGTCTTCAATGCTCTGAAGGCGTTTGGCGCGCCCCTGCAAAATCTTTCGCCTGAGGATTTTTCCGCGCCTGGCTATTTTTACCAAATGGGGAAAGCCCCTTTGCGGCTGGATATTATGATGTCGATCCCCGGCATGGAGTTTGAATCCGCATGGGAACGCCGCGAAGAAGTCCCCATAGAAGGATTGAATATCCCGTTTATCTCGCGGGCGGACCTGATCCGATCCAAGAAAGCCGCCGGCAGGCCGCAAGACCTGATTGATGCCAAGAATCTTGAGACAAGAGAATAATCTTGAGAATACCAAATCAGATACCCGATGTCGCCCCGCTGTCTTTCCGACGAAATGACAGCACAAACAAATAATGCGCACTACCAAAAGAATTAGGCGCCTGCCCAGATTGGCCTTCCGCGCTCTTTTTAATTGGGTAGATGGACTAGGCAAAAGGTTTTCTGTTTGATGGTCTGGGGGGAGTGTGCGAATTTGAATGGAACGCGGCTGCGAAGAGCATTTTCGAGGCGCGTTATATTCTGAGTTGTAGATTATGTTTTCCCTGTTCCTCTCTTTGATTTCATGACCAATTCTGATTCCAAAAAACAAAATCCAAAGCCCAGCGACGCTGGATCTTCTTTCGTGGGTTCCTCGGCGGCGGAGGGGGCGCTGCGTGAGGCGCTCGCGCGGCGAATCCTTATCCTCGATGGCGCAATGGGCACGATGATTCAAACGCGCCGCCTCGACGAGAAGGATTTCCGGGGCGAGCGGTTCGCCGCGCATCCGTCGCCCCTGCGCGGAAACAACGATCTTCTTTCGCTCACACGCCCTGACGTCATTGCGCAAATTCATCGCGATTTCCTCGATGCGGGCGCGGATATCATCGAAACCAACACCTTCAACGCGACGCGCATTTCGCAAGCGGACTACGGAACCCAGGCCCTCGCGCGCGAGATCAATCTGGCGTCGGCGCGCATTGCCCGCGAGGCCGCCGACGAAGTCACGGCGCGCGATCCGTCGCGTCCGCGATGGGTGGCGGGCGCCATGGGGCCGACGAACAAAACCGCCTCGCTCTCGCCCGACGTGAACCGGCCGGGATTTCGCGCCGTCACGTTTCGCGATCTGGCCGATGCTTACGCGGAGCAGGCGCGCGCCCTGCTCGAAGGCGGCGTGGATGTCCTCCTGCCCGAGACGACCTTCGATACGCTCAATCTCAAGGCCGCCCTTTTTGCCATCGAAGAGGTGTTCGAATCGCTTGGCCGCCGCGTTCCCGTGATGATTTCCGTCACGATCACGGACCGTTCGGGGCGCACGCTCTCGGGCCAGACGGTCGAGGCGTTCTGGTATTCGATCGAGCACGCGCGCCCGCTGTCGGTCGGGATCAACTGCGCGCTCGGCGCAGCGGAAATGCGGCCTTACATCGAGGAATTGTCGGGGCTGGCGGATTGCTTCGTCAGTTGCTACCCGAACGCGGGCCTGCCCAATGCGTTTGGGGAATACGACGATTCGCCCGCGCACATGTCGGAGATGCTTCGGGATTTCGCGCGCGAGGGGTGGCTGAACATCGTTGGCGGATGCTGCGGCACGACACCTGCGCACATCCGCGCCATTGCGGAGCGCGTGCGCGGCGAAGCCCCGCGCGTTCCGCCGCCGCGCCGCCGCGCCAGCCGCTTCAGCGGACTCGAACCGCTTGTGGCCGGCCCGGAAACGGGTTTCATCGTGGTGGGCGAGCGGACAAATATCACGGGTTCGCCAAAATTCGCCCAGTGCGTGCGCGGGGGCGATCTCGAAGCCGCGCTCACGATTGCGCGCCAGCAGGTGGAAAACGGCGCGAACGTGATCGACATCAACATGGACGAGGGCCTGATCGATTCCGTTGCGATGATGCGCGAATTCCTCAACCTCATCGCCTCGGAACCGGCCATCGCGCGCGTGCCGATCATGATCGACAGTTCGCGCTGGGAGGTGATCGAGGCCGGGCTGCAATGCATCCAGGGCAAGGCGCTTGTGAATTCGATCAGCCTGAAGGAAGGCGAGGACGTCTTTCGCGAACGGGCGCGTATCATTCGCCGGTATGGCGCGGCGGCGGTTGTGATGGCGTTTGACGAACGCGGGCAGGCCGATACCGCCGAGCGCAAGTTCGAGATTTGCGCGCGCGCTTATCGAATCCTCACGGGCGAACTCGGATACGATCCGGCCGACATCATTTTCGATCCAAACGTCCTGACGGTGGCGACGGGCATCGAGGAGCACAACGCTTACGCGCTGGCGTTTTTCGAGGCGGTGCGCCGCATAAAAAGCGAGTTGCCGGGCTGCCTCGTAAGCGGCGGCGTGTCGAATGTGTCATTTTCTTTCCGCGGCAACAAACCCGTGCGCGAGGCGATGCACTCGGCGTTTTTGTATTATGCGATCCGCGCCGGACTCGACATGGGCATCGTGAACGCGGGCATGGTCGAAGTGTATGAGGAAATACCGGCGGATTTGCTCGAGCGCGTTGAGGATGTGCTGCTCAATCGCCGCCCGGACGCCACGGAGCGGCTGGTCGAATTCGCCGAGAAGATCAAGCACAACGGAAAACGCGAACAGAAAGAAGAGGAGGCGTGGCGAAACGCGCCCGTCGAAAAGCGAATTGCCCATGCGCTCGTCCATGGCGTGGCGGATTACATCGACGAAGATACTGAGGAGGCGCTTGCGGAATTGGGCCGTCCGCTCGCCGTGATCGAAGGGCCGCTCATGCGCGGAATGAGTGTAGTGGGCGATTTGTTTGGCGCGGGAAAGATGTTTTTGCCGCAGGTGGTGAAGAGCGCGCGGGTGATGAAAAAGGCGGTGGCGTTCCTGACGCCACACATGGAGCGCGAAAAAGCAGAGGCGGCGGCAAGGGGCGCCAAAGTGGAGGGCGGCAGCGCAGCGGCTCGCATTCTCCTCGCCACTGTCAAGGGCGACGTCCACGACATCGGCAAAAACATTGTTGGCGTCGTGCTTTCTTGCAATAACTATGAGGTAATTGATCTGGGTGTAATGGTTCCGGCTGAGGACATTTTACGCCGCGCGCGCGAGTGCCATGCGGACATCATCGGGTTGAGCGGACTCATTACGCCCTCGCTCGATGAAATGGTTCATGTGGCGCGCGAGATGGAACGCACGGGCATGAAAGTGCCGCTGCTGATTGGGGGAGCGACTACGAGCCGTCTGCACACGGCCGTGAAAATCGCGCCGAATTACAATGCGCCCGCCGTGCATGTGCTGGATGCTTCGCGCGCCCCTGGCGTGGTGCAAAGCCTTCTCGATCCCGCCACACGCGGGGCTTATGCGCGAAAAATCGGCGAGGAATACGCCCGCCTCCGCGAACATCAACAGGCGCGCCCCGCCCGCCCGCTTCTTTCCATCGAGGAGGCGCGCAAACGGCGATTCGCGCCCGATTGGAGCCGCGAAACCATTGACACGCCTTCATTTTTGGGCGTGCGCGCGCTGCGGGACGTCCCCATCGCGGACCTTGTTCCCTTCATCGACTGGTCGCCGTTTTTCCACGCCTGGGAATTGCGCGGCGTGTATCCGAGAATTCTTGAGGATGCGCGCTGGGGCGAACGCGCCCGCGAATTGTTCAACGACGGACAGGCGATGCTGCGGCGCATTGCGGACGAACACCTTCTTCAGGCCCATGCAGTATATGGCATATACCCAGCCGCCTCCGAGGGCGATGATGTGGTGTTGTTCGCGGATGACACACATGCGAAAACCCTGTCCACGCTTCGGTTTATGCGCCGCCAGATCGAGCGCGACGACGGCAGCCCGCAATGGTGCCTGGCGGATTTCGTTGCGCCGCGCGATTCGGGACGCCGCGATTATGCCGGGTTGTTCGCCGTCACGGCGGGCGCGGGCGCTGCGGAACTCTGCGCGAAATTCGAGGCTGCGCACGACGATTACAGCGCCATCCTCGTGAAGGCTCTGGCTGACCGTCTCGCCGAGGCTCTGGCTGAATATCTCCACAAGCAGGTGCGAGATTTGTGGGGTTATGGCCGCGCGGAAAACCTATCGAACGACGACATCATTCACGAGAAATATCGTGGCATCCGCCCCGCGCCCGGCTATCCGGCGTGCCCGGATCACACGGAAAAACGCGAGATATTCCGCCTGCTTGAGGCCGAATCGAACACGGGCATCCGCCTGACGGAATCCTTTGCGATGACGCCCGGGGCGTCCGTGTGCGGGTATTATTTCGCGCACCCGCGCGCCAGGTATTTTGATGTGGCGCCCATTGGACGCGACCAGGTAGCGGATTACCAGCAGCGAAAAGGCATGCCGCTCGGCGAAATTGAGCGATGGCTCGCGCCGGTGCTTGGTTACGAATCCTCTGCCGCTTCGGAAACATCCGCAAATTCGCCTTCCTCATCCAATTCGTGATTGGCCGAATGACATTATGCAAATGCGCCCGGAACTTCCCGCAATGAAACGCGCGTTCACACTCATTGAGCTATTGATGGTCGTGGCGATCATCTCTCTGCTCGCCGCGATTGCGATTCCCAATTTCCTCGAGGCCCAAACGCGTTCGAAGGTGGCGCGCGCGCTGGCCGACATGCGCTCTGTGGCCACGGCGCTCGAAACCTACCGCACGGACGAAAACGCTTATCCTCCCATGACGGAACCGGGTTTTGTGGGCGGTCCGGAGGTCATTCGCGGAACGTTCCTCAAATGGTGGTATGTTCCGGATCGCCTGAGCACGCCCATCGCGTATGTTTCGAGCGCCGCGATGCTGTGCCCGTTCGGCGGCGATGTCCCAAAATCCCTGGATTTCCCTGATGAAATCTGGCGTCGCTACGGATACGAGAACATTCCTGAACTCATCGAGCGCAACGCCGCGCGCCCCTTTTCGACGCGGTTTGTTCCATCGCTCCTCGATGAAACCGGCGAATGGCGCCTGCAATGCGTGGGGCCGGATCGCGCGTGGAATCCTTTTTTAATCTATGATCCGACGAACGGAACCGTCAGCCCGGGCGATATCGTTCGAACGCAAAAACGGACCACAGGACGCGACTGGACTCCGCCAGCATCGACATCGCCCGCGCCTCTGCCGCCATCCGCATCCGCATCCGCGCCGGCGCCCGCGCCCGCCGCGCGGCCGTGAAGGAGATTTTCCCATGTCCATGCGATTTCCTCTGGAACTGTGGAACAACGATGAGGAGCGCGCGGCGGTTTTGACGCGTTTGGCGGAAGCGCCCGCCGGGCCGGTTGTCGTTGCGGACGCCATTGGCAATGTGGTTTTTCTCAACGACGCCGCGGAGCGTCTGTGGGGCGAGCGGGCAGATGCGATGCTCAACCGCGCGCTGGTTTCGCTGCTAGGGCTGGACGCGCGGCGGGAAATAGCGGATGCTCTCGGGCGCGCCTTTGACGAAGGGCGTGATTGGAGTAGCGCAGTTCGCATCCCGTGCCAAGGCGCGCGGAAACGGCGCGCCGCAAGCATCCAGTTTGTGTTTCGGACCGCCAGGCGCGGGGCGCCGCGTATTCTCGCCGCTGTTGTCACTCTCCAATCCGCCGCTGCGCACCGCCAATCGCGCTAAATATGGTGTGCTTATAAAAACTATTCACCACAAAGTCACAAAGACCCAACAATGGCCTTTCCTCCAGATACAAATCCCAATTCCGCGCTTTCGCGCAATTCCATGCCTCCAATTCGGGATTATGACGATTTCGACGATTTGCTGCCAGGTGAATTGGAAACCGCCAGACAGGCGCAGGCGCCGCAAATTTCCGTAAAAAAGCAAGAAGGGAACCTTGGGCGGGACGCCCAAGCCACCGGAAACCCAGCGCCTGCGCCTTCCGCCGCACCCTCGCAGCCCACAACTCACAACTCGCAGCCCACAACTCACAACTCACAACCCACAACTCACAACTCGCAACTCACAACCTCTCCTCGGCGGCATGGCCTGTTATCGGAATTCGCTGTTCTTCTCTTGGTTTTAGGCGCGTTTGTGTTTGTGTGCGTTCCGGCGCTTTCGCGTTTTGTTGTGCCGCTCAATGGCGACGAAGTCGATACCGCCTGGCGTTTCGTTTTCAATCAGCACGCCTCGAAAGACATGCCCTGGGACCTCGGCGTGTCGCATTCTGGCATGTATAATCTGGTCTTTTGGCTGCGTGCGCTGCCGTATTCGCACGCATGGTTCCAGACGCATTCCGACGCGTGGTGCCGCGCCGCCAGTGTGGCCGGAAGCGTCATGATGCTGCTTGTGTTTTATGGTTTTGCGCGATGGATGCTCGGCCCCGCTTATGCGCTCCTGGTGGTGTTTCTGGGCGCGTTCATGCATTACAATTTGTTTATGTCCGTCGAGGGCGGATACTTCAACGAAACCTCGGCTGTGTATATCGCGGCGGCGTGGGCGTTTCTGGCGGGCGAAAAAGCGCGGCGCTGGTGGGCCAAGGCGCTCTTTGGGCTTTTGGCGGCCGTTCTAGCGGCTGTTGTTACGATGCAGTATTTCAGCGGCCGCCTTATTCTCCTGCCGCTTGCCATCTATGTGGGAATTCGTTTTATCGAGGACAAAACCTGGCTTCGGCGCAACGCCCCCTTGCTCATCACTCTCTCGATCTACGTGCTCGTGCTCGTCAAGTTGCGCCACGACCTTGAAACGCATCCGTATCTAACGTCCTACCGCCAGACCAGCACGCAACTCCTCTACAAACCGCAGCTTGACTGGGCGCTAAGCAGCTATCAGACGCGCTCGGTGATCGTCGCGACGGCGAAGAACATCGGCAACGCCTTCCGCGGCTATTATAGCGGTCCCAACGCCTATCATGCCTACTCAACGCCGATCGGATTCCTCGACCGTTACGGATTCTGGCTTGCCGCAGTGGGCGCGTTGTGGATGCTCTGGCGATGGCGAACCCCCGCGTTTTTATTGCTGATTCTTTTCTTCCTGCTCAACAACGCGATTCTGGGCGGACTGACGATGCTGCCCTATCCGCCCTATCATCAGCGCGTGCACTTGGCGATTTCCATTTGTGCCTTTGCGCTGGCGCTGCCGCTTTGGGGGCTGACGCGAATCCGATGGCGGCCCGCCGCGCGCATGGGGGCGGTGCTCGCAGTTGCTGCCGCGCTTTTTCTCGCGCAATATAATATCAAACTCTATTACGACCGCGTCCTGTCGGGGAAAGACGACTTCATAAAAAACTACGCGCCCTTTACGAGCTTGGCGTATTTTATGAATACCAACCTCGCGCAGTATGAATTCATCACGCACAACGAAAGCGGAGTCCTTTTCCCCTTCGACAGCCAGATGAACACCTGGAATCCCGGATTTCGCGATCGCACAGCGGTGATTGTGCCGTTTTCCACATGGAAAACGCGCTCGGCGAAATGGCATCCCGAGCGCGCCGGGCGGCGTTTGCTGTTTATTATCCAGGACCCCTGCCCGGCGGCGATTCCGCAGGAAATCGAACGTCATTTGCCCGGCGGACGCTGGATCACAGAGCCTTTCGATGGGTGCCCGCACTACCGCGTGTATGTTCCTCCGCTGCACGAAAAAACATAGCCCATTGCGTGCCTTTGAGGGGGCTTCTGAAAGTGTAGAAATATAAACGTATAATATGGCGGCGGTTGTGAAGAGCACAATATTTCTAATTATGTATATAATTGTATTGACAGCCAAACACAAACGTCATATCCGCACAATTGTTTGCGCAGTGCTGTTTGTGCGCTTTATTATTCTACCTGTCATTTGTGTGGGATCTCATGAAGGGTAGCAGGGGGAAAGTGATTTTGGCTGTTGTTTTGCTTTTTTGTGCATTTGGGTGGAGAAACACAGAAGGCGATGAGGCGATTTATTGCGAAGATCAATTGCCCCTTCAAGGTCCTTTTGAGGGAGACTACACTACATATTATGCCGAGCATGATGTATATGTGATGTCCGAGACAATATCTAATAACTCCTCGCAGCCGATTACGGTCAATTTTGCGCACGGCCAAACCGCCCACATGTCCTCGTATCGGTGATGAGTGAGAACAAAGATAGAACTTATGCCAAGTAAAGCGGAGGATGTTTTTATGCGAGGCTTTTATATTCTGGCTGGCGTTGTTTTTGCAGGGCTTGTGCTGTATTTTCCCATCGCCAAAGCAAACCAGGCGCCATCCGCGAAAAGTCCGGAGTCCGAGTATTTTTCATTGTGCAAGGCTTGGGAAAACGCCATCTCGGACGCGGATACCCTCAAAGAATGCTGCGGGGGATTTCGGGAACTGGCCTCGAAATACCCCGGCAGCATATGGGCCGGGCGCGCGCTATTCAATATAGGGCAAATACGTGAGTTTAATCTCCGAGAAGACCCTCGCCTGGATTATCTGTCTGCATTGGAGGCCGTGGAGTGCGATCGGTCTCAATGGTCGCCTTGGGAAATTAAATCAGGAAATGAATATGCAGGCCATATCTTATCCCGCCTGGCGCTTGTTGAATTCCGGGATGGAAATACGACAGACTGCGCCGTCTATGTGCAATATCTTATGGACCAATACTCCTCTTCGTTAAAATGCAGTTCTATTCTGAATGAAATCCATGATGCTGCCAGAACGGATATGCGTGCTTCTTCGAAGAGCAAACTCGCAGCTGTTTATGGAAACCTTCAATTTCCCGAATCTTTAGCAAGCAACTTTCTTCTGCAAATGGGCCGGCTGCGTATTCTTGTGACTTTGGCGGAGGAAGATAAAGCAACCATTGCCAGCTGCAAGGAAGGCCTGGCCCGTTGCAAGGATATAATTCGCAAACAAAAAAGCATGGGCTTTCCCATCCCGGATGGCAACGAAGAATATCTCGCATACTATGAAACTTCTCTGCAGACGATGGAGCATCAGAAGGTGCAGGCGGCTCTTAGATACCAGTCAATTCACGAATTGCCCAGGCTCTCTCGCAACAGCGAGCAACATTGAGAAGATCATACCTGCGCCGACCGGGCGCATCTCACTTTTTTTGTCCATCCGCAGGTGGCCTCGCTGAAAGAAACGTGGCGGTTTCGCCTGCGGGTGGATAAAAAGTGAGATGCACCCTATTCTTACTAATCCCATCTTATTTACTTGACGCTGTTGCGGGCCTTGTTCTGGCCTAGGGGCATGAATGCTCGAGTTGCCTACAAACACCGTCCCCCCTCCGACCAACTGGCCGCGCGGCGCACGGCCGTCCGCCTGGTTGCGCGCGGGGAGCCCGTCGCCGCCGTCGCCCGCCACTATGGCATCAGCCGCCAAGCGGTTTACGACTGGATCAAGGCCCCAAAGGAGGACCCCAAGCATGGCTTTGAACCCGGCAAGCGCGGACGCCCGGCGCAACTCACCCGCGCCCAGCGCAAACGCCTGGCCCGGATGCTTGTCCAGGGGCCGCTTGTTCACGGCTGGGAGACCAACCTGTGGACCTGCAAGCGCATCCGCCAACTCATCGCGGACACTTTCGGGGTCATCTACCACGAGGCGAGCGTCTCGCGCCTGCTGCGAAAAACCTTGCGGTTCTCGCGCCAGAAACCCGTCCGCCGCGCCCGCGAGCGCGACCCCCAAAAAAATAGAGCGGTTCCGCCGGTGGGTCTTTCCCCGGATCAAGAGCCGGGCGCGGCGTGAAGGGAAAATACTGGTTTTCGCTGATGCATCCGGGTTGTCGCTGCAGCCGCTCGTGCGCGCGACCTGGGCGCCTGTGGCCCACACGCCGGTCGTGGAGGAATGCTTCAACTGGAAAAAACTGTCGGTGATAGCGGCAATCACGAACCGGGCCGGCTTGCTGTTCGAGATCGTTGCGGGGGCGTTTTGCGCGGCGCGGGTGCTTTGCTTTCTGGTGGACCTGCTGCGCGAACTCCCGGGGCCGTTGATCCTGCTTTGGGACAACGTGTCGATCCACCGGGCGCGGGAGGTTCGGGATTTTCTTGCGCGGCCCGATGTGCGCGCCCGCCTGGAGGTGGTGTGGCTTCCCCCGTATGCGCCCGAACTCAATGCGACCGAGTGGGTGTTCAGCGCGGTGAAGTATGTGGACATGGCGAACTTCTCGCCCAAGACGGCGGCTCAATTGCAACGCAAAGCCTGCGATTCGTTTCGGGCGCGGGCGCAAAACAAGCAGTTCATCCGGTCCTGCATTCTTGGATGCAAACTCCCATTCACGGAGAAAGAACTTGTCAACTAATTATGCTCGGATTAATAGGTGCTCTGCCGAAAGAGGCTAGCCGATGTGGAGCCAGTCCACGAGCAGGAATCGCATCTGGCCGATCAGCAGCGAAACGCGGCCCATGACTGTGTATCCAAAGGCCGCGCCGAAAAATAGCATCAGAAAAATCATCCCCGTGCGCGCCACAGGACGCACCGGGCCTTCGTGTTTGATCGAGAAAAAGAAATACACGAGCACGGAAACCACGCCGATCAGAATCAGCAGGTTGTTCACCCATGCGGCCCAATCCGAAATGCCCGCAAACGGCATGATTGTGGCTTCGGTGTGGCGCAGCAGGAATGTCTGCGTATTGTAGGGAATCGACATTCCCGAGGCGGCGCCGACAATAAACGCGATGGAAATGCGCGACATCCAGCCGAGGGTTTTTGTGAAGCGCGTGAACAAAATCAGCCCGAGCAGCGCGGGGATGATGACGAGATATTCCTTGTGCTGATTGACAAACAGCGGCTCCCACAAGTCGCGATACAAGGCGTCGCGCAGTGTCACCACAACCAAATACCCGGTGGATACGCCGATATAAACGTGCTCGGCCACTTTGTAGAAGGGGTTGTCCTTATACAAGAAGCTGTAAATGGCCAGCGTCAGAAGCGCGGCCACCCAGATTCCGATGAGCGAAGGATCAAGGAAATTCATGCAGTTTGCCTCCGCTGGGAGGTTTTGCGGCTCACGAGAAAAGCGATATTGCCAACCACCATAAGGACGATGATGAAAATGTGAATCACGGCCTGGGAATCCATTCCGCGCGACGCCATGCCGCGGAAGCCCACCAATTTCTCATATTCCGACGCGCCTTTCAGCCCGCCCACAATGCCCGTGAGTTGCCCCGAGTTGAGGAACGGATAAATCCCCGACGCGATGACTGCCGTGCAGCACGAGCCGATTTTCAGCCCGACCGTGTCGTGCGCATACATAATCCAGTATTCCAAAATTGAATCGTCGGCGATTTCCACCATGTAGGGGAAATCCGCGAGTTTGCCGACGCCCTGCAGAACGGGCAGCGATGCCGTTTCGTTGCCGTAACGGTCGGTCTGGAACGTCCGCTGGATCGAGATCGACATCCCGACTACTGTTGGGGCGCGGTCAGATTTGAAGCCGAGGAATGTGTAATCCTTGCCGCGTTCCTTGCCCATTTCGTTGGCCACCTGCGTGAGCACGCGCTCGGCCGGGCCGACGGCCACCGCCAGAATCGTGACTCCGATCACGCGCAGATTGCGGCGGAAGCAGTGGCGCAGCACGGCGACCGACATCGGATCGCACTCGGGCGTCGAGCCGGGTTCGTAGTCGAATGCGATTAGAATCGCCGAGCCTTCGGGAATCTTCTCGATTTCATCGAAGACTCCACGGACTTCCGGCGTCACATAGACCGGCAGGTTCAGCGGCTGGATGATGGGAATGGCCGTGACGATGGCAACGACAAGGAAAACCCAGCGGCGGTCGAGTTTGAGGATTTTATCGGCGAAATTCATCATTCGCTCCTCCCCAGGTAAGAGCGCTCCAGGCCAAAAAGAACGCGGATGGATGTGGCGATGACCGAAAGCGCAATGCCAAGGAATATGGCCCTTTTGGCGGCGGTCACGGGCACGTTCATCATCCAGTAACTCAATTTGGGGAAAAACAGCCAATCCTTGCTGAACCAGCTCGATATGATTTCTCCAAATGAAACGCGGCCAATCATCATCATAATGGCGGCGATGAGCATGATGGTGGCGTCTGTGCTGCGTGCGCGGAATGCCCGGAATGCCGCGGATGCGATGAAGAAAGCGAGCAAGGAATACATCGTCGATTCCATGCTCGTTTTCATGTTTTTGAATATCCAGAATCCCGGGCTGAGCCGTCCTTTGACATGCATCGAGGCCGAAAGCTCGCCCTCTCCCGATCCAGGCTCCGCCACGACGATCACAGGGCCTTTTTCCCCAAAACGTATTGGGACGTCCGGTTTGAGTTCCTGTTCCTGGCTCTTGCCCACCCTGGCCCGCAGCGCCTTTGCCGGCGCCTTTGCCTCGGGCGGGATCGAATATGTAATCTGGTCAATCGCCTCGACATCGATTCCCGTTTTGAATTCGCCGCCCTTTTGCATGATTTCCGCCGGAACCTCGAGCGGAAGCGTCAGATCGCGCGGGGCGTCGATGCCCCAGATCAGGCCGCAGAACGTCATGGCGAAAAAGGAGACAAAGACCAGGATGCTGTAACCGAATCCGGATTGCTTGCGTGAGATTTTCCGCCAATGGCTGTTCACCAGGCTGATCACGCCGAGCATCAGCGCGAAGTTGCGGATGATTCGCATCCAGACGTTAGTGCCTTCGAGGACCGCGGAGGAAGCCGGATGGGGAATATAAAACTGAATCACCATGAGCATCCCCACGACGAAGACCACCACGGCCGGCAATTGGCGTTTCCAGAAATTCACCGGATCACCTCGCGGATTACAGAGGGGTAAAGAAGCGTTTGATCGCCAGGACCAGCGGAGCGGCGATCATCTGTCCCAAACCAAATTGCATGAGCATGCAGAGATTGCCGAGCAGGAGGCCGGCGATGAGCAGCAATTTTCCCGCATCCTGCCCCTTGAGCGAGCCGAGCAGTTTGGGTTCGCGCGAAAGATAGGCGCTGGCCGCGTAGAGTTCCTCGCCGATCAGGCAGTAATCGCACGCCACCACAAAGAACGGGATTTGATATGCGGAATCTGTGCCCGAGATTTGAATGGCGCCGGTCGATGCGCCCGTTTCGGCGAGGATGAGGGCCTCGGCGGCGAACGTGCCGAGCAGGAAGATGGCCGCGGGTTTCTCGCGCACGAGCAATCCATCGACGGCGGCGGTGTAACTGAACTGCTCGCCCGCGATGAAGTAAATTTCCTGCGGATTATAGGCGTCGGGGCGCCCTGCGTTCAGGTAAGATTCCTTCACAACTTCCTGGCAGACGGTCATGGCGATCGACCACTTGCACGGCACAAGGAGTCGCGAATCGTAGTCGGCCACCTTGCGGCTCACATGCGCCAGGATGTTCACCGAGGCGATTGTGGAAACCTGATCCATGTCGCTGTAGCCCGTGGTGTAGAGGATCGGTTTTCCCATTTCCGTGGCGCGGCCGATGGCCTCGTCAATCGCTTCGAGTCCGCTGAGTTTGCGGATGAACAGGTTTGGATTTTTGCCCGCGCGGTGGATGAAGAATAAAACAAATCCCGAGCAAAAGAGCACCAGGATCAGATTGTTGATTTTGTGCCCGGCGAACCAGTTCGGCTTGGCCAGCTCGGTGACGGTTTCGGGGCAATGCGCCACCGCTTCGCCTTCCGCAATCGCCAGCTGGTAGTATTCCCGAACGGGCTTGTCATCTTTGATCTCCACATCGCGCTGGATAAAATGCCTCTTGGCGTTGCTGGCCGAGTATCCAAATACGCGCGGCTCGTCAGACTGGTAATTCTTGGTGGCGGGGAATCGCTTGAACTCCTCGAACGGACCGCCGGGCGAGGTGGATTTGTAAAGGATATACTCGCGGCCCGGGGCGTCGGCCGCCGAAGCATCCCAGGAAAGCCCCACAGCGCCACCGCGATCGCCCGGGATGTCAAACGCCTTGAACCCGCTCGGAGGCGCAAGTGGCGCGGGCGCCGCCTTCGCTGCCTTGCCTGCGGCGTCTGACGCGCTGGGCGCAGAAGACTCAGCGGAGGGAGCAGATGGACTTTGCGCATGAGCCGCTATTGCCGCCGCCGCAAGCCACAGCCCGCACAACGACAAACGAAAGGCGGCGGATGTTTTTGCTCGGAGACACACCATGAGACTATACCTCAATCGCCTCGACATTGGTGCGGGGAATCGTAATGACCTCGCCGCCTTCCAATTCCACCTTCATGATGCGCACCTTTGCTTCGGTCTCGATCTTTACTAGTTCCGGGGGCAGCCCGGCCACCTTGCCCAGGCGGCCAAAATACGGCTCGCGGATAATGCGCACAGGGTCGCCTTCCTTGAGTCCCGAGGCGGCGTCGCGCCCTTTGGCCACTGCGGAGGGGTCTTTGGCCAGCGGGACGATCACCTCGGGGCGCATCACGCCCGCGCGAATTTGCGTGCGGCCGCTGATCGAAGCCCGTTTGCCTTCGCACGTCTTCAGCAGGTCGAACGTGCGGCGGGCCATCGCCATTTTCCCGAATCCCTCGGTGATAATCAGTGTTGTCGCCACATCTTCGTCGCCCGTAATAGCCACGCCGAGGTCGTAGCCGAGCCATTCCTTGAGGTCGTGCGCGCTGAATCCGCCCGTGATGATGCCCGCCACGCCGATTTCGAGCGCCTTTTTCAGCGCCGGGGCCTCGATAAGCGAGCCGCCAAACAGGATTTTCCCTTTGTGCTCGGGCCGGATGCAATCCGCGGTAAGGACCGCATCCACCTTGTCGATGGCCGCCGCCAGCACGCCGTTTTTTTCGCCGCCTATTCCGAGAATCCCCTGCACAAATGTGGCTGCGGTGGTTATGACCACGCCCGAATCGGGAATCACTTCTGTGACGACGCCGTCGATGTAAGCGCGCAGTTCGATTTTTCGCGGCGGATTGCGCAAAAGCACCTGTCCCGTGATGCTCGATACGCTTTCGACCGTTCCCGTGATGGGCGACTTGATTGTCGTCTTCATGAATTTGAAGAACGGCTTGTTTTCCGCGATCGGCTCGTTTTCGCGGACCGTGTCGCCTTCCTTTTTGAGCATGAACTCGGGCAGGTCGTGCGGCTCGATGCCGAGCTGATTCACGACATTGACCGTAATCACATCGCCCGGGAAATCCGTTGTGGCAATTACCTGTTCGGCCGTTACGCGGTCGCCGGATTTTGCCAGCACTTTGCCCGGAAGCGGCAACTGACGGGTTTTTTCAACGATGGATTCGGGGGTGACTTGCAAACCGGGAGTATATGCGTGCGCCATGTGTCCGGAGAACTCGAATTCAGACGATGCCGTGGGGGAATAAGGCTGCCGCCAAAAACAACAGCGGCAAATGAAAAAGGGGCCTGCCCAAAAGCCTGCCCTTAATTATTCTTAACAGACTTGCCCGCTTGAGGGCCGCCAAGGCAAGCGCATTTCTTCTATCGGCATTGGCGCGGGCGTCAGCGGGGCGCGCGCAGCAGGAAATCATTCAAGGCCAGCGCCATCAGCAGGGCGCGGGTTTCGCGCGGTCCCGACGCCTCGAATGGAAATGCCAGATACAGCACGCGGCCCTTTTCGCCCACCTCCGCCTGAATGGCCGCCGCGCCTTCTCCGGGCGCGGTGATTTCACCGGCGAATTTCAAGGCCGCCCGCGCTCCTGGCAACGGGCTGATCCAATCGCACGCGGGCGTCTCGAACGTCCCAGGCTCCTGAGCGGCGCCAAATCCAAATTCGCTCACGCCCTCGAATACAGAACCGGACACGCCGGCCGCGCGCGATGCTCCCGGAAGGGTGGCTTTGTATTCCGATTTTAGAATATCTCGGGAAAACTCCGCGCCGCTGCCTTTTGCCTTCGACAGGGCCGATCCGATTTCCGAACCGCTGAGCAAAAGCGCGCCGCCGCTTTCGACAAATTCGCGCAATATCGCCAGTTCGCGTTCGTCGAGCGAGTGGCCGCCTGCCGGGCCGTCCGTCCCGCAGGCCCATGCCACAAGGGCGTAGTCGCGCGGCGAAACGAGGCCAGCGGAGACTGCGGCGCTTTCGCACGAATCGAAATCCATTTCGTTATCCGCCAGCGCGATCGCGTGCGCCACTGTGCTGTTGCGCGGATTCATGCGTTCGGGCCGCAGAATCGCGAAGCGCCCGCCGCCGCCCGAGGTGCTGCCGAGGTGCGACGCCACTTCGACAATCGGCGACTGCCCGGCGTCCTGGCGGTCGAAGCCATCCACGATCAGCGCGCGCCGCCCCCGGCCCTGGCCGCTGTTGCGAACCGCCACGACAGGCGACGGATCGGATTCACCGCCCGAATTCCAAGCCGCCACGCGGAAAAACACCGTTCCCCCCGCTTTTCCCGCGCCGGAACCTGCGCGGGCGCGTCCGATCTGGATGCGCGCTTGCGTGGTTTCGCCGCCTTCGATGCGGGCCGCCGCCGCGAATCCGCGCCCGTCTTCCGAGCGATACACTACATACCCTGCGGGGGGATCGCCTTCCGCCGCCGCAGTGCCGCGCTCGGGGGCTTTCCAGGATAGGACAGCCTTTCCGCCGCCGGCGCCTTTCACGCGGAGGTGCGTTGGCGCATCGGGCGGATACGCCGCCGGCACGCGCCCTTTCGACGCCTCGTTCAAGTAGCGGATCACGCCGCGAAGCGCCGCGCGCGCCATCACGCGCCGCGCCTTCGGATCCTTCAATATCTCCGCGTCCGGGGCGTTATCGTGGAAGGCCACCTCGGCGATTGTTGCGTTCATTTCGTTATTGTTGTAACCCGAGCGGATTTCGCCGTAATTCGAGCCATATACCTTGACTTTCAGCGTGGAATTCCAGTCCTCGGGAAAGGCAACTCCCTCGTCGAGACGCTCCATTTCATTTTCGATTTCCTCGCAAACCACCTGCGCATAGCGTTCCTGATCCGTCGTTGTGTATTCGTTGTTGAACAGCGTCCATGCGCCGCGCAGCGACCCATTGCGCCCTGCGTTGGAATGGAATCCAAGATAGATGCGATCTGCATACTCGCCATCGGCCTCGTTGTTCATCCAGGCCGACATGCGGGCAGGCGACCCCACATTGGCGTCGTAATCGTCGAATTTCGTGCGGGCGCAAACATCGCCGGGCGCGCCCTGGCCCAGCATCCGTTCGATCCAGTAAAGCGCCGCCTCCAATTCTCGTGGCTGCCCTGAAACGCCGCTGCCGCGATTCACATCGCCCATGCCCACGCCAAACCGGATTGCATCCGCCACGACCACGCCGCCATCTCCCGCGCCGCAGCGATTGCTGATTTCCACATACCCATCGCGTCCCGCTTCGAAGAAGTAATTCCCCAGCCACACCCATCCGCGCCCCACGCGCCGATGATTCACAAACACCTCGGTAACTCCGCCCGTGTGGCGAATGCGATAGCGCTGGCGGCGCAGGCGGTCCGCGCCGTAATCCGCCCAGGTATAAACGGGATAGATGCCCGCTTCGGACAGCGTGGGCGTATAGCGGGCCGTGGCCGTTTCCGCATCCGCCGAGGCCGGCGCCACCCTATAGCCCGCTGCGTCGTTTGCGTTACCATAATAAACAGAGGCGTGGACGTCGCTCCACAAGCCGTTGAATTCCACGCCCGGATCGCCGTTGTCCATCACGACTTCGCGCGTCTGATGTCCGAGCGGGCGGAAGGGAACAATGGTCGCCCCTGCGCGCCAAGCCATTTCAGCGAAGAGATTCAATTGGTCGATATTGCCATAATCCTCGACGAGGCCGTTTGTGATTCCGCGCTGCGTCCACCATCCGCTGTCGCCGTCGGTGGGGCGGCGGTCGGCGGAATCGAGCGTCCAGCCATGTCCCGCGCCGCAATAGAGAATAACGCCCGAAAGCGCCCCTTGCGGCTGAGCGTCCACGACGACCGGCGGCGTTTGCATGGCGGAGGAAGCCCCTTTCAGTCCGAGCATCCGCCCCATCGGCGTGCATCCAGCAAGAATCAGAGCCAGGAACGCTTCCAGGCAGATGGCATAACAAACCGGTTTGCGCATCACATCATGCCCCTTGTGGAGAGTGATTTCTCATTTATTGCAGGACTTATTGTTTATACATCGCGAAACGAAGCGCCAATAAACCGTCTCCGCTCCAAATACATCGGCTTTCGGGCTGTTCAGGCAAGGGCGATTTCCCGGCGCGGCTACCGCAGTCTTTCGGCTGGCCAAGATTCCGGATTGGCATCCGGCCTGCGGCGTTCTATACTTGCCATGTTGTATGAGACTGTGCTGTGCAACGGTTTTGTTCTTTGCGCGGCCGGGCGAAAGTGCTTTGGAATCAAACGCAATGAGTTGGCGGCGCGTGGAATTCTTGGGGAAGAATCACCGTTTGCATCCGGAGTTCCATCATGAGTGAAGCCCATTCCCAACCCGAGAACGCGGCGGTTTGCGAGGCGGAAACCCGCTATCTCGACGCGCTCTACCGTCTGAGCGGCATGATTTCCGCCGTGAACCGCCTGGGCGAACTCCTTGAACTCATCATGGCCGAAAGCAAATCGCTGATGCGGGCCGAGGGATCGTCGCTTTTGCTTTACGATCCCGAGCGCAACGATTTGTTTTTCGAAGTGGCGCTCGGCGAGGCGGGCGAGCGCATCAAGCCTGTCCGGCTTGCGATGGGCGAAGGCGTGGCCGGGCTGTGCGCGCAAAAACGCGAGATTGTCATAAGCGAAAACGCCGCCACCGATCCGCGCCACTCGAAAAAGGCAGATGACAAGACAGCGTTCACCACGCGCAACCTCATCGCCGCGCCCATGATCGGACGCAATGAGACGCTGATTGGCGTTCTTGAAGTGGTGAACACAGTGGGGCGTGAACACTTCTCGGGCGAGGATGCGAAAATCCTTCAGATTTTTGCCCGCCAGGCCGGACTCGCGATCGAAAACGCGCGCCTGATCGAGAAAAACCTCCAAAATGAACGCCTGGCCGCCCTCGGTGTCGCCATCGCGGGCATTGCCCATTACATTAAAAATGTCCTCACGGGCATCGAGGGATCGGTCAGCCTGATCCGAACGGGCATTCAAATGGGCAATCAGGAAATGATCGCGGAAAGTTTTCCGATCTTCGAACGCAGCAAGAGCCGGATCGTAACGCTAATCAAGGATATGCTGGCATTCTCGAAGGCGCAGACCCTGGAAATCGCGCCCGAGGATTTGAATACGATCGTGCGCGAGATTGTGGAGGAATGCGCCGCCTCCGCAACGGATCACAAGGTGGAATTGGATTGCGAACTCGATCCCGCGCTCCCCCCGTTGCTGCTGGATCGCATGGCAATTGCCGATGCGGTTCTGAACCTGGTGACCAATGCGCTCGACGCCTGCTCGAATCATCGAGGTTCGCGCGTGATGATTCGCACGCGCCTGATGCAGAACCGCGGTGAAAAATCCGCAGGGACGGCCGGGGGGGGAAACGCAAATGCGTGCGCGGGAACAAATGCCGATGCCGCCGTTATTGAGGTCATCGACGACGGGCCAGGCATTCCCGATCATATATTGGGCCACATTTTTGAGCCATTTTTCACAACAAAAGGATCGAAAGGCACAGGATTGGGATTGTCTGTGGTAAGGAAAGTCATCGAGGACCACAAAGGCACGGTTTGCCTGCACAGTTCGCCAGAGCACGGAACCATATTTCAAATCCGGCTCCCGGTGTCGAATACCTAGCCGCTAAGCCGCAGGGAAGCATTGCGGGTGCGATTTTTGCCGCCACCGTTGCGGGTGATTTTCGTTATTGCAGGTTAATTCAGCACTTTGACGCGGGTTTTGACCGCGAGAGGCGCCGCCAGAGCCGCGTCCGACGGCATGGCGCGCCGTAAATTTTTATCGAACACAAGCCGCCCCAGGTCATCCGCCGTGATTCGTTCGAGCGATTCCACAATGCGGTCGGCCTGGTGGAGTTGGAAGGGCGCGAAGGTGTTTGTAACGGCCATGCAGGCCATTCCCGCCGCGCGCGCCGCCCGAACGCCATTGACGCTGTCTTCGATCACCACGCAACGACGTGGATCCATTCCGACGCGCCGCGCCGCCTCGATGAAGACGTCCGGCTCGGGCTTTCCGCGTTCCACTTCTTCGCCGCTCACAGCCACGGGGAACAAATGCCTCAAATTCGCCGCAGCCAGGTTGTATTCGATTTTCCAGCGAGGGCCGGACGAAGCCAGCGCGTAGGGGATGCGCTGCTCGGACAAATGATCGAGCAATTCGCGCACTCCGGCGAAGGCATGAACGGATTTTTCTTCGGCGTAATAACGATACAAAGACGCCTTGCGGTCTTTGTATGCCTCGATGTCCACCGCCACTCCGAAACGCCGCGCCATTCGCGCCACAATGTCAGCGTCGCGCAATCCGCACGCCGCCTCGATTTCATCCTCGGGAAGCGGCGCGCCAATAAATTCTTCGGTCGCCTGGCGAAATGCCACCAGGCTGATTTGCTCGCTGTCCACCACGACGCCGTCGCTGTCGAACAGAACGGCGAAGGGCGCGCCACTGGCGAAGGAATCGTTTGTCGAAGGATCAACCGGAAGCGGCAGGGAAATCATGAACTGCGCCTTTCTTGACTGGGCGGCGCGAAGCGAATCTGGCCACCGCCGCCCCTTCGCCCAGAAGTATGGGCCATCCCGGCGAAGGCGGCAAGGGCATTAGCATCGCGGCGGAGGGGCGTCAATTCCTTCCCTTTTGCCGCGCATTAATTTTCCGTTTGGGTCCAACAGGGCCGGGCGCCATGCAAAGGGACCATTCCTATCCGAATGTCCGTGTGTCCGCCATGTCCACTGCCCTAGGGCCTTCTCTTGCCGGTTACTTGGTCGAGCGTCACGCGGATTATGGCCGTCTTTGACATGTCTCTGTGGATGTAGGCAACGCCCTCATCCATGAAATCCGCGCTGTATTTGCGGAGAAACGCCATGAGCGCCGCCATTTTCTCTTCATCCGTTTCCACCAGAGCCGCTTTTCCGAATACGATGACGCTTTCGTAGCGGGTGGAAAATTTCTCGGGCAGCACTTCAGTGTTTCCGACCACCGTAAAACAGACTTTGGCCTTTTTCGAAATGGCCTCCAAACGATGTCCTCCCGCGGCCGCGCAGTGCAGATAGATATAGCCGTTTTCCAGCGCATAATTCATCGGGACGCCATAGGGCTGGCCCTTGGAGTCCGCGGTGGACAATACACCCCATTCGCCCTTTCTCAGGAGTTCGATGGCGTCCTTTTCCTCCATAACCCGGTCCATTCGCCTCATCTTCATCAGGCCCTTCTTTTTCTTTTCAATCACACAGATTTTTGGCGTCTCTCGCGCCGGAATCCTCACTGCCCCCGCAATTGGCCACCGGGAGCGCTCAGAGCCGTTCGCGCTGGAAATACAAATAATCCACGACAGGAGGATCGGCGCCAAAATGCCGCAGAAGAATCGCGATCTGGCCGCGATGATATGCCGAATGCGTGACAAGATTCGACAAAGCATCGTAGAGCCGCGTGCGCCAGCGTCCGCCGCGCGTGTCGGTGTATTCCACAGGCTCTTCGATGCGCGCCCAGTCGAATTGAGCGGTCAATTCCTTCCAGGTCGCGTCGATCTTTTCCATACGCGCGCGTTGCTCGGCGAGGGTCCAGGCCGGAAACGGATCGAAACCATCTGTGGATTCGTGGCGCAGACGTTTGATCCATAGTTCGCGCGCCGCCAGGATGTGGGCAAAAAACGCCACGGCGCGCTCGGGAGGAGAGACGGCGGCTTCCATCGCATCGAGCATCGCCCGGTTTGCACGCATTTCGTAATCGAGCATGATTTGGAAATGCTTGCTGATGTCCATGAACGGGGCCTCCGGGGAGAGCGAGTTTGGGGGGATGAGTTGAGAGTTGTGAAAGAAGAAGCGGGCAGTGGTCAGTGGTCAGTGGGGGGTAGTTTTTCAGCGGTTCTCTTGCCCTTATTTATCGTTTAGGTTCTTGGGGTCGTTTTCGTCCTTTTCTTCTCTCGGGTTGCTTTCCGGTTCTTTCCCAAGGGTGGATTGCGACAAGGTCAGGGCGCGCAGTTGGAAACGCTCCGATTGGCGTCCGGGAAAGTCAACTCCCGAGTCGCCGCCGCTGATCAACAAACCGTTGATCCGCGTGAGGCGGCCCGATAGAAAGAACGTTTGTGGATTGGCCAGGAGCGGCGCGCAAAAGGCCGCCCAGGCCGGAGGAAAGCCGCGAAACGGCCATTGCGCCTCTCCAGGCGCGGACCGCGCCGCAGTGGGATCGCGAGGCTCCGCACTCGCTCTTCAGGCCTTTGCGGGCCTTAGCGCCAGCCGCGTCGCAGTGGGATCGCGAGGCTCCGCACTCGCTCTTCAGGCCTTTGCGAGCCTTAGCGCCAGCCGCGCCAACCCCAAGCGCAGACCGCCTATCTTTTGGATGAAGTATCTTATGGGCAAGCCAACCGGTTTTTTGGAAATCGACCGCCAAACTCCTTCCTACCGCCCTGTCGAGGAGCGGATTCAGGACTGGAAAGAAATTCCCATCGCAATGCCGGAAGACCAGATTCGCCAGCAGGGCGCCCGCTGCATGGAATGCGGCATCCCTTTTTGCCTTTCGGGCTGCCCGCTGGGGAACCTGATCCCGGACTGGAACGATCTCGTATATCGCAACCGCTGGCGCGAGGCGATAGACCAACTGCATTCGACAAACAATTTTCCCGAGTTCACGGGGCGCGTGTGTCCGGCGCCGTGCGAGCAGGCGTGCGTTCTGAACCTGCCGCGGACGCCGGTCACCATCAAAAACATTGAACTTACAATCGTCGAACACGCCTTCGCCGAGGGCTGGATCCGCCCGCAGCCGCCCGCGCGCCGCACAGGGCGCAAGGTGGCCGTGGTTGGGGCGGGGCCGGCCGGGCTGGCTTGCGCGCAACAACTCACCCGCGCCGGGCACGACGTGACTGTCTATGAAAAGGACAATCGCGTCGGCGGATTGCTCATGTTCGGCATTCCCGATTTCAAGCTCGAAAAACACATCGTCCAGCGGCGCATCGACCAGATGGTCGCGGAAGGCGTGCGGTTTGTGCGCTCGTGCCACGTCGGGCGCGATGTGCCGGCGCGCGATCTGCTCGCGCAATACGACGCCGTGTGCCTGACGATGGGTTCGCGCCGTCCGCGCGACCTCGATGTGCCCGGGCGCGAACTCGATGGCGTGCATTTTGCGATGGAATTCCTCGAACAGCAAAACCGCCGCGTGGCGGGCGACGACTTGGGTGGACCTGTCGGAGGCATCGTCGGCGGCGGCGTCCGGTCGCTTATGGCGACAGGCAAACATGTCGTCATCCTCGGCGGGGGAGATACGGGCGCGGATTGCCTGGGCACGGCGTTGCGCCAGGGCGCGGCGGAAATCCGCCAGTTCGAACTTCTCCCGTGCCCGCCCGACGAGCCAGCGCCCAACACATGGCCTCATTGGCCAAACATCCTGCGCTCCTCAACCGCCCATGAAGAAGGCGGCCTGCGCGATTGGAGCATCCTGACCAAATCCCTGAGCGGGCGCGATGGACGCGTCGAAAAACTCCACGCCGTGCGCATCGAATGGAGCGAGCCGGACGCCTCGGGCCGCCGGTCGTTCAAAGAAATCCCGGGCAGCGAGTTCACGGTCGCCGCTGATCTCGTCCTGTTGGCGATGGGATATGTGCACGTCGAACACAACGGTTTGCTTGACGATCTGGGCGTGGCTTACGACGCGCGCGGCAACATCCGGGCCGGAACGGATTACAAAACGAGCGTCGATAAGGTCTTCACGGCGGGCGACGCGCGCTTTGGGCAATCGCTGGTTGTCTGGGCCATTTACGAAGGCCGCGAGGCCGCCCACCACATCGACACGTATCTCATGGGCCACTCGGACCTTCCGCTGCGTGACCGGGGGCCGTTTGATCCTTTCAATGCCTCCGTGACCGGCGAAAACGCGACCGCCGCCGTTTCCTCCGGCCAATCCAAATAAGGAAATGCGAATGAGCGAATCTTCCAGCGCCGATACCCCCAAATCTCTCCGCCTCGGGCTGCCCAAAGGGTCGCTCCAAGAGGCCACAATCGCGCTTTTCCGCAAGGCGGGCTATTCGTTCCGCATCGGCGAGCGCTCTTACAAGGCCGACTGCGACGACGCCGAAATCAAAGCGCTGCTGATCCGCGCGCAGGAAATGGCGCGATACGTCGAGCAAGGCGTGTTCGACGCGGGTCTGACCGGCCTCGATTGGATTCGCGAAAACCGCGCCCAAGTTGTGGAAGTCGCCGATCTGATCTACAGCAAGGCCTCGATGCGCCCCGTGCGATGGGTGCTGGCCGTGCCCGAGGATTCGGACATCCGCGGCGTGCGCGATTTGGAAGGGCGGCGCATCGCCACCGAGGCCGTCAATCTCACCCGCGATTACCTCGAACGCCACGGCGTGCGCGCCGAGGTCGAGTTTTCGTGGGGCGCCACCGAGGTGAAAGCCCCCGAGTTGGTGGATGCCATTGTCGAAGTGACGGAAACCGGGTCGTCGCTGCGGGCGAACAAACTCCGCATCGTGGACACGGTGCTGGAGTCGTGGACGAAACTCATTGCGAACCGCGCAGCATGGGCCGATCCCTGGAAACGCGAGAAGATCGAGAACATTGCGCTGCTGCTGCGAGCCGCCATCGCGGCCGAAGAGCGGGTCGGGGTGAAGATGAACGCCCCGAAAGCCTCGCTTGATGAGATACTGTCGCTGCTGCCTGCGCTGACCTCGCCGACCGTTTCGCCGCTGCACGATCCCGAATGGGTAGCGGTCGAGAGCATTTTGCCCGAGAAAACCGTGCGCGAGTTGATTCCGGCGCTTAAACGCGCCGGCGCCGCGGGCATTGTCGAATATCCTCTGAACAAAGTCGTGGATTAACGCAAGATCGCCTTGCAGGCGAGTTATTAGCGCAACGGAATGTCTGTTCAGGAGAGGCCCATGAACGCCACGGCAGAGCAAGTTCTGAAAGAAGCCTTGGGGCTGCCTCCGGTGGATAGGGCGGAACTAATCGAGAGGCTGTTCCAAAGTTTCGATCCGTCCGCAGACCGCCGTGCGGACGAGGCGTGGTCAAGGGAGGTCGAATCACGAATTGACGCATACGAATCGGGCAAAATCACGGCCTCTCCGGCGGAAGAAGTTCTGGCAAGGATCAATCGGAGATGAAGGTCCTTGTTTTGTCTTGTGCCGAGGCGGAGTTGGCTGAGGCCGTTGACTATTTTAACAGCCAATGCCCTGGCCTCGGATACAAGTTCGCCGCTGAGGTGCAGCGTGCTTTCGAGCGCATTCGGAATCACCCCGCTGCGTGGCCTGTGTTTTCCCTTCGTTCGCGTCGATGCCTTACCGACCGTTTCCCATACGGGGTCCTTTATCAGGTTCGTGGCGATCATGTCTTGGTCGGTGGCATCATGCATCTCAGACGAGACCCAGTGCGATGGCAGCAGCGCGCGGCAAATGCCTTCGGCAGCCCATCGCCCGAAGAACACGAGCAACGATAGCATCGCAATAAGCTTGCCGTCCCCGAGAATCCCCGAGAGTCAGTCCCTGAGAATCAGTTCTGCCTATGCGGATTCCCTTTTTCCAACCTGCGTCTGACCCAAACTCCGGCATCGAAGACGCCAAGCGCGCTCCCGGCCAAGAGGAAACGCCGGTTCAGGCAAATGGACCGGATGCGGCGGATTCTGGCGAAGAAGAAATAGTCGAGGTGCCTATCGAGGACGCCATCGACTTGCACTTTTTCGCCCCGCGCGATGTGCGCGCCGTGGTGGAAGAGTATCTCGAACAGGCCGCCGCGCGCGGATTCCGCGAAGTGCGCATCATTCATGGCCGCGGCATCGGCGAAATCCGCCGCCAGGTTCACGATATTCTGCGCCGCCATCCGCTGGTCGAGCGCTTTGCCGAAGCGCCCGCCGGCCGCGGCGGATGGGGCGCGACGCTCGCCTGGCTGCGCCCCGCGCCGCCGCCCGAATAGAAGAAGAATTAAGCATGAAAAAGGCGAAAATTACGAAAAAGAATACCTTAATTCCATGTCTTTTTTCGTTCCTTTTGTGTTTTTCGCGGTAAAAAGAGGTCTTCTCGGCTTGCGCGCGAAGGGGGCGCTGGGATTGCATTTCAAACGCCAGCGGGAGCGGCGCGGCCTTTATTTGCGTCTTGCTCCCACTTTCAATTTCTTGATTCCGGATATTAGCTGCCGTGCCCAAACGCCATTACGCCCGCATCGTTGCCATACAACTTCTCTATTCCATCGGCTATACGCGCCAAAGCGTCGAGGAAGCGGCGCGCGCCTATTCGCAGCTTGAGCCGGAACGCAAAAAATCCCTGCCCGACCGCTCGCTCCAGCTGGTTCGCACGGCGCTCGAACACATCCGAGAAATCGACGCGCGCATCGAGGCCGCGCTGCAAAACTGGCGTCCTGAGCGGCTTTGCGCCACCGATCGCGCCGTGCTCCGCATCGCCTGCGCCGAGTTGTTTTACTTCGAGGACACCCCGCCGCGCGTGGTCATCGACGAATATATCGAAGTGGCGCGCGAATTTGGCGACGAGGAAGCCTGGCGCTTTGTAAATGGCGTTCTCGACGCGCTTTTCGCCGAATTCCGCAAGGAAGAAGGCGGAAACGGCGGCGAAGAGAGCGAGACACCGCAAAGGCGCAAAGACGCAAAGGAAGAAAAATGATCCAGACGGCGTCCAAGGCGGTGGGAATCGCCGGAATGCGATTCGAGTTTCGTTTTCGCGCCGGGTCCGCCCGCCGGGCGCGCCGCCCTGCCTTCGAGTGGATCGAATGGCCGGATTTCGTTGCGCCGCAAGAGGATTCGCGTCCGCGCCGCGCGGAAGAAGCAGAGGGGGAAGGAGCAGTTGCAGCAGCGGGGGTGGAATCTGGCGGAGGCCTGGATGCCCCCGCACTGTGGGGCGTGGGGTTGCGCGCCATCCGGCCCGGACGCGGGCGGTTGCGGGCGCGCATTGGGCGGCGCGAATTCACTGTTCCCGCCGTGGTTTTCCGTCCGCGCGAGTTTTTCCTTTGCATGGTCCTTTCGAGCAACTATCACTATGGATGGGACCCGCTTTGCTATCTGTTTGGCGGAACGCCGGAGAACTTGGAGCTTGAAGGCGACGCCTGGCCGAAACTGCGCCAGCTCGAACGGATGTATCACCAGCGAGGCCTCCCAATCACGTGGCTGATCGACGAAAAAGTGGCCGCCAAGGCGCACGACTCAATCCGGCGCTGGCGTTTGGAATTCGGCGACGACTACGGCGTGATGCCGACGAGTTTCATCCACCATTCGGCGGAGAATTACAACGTTACCAAATCGCAGGAGGAGGTGACGGCGCTTGTGCGCGAGACGCGCCGGCGCACCGAAGCGTTTTTCGATTTTTACACGGCGACACTTGCCATCGACCAGTTCATCGGAAGCGTGGGATCGAAGTTCACCGAAGCCGCGTATCAACTGGGTTTTGAGTGCCTCTGGGGCGTCGGGTTCGATCACCGCACCTGCGACACAAGCATGTTCCATCGCGGGTGCCCTTGGGACATCTACAAACCCGACCGCGGGAATTTCCGCATCCCGGCGGGACATCCGGCGCGCCTGTGGATGGTCCAGTGGACGGCTCGCGACGCGCTCCTGAGCTTCCATTCGCCCGACAGCGGCCCGAGCGGCGCGGTGATTTTTTCTACCGATCCCGACGACCAGCGCGCGTCGCGCATCATGTTCGAGCAGCCCGATTACTGGCGCGATTTTTTCCGAGGCTATCGCGGGAATTTCCCGCCGCAAAACGCAGACTGGTTCATCCAGGAAGGACCTTCGCTTTCCCCGCCCGCGCTCAACGACGCATTCTGCTTCCTCATGCACCAGGAAGACCACGATTGCCACTTTCCCGAAAACGCCGATTTGCTGCGGCGGTTCCTGGATGCGACGCCGGGCGAGGCAACCCCGGCGACGCTCGATGAGGTGGCGGCCTGGCTCAATTTGCGCTATGGAGCGGCACAACATCCCGCCCAGATGATGCTTCTCGAAGACCACCTGCGATGCCACGAGAGCGTAGTCTGGTATGGGGACGTGCAGAAACCTGCGGACTGGCCAGCCAAAGGCGAGAAATATCCGCCGGGAATCGTCTATTACGACGCCAATCAGATGTGGTGCGCCAGTGAGGGCGAGCCGCTGCCGTGGCGGTTTTTCGACTTCACGCCCCGCACCCGCGTCGCTGAGGAAGATGTTTATCCCGAATCCAACCCCATGCGTTTGGCGCGGGTTTTGGCTCTGGACGCGCGCCACGAGTCCTCCAATTTTTCCAATTCCTCCGAATCCTCCGCGCCCGCCCACGAAGGCGATGCGAGCCAGGAAAGCAGGAGCAATCGGGCCGGCTTGGGCGGAGTTGTGACTGTTCGCGCCCAAATAGAATCCGAAGCGGATTTTGCGCAATTGCCTCTAATTTTGTGGAACGCTCTACCTGAAGAGCGAGAAAAAGTGGGGCAGATCTTCGGGTCTGCTTCTTCTGCTTCTGCTTCTGTTCCTGTTCCTGTGCGCGAAGGACAAGCAGCTCTGGCAGGCAGGCATATCGTCCTGTTCATCGATGTGCGCCGTGGCGAAACGCGTGTGGACAAACAAGTCGCCCTCGGTCCATTGCTCCAGGCGGCCCGCCGCGCGCGCGGCCGCGATTAGGCCTGTTTTGTGAGACAAAAGAATCAGGCGCAATCCGCCAGCGATGCAATTTTAAGGATGGACGCGCGGCAGGGAGACAATGTAAGCGATTGCAATGACGCGGACGTGCGGATGATTTTTTGTTGGCTCCGCCATTTGTTGCTGCACGGCCACGCCAAACTCCTCAAATCACGCAATCGCTTGCGTCCGCTCTTATCTTATCTGCCTTTTCTGGGAGACACCAAACCATGACCCCGTCTTCGAAACCGCCCAAATCGCCTAAAGCGCCAAAGAACCCTGTTGACGTCGTTGTCGCCGGACACATCTGCCTCGACGTCATTCCCCATTTCCCTTTCAAACGCGGCGAGGTGGCCTTTGAGGACATCTTCCGCCCCGGAAAACTCACTCAAATGGGAGAGGTCGTCATGTCTTCGGGCGGGCCGGTCTCGAACACAGGCATCAACCTGCGCACGCTCGGGATGAAAGTCGAGTTGATGGGCAAGGTGGGCGATGACTTCTTCGCCAAAGGCCTTCTGGAGCTTCTGGCGCAGCGCGGCCTGGACAAAAGCATGGTTCGCGTCGCGGGCGAACAGACTTCTTACACCATCGTCCTCGCGCCTCCCGGCATCGACCGCATGTTCCTCCATTGCCCCGGCACGAATAACACTTACGGCGCCGACGACGTGAATTACGAGGTCGTGGGCCGTTCGCGCCATTTTCACCTCGGCTATCCGCCCCTGATGAAGCGCCTTTACGAAAACGACGGCGCGGAACTGACCGAAATTTTCCGCCGCATCAAGGAGCGCCACCCGCACGTTTCGACCAGCCTCGACATGGCCTTGCCCGACCCGGCAGCCCCTTCAGGGCGCGTGGATTGGCGCAAGGTGCTGGAGCGGACGATTCCGTATCTGGATTTATTTTTGCCCAGCGCGGAGGAAATGCTGTTCATGCTCGAGCGCGAGGAGTTCATGGCGCGCCACGACCGGGCGCGGCGCGAGGGGCGGGCGCTGCTGGATTCCTTTACGGCCGAAGATTTGACACGGCTCGGCGGGCGGCTGCTCGATTTGGGCGCGAAAGTGGCCGTCATCAAATGCGGGTGGCGCGGAATTTACGGCCGCACCGCATCGCGCGAGGTCATGGCGAAAATCCCCAACCTCGGCGCGGATCGACTCGATGACTGGAGCGCGCGCGAGCTGTGGCATGGGACATTTCTGGTGGACCCGGTGGCATCGGCGACCGGCTCGGGCGACTCGGCGATTGCGGGATTCATCGCGTCGTTCCTGCGCGGATGCGCCTTCGAGCGGTCGCTGCAAATGGCCAACGCCGTCGGCGCGTGCAATGTGACGGCGATGGACGCGCTGAGCGGCATCAAGCCCTGGGAAGAGACCGAAAGCATGGTCGAGGCCGGGTGGCGTCCGCAGCCGACGGAAAAGAGCGTCGCGGGGCGCGGAGGGAAACACGTGCGCCCCCTGCTGCTTTGGACCGGCCCGAACGAATCAAAAATTCGCTGATTCCAAGACAATCCCAGGAACAGCGCGAGACATAGGGAGAACAATAAAAAGGCCCGGGACGGTTGCGATGCCGTCCCGGGCCAGGTTGTTTTCACGTTGCGGTGTCGCGCGGGATTTGCCTCTGGCGGCGGGCGCTGCCTGCCGTATTCGGGTCAGGCGCAGGGAGCCGGGGGCGCAGTCCGCGCAAGGTTCTTGATCTTAGTAAAGCGTCCAGTCGCTGACGGCGGAAACAGGCGCGCAGCGGACAACGCCCTTGCAGCCTGTGCCGCCAGACAGCATCAAAACGCCGCCGCGAACCGAGCTATAGGCCAGCGAGTCCCATCCGCCGCTATTGAAGTCGGTTCCGCCGAGGTCGGTCGCGATTTTGGTTTCGAGTTCGATTGCCGCGTCGGCGTTGGGTGGAACGATGTTGCTGAGGATGACCACGCCGTCATCGAACGTGCTGTTGCCATAGTAATTGTGCAGATACACCTTGCCGGAAGGATCGGCGGTGATGGCCGTAAAGCCCACGTCCGTCGTGCCGAGGTCGGCCTCAATGTCGGTCGCCGCCACATACAGCGAAGCAGTCGGCGTTCCAGAGAGGTCCACTTTTACCAAATTGTCATTGGAGGCGGTGACGCCGCTGTTAATGAGGATCATCGTGTTGGCGTCGAGCATAACGCCGTCGCTCAGGGCCAGAGCCGATGAGGAATCGCCGCTGGCGGCCTGCAGCGCGGCGCTATCGACGATCAGCGTCGTGGTCTTCGAACCGTCATCAACAACGGGCGAAGTGGAAATTGCATAAATGCCTTCCGCCAGGTTCGGGAAATAGTAGTTGTCGTTCAGAATGTAGGCCGTGTTGCCGTTCATAACCATGCCCATGCCGCCCGGAACCGGCGTGTTGCCGCCGTTTTTGGCTGTGGCGAGGACATGGATCGTGTAGGGAGCGGTCGGCTCGATAGCCAGCAGCGTTCCCTGATCGCCCTGGGCATCTGTGCCGGCGGAATTGCGCGTATAGACGATAATGTTGCCATCGGCATTGAATCGAACAGTCTGAATGTTGATTTGCAGGGCAATTGGGTCATCCGTGGTTCCGTTGGCGGTGCCGATGGCGGCGGCAATCTGGACCGCGGTCGCGATCAGGGTCACGTTGTTGCTGGCGTCAATCAGCAGAACTTTGTGGGTGGAAGTGCGCTCCTACATCGCAATTACGCCAGCGCTGTTCACGGAAAGAGAACCGGCGGAGAAGCCGGTTTCACCCGTGGCCGCTAGAATAGTGGCTTCGGGAACCAGCACCGACCATTGCAAATCCGCGGCGCTGGCCAGCGTCGTAAGCGACAGCATGGCCGCCAGTGACAGGACAAGGATCAAAGTTTTCTTCATGATTCCGAGACTCCTTATGATAAAAATCGGCGGGCGAACCGGTCTGGCATGATTCTACCCTCTTCGAGTTACCCCACGCACATCCCTTTTCGGCAGAATGGTTCCTCGATCATATAGAATCGCAAGACACAGCCGCCCCACATCTCGCTTTTGCCTTTATGCCGAATCGTGACAATCTATCAAGAGGTTTTGTCCGTTTGCCCGCGGCTTTATTCAAACTTAACGGTATTTGCGCGGGGATACGGTTTGGTCATTTGGGGCGTATCTTGACACTATTGCCGACCCAAACCGCTTTCACCCCCTTACTGCGTTCGGGGTTCTGCATAAAGAGTGATCCAGGACGCATCCGCGTATGCAGAACCCGGAACGAGGTGACGGGGCTTTTTCCCGGTTTGTTGGAAACTGTGTCAAGATGCCGCCCGGTCATTTCGTAACACGCGCTTCGCCATTGACGGCGTTTGGCGTGGGCGGAGAAAGTGCTAGATCAAGCCCGCGCATCCAGCGGGCGCGCCGCTCCAGGTGGCGGAAACGGAAAAGATATTGCCGCCCGGAAACGCAATCCAGGGAACCAGAGAGCCGGAGCTCGAAAGACAACAGGCGCCATTATGAAACATTCTCATTTTGTTGATTTTGTGCGTGTGCACGTTAAGGCGGGCAATGGCGGCGATGGGGCAGTGGCATTCCGGCGCGAAAAATATGTTCCCGAAGGAGGCCCGGCCGGGGGGCACGGGGGCACGGGGGGAAGCATCTACTTCGAGGGCGATGCCTCGATGGTGACGCTGCTCGATTTCAAGATGCGTTCGCTCATCCAGGCGCGCCCAGGCGATAAAGGGGCTAATTTTAACAAGGCGGGCCATTCGGGCGAGGACATCGTTCTGCGCGTTCCGCTGGGGACTTGCGTGATTGACGCGGACTCGGGCGCGGAACTGGGCGACGTGACGCGGGCGGGTCAGCGCGTTCTTGTGGCGCGCGGCGGGCGCGGCGGGCGCGGAAACGAGTCGTTCGCCACCTCGACCAACCGCACGCCCCGCGAGTTTGAATTCGGCGAACCCGGCGAGGAACGCAATCTGATCCTCGAACTGAAGGCCATTGCGGATATTGGGGTTGTGGGCCTTCCGAACGCGGGAAAATCCACGCTGCTTGCGGCTGTCACGAGCGCCCATCCCAAAATCGCCGCGTATCCATTTACAACAATTCATCCCAATCTGGGTGTGATGGTCGATGAGTCGCTGGCGCATCCTGTGACGATTGCGGATATTCCGGGGCTGATCGAGGGGGCGCACACAGGGGCGGGGCTGGGCGACCGGTTTTTACGCCACATCGAACGCACCCGCCTGATTGTCCACCTGGTCAGCCCGCCCGACGGCGTGGGCGAACCCGAGGATGTTCCGGCGCGAAAACGCCTCATCGAGGACCTTGTGTATTCCTACGCGCTCGTGCGTGAGGAGCTGGCGCAGTATTCCGAGGCTCTGGGGCAAAAGCCCACAGTGGTTTGCTTGAACAAGGCGGATTTGCTAAGCCAGGAGACGTTGAAATCCGTGAAACGGGCCTTTCAGCGCCGGGGGATTCCTCTGCTTGTTATTTCCGCGCAGGCTGGAACAAACATAGAGAAACTGCGTGAGCTGATTTATGATAAGTTGAGTGCAATCAACGTCACGAACGCCGAAGGGTCGGTACCGCCCGTGGCCGCAAATCCGCCAGAGGGCTCGGAATTGCGGGATTCGTTGGATCACAAAGACGGATAATCAGACTGGAGTGCAGAGAAAATGCCGTGCCAATTCTTGAGCGCCAAAGGCGCGATAAGGAAAAAGCCCAGGGCAACGCCCTGGGAAGACAGCGATAAAAGATGTCCAGCCCCGAAAGGGGCGTCAGGACCCTGGTTTTCCTCCAATTCATGTGCGCATCATCCTGGCGCATGGAATGTGGGCGGCATCCGAAGGAATCTTTTCGCCCTGTCAGGGCTTTGGATTTTGGGGGAGCCTTCCCAGGGCGGCGCTTCGCTTGCCTTGGGCTATTTCCTTGCCGCGCCTGCGGCGCTTCAGAAAAAGCATCCATACCATATCACTCCTTTGTCGCAGAAACGCTGCAATCCAGTCACTTGAAAAGGTATCCTCAATGACCAAACCGCATCGTCCATTCTGGCCATTTGCCAGCCGCCCTATCCACCGCCTTGTAGTGAAGTGCGGGTCGAACGTCCTTTCGGAAGGGCGGGGGAAGCTGAATGTGCGCCTGATTAACCGCTTGGCGCTCGAAATGGCCACATTCATCCACGGCGGAATTGAAGTGGTTTACGTTACCTCCGGCGCGGTGTCGTGCGGCATCGGCCTGATGGGGCGCGAGGAAAAACCCAAATCCATTCCGGAAAAGCAGGCGCTGGCGGCCATCGGCCAATGCCGGCTCATGCATGTGTATTCGTCCATTTTTGAGGCGTATGACATCAACATCGCGCAAATCCTGCTTACGCGCGAGGATATGGAAGACCGCCGCCGATACCTCAACGCCGAATATACGCTCAAGACGCTCTTGCGCGACCGCGTGCTGCCAATCATTAACGAAAACGACACTGTGACGATTGATGAATTGAAGTTTGGCGATAACGACGGCCTCTCGGCGCTGATCGCCTCGAAAATAAAGGCGGACTTGCTGATTATCCTGACCAACGTCGAGGGACTGATGAACGCCAATCCGCACGAGGATGCGAGCGCCCAATTGGTGCCGCTTGTGGAGTATGGCAAGACGCAAGCGTTCGCCCCGGCGCGGATGCGCGGACAATCGAAGTTCGGCAGCGGCGGCATGTCGTCGAAACTCGAGGCGGCGCGCGCGGCTACGATGGCGGGCGTGACGGTCGTTATCGCCAACGGCGCGCGGCCGGGCGTGCTGGCCGGAATCGCCGCCGGACAGGAAATGGGAACGCTGTTTGTGCCGGGCGAGGAATCGGGCGCCCGCATGGACGCGCGAGACCGCTGGATTTTCGCCTGTTCGGCGCGCGGACGGCGGCTCATGATCGACGATGGGGCGCGGCGCGCTTTGCTTCAGGGCAACAAAAGCCTTCTCGCCGTCGGAGTCACGGACGTGGCGGGCGAGTTCGAGAAGGGCGATGTGGTCGAGGTGTGCGACGGCGAGGGAACGGCGCTCGCCAAGGGTCTGGTGAATTTCTCGAGCGAGCAGTGCGCGCGCATCCGCGGACTGAAAACCGCCGAGATCGAAAAGGTCCTCGGGCACCTCGACTATCCCGAGGTGATCCACCGCGACAATCTTGTGCTGCTCGGCCAGTAAGGCGCGGGCGAAACGGGCGAAAATGAAGCAGTTGATCCTTGTCGCGACATACAACGAGGCGGATAACATCGGCCCGCTGATCGAGCGGTTGCGCGCCGTGGCTCCGCAGGCATCCATCCTTATCGCTGACGACCGTTCGCCCGACGGCACAGGCGAGCAAGTGGCGGAACTGGCGCGCCGGGATGGAGCGGTGAATCTGCTTTCGCGCAAAGGGCCGCGCGGATACGGGTTCGCAATGATCGAGGGATTTGCCTGGGCGCTTCATAACCATTTCGATCATGTGGTGACGCTCGACGCGGACTTTTCGCATGACCCGGCGGCGATTCCCGAGCTATTCGCGGCGCTCGAGCGCGGCTCGGACATGGCGATTGGTTCGCGGTTCGTGGATGGCGTGCGCGTGCTCAACTGGGAAATCAGCCGTCTGCTCTTGAGCCTCGGCGCGAATCAATACGTCCGCAAGGCGCTCTTTATGCCCTATGCGGATTGCACAAGCGGATTCCGCGGCTACCAGGCGCGGGCGCTGCGGGCCATTTTGCGCCGCAAAATCCGCAGCCGCGGCTATTCGTTCCTGGTCGAAACACTATTTTGGGTCCACCGCGCTGGATGCCGCGTGGTCGAAGAACCGATTGTGTATTCCGAGCGGCGGCGCGGACAGTCGAAGATGTCCAAGGCGATCATTTTCGAGGCGGTTCTGAATCCGTGGCGGTTGTGGATTGAGTGGATGCGCACGCCGCGCAAACAAGTCCGCATGGAAGAAGAGTAATTATTGCCGCGAAAAATGCGAAAGGAACGAAAAGGAAGAAAGATACATTCTTTTTTCGTTATTTTCGTGCCTTTCGTGGTAAAATCTTCTCTTGTGGTGTTGGTGTCTTGCGTTTTTTGCGGTGATTATTCATTTTTGGGAATAAGCAATCCGGGGCAATGGCGTTGACTTTGGCGCGCGGGCATGAGGAAAAGACCCGGCAGGGCGTGCGATTTGCGACGCCTTCCGGGAACACGTCCGCCCCTGGAAATGCAATGCCACGCAAGGAGTTGCGCCTCCGAGCTTCCTCATGAATATCCCAGCCGAAGCCTTCTTGATGTTTCCCGTGTTTTTGCTGTCGCTGACTGTGCATGAGTTTTCGCACGCGCTGACGGCGTATTGGGGCGGAGATCGGACGGCAGCCTACCAGGGCCGTCTGACGCTCAATCCCATCGCCCACATCGACCCGATTGGCACGATTATTCTGCCGCTCCTTGCCATTTTCTCCAACGTGCCATTCCTCTTCGGATGGGCCAAACCCGTGCCTGTTCAGGAGGAAAATTTCCGCCGACCGGGTTGGGGAATGATTGTGGCCATCGCGGGTCCGGCTTCCAACTTCCTGCTGGTTTTGCTGACGGTCCTTCTTTTGAAAATCTGGAAAATCATTGTGCCAGGCCATCTGCCCGACGCCGCCGCCACGATCATCGGATACATGATCATCATTAACATTGTCCTGATGGTGTTCAACATGATCCCGATTCCGCCGCTCGATGGCAGCCATGTCCTATGGCACCTTGTCATCAAAAACCACGAGGAATGGTATCAGTATTTCTTTATGGCCTCACGTTTTGGAATTTTGATTCTAATGCTTCTATTCATGTTTCCCATGACGCGGGCGCTGTTTCATTCGCTGATCGGTTTTTTCATTGGGCTGACGGGGTGGATTATTGGGTTTTGAGTTGTGAGTTGTGGGTTGTGAGTGGCGAGTTGTGAGTGAAGAGATGTGAGTATGCAGGATTTGGCAACTCCGATGATGCGCCAGTTCCGGCGCTTGAAACAAGAGCACCCGGATTGCATATTGCTGTTTCGATGCGGGGATTTCTACGAAACCTACTTCGAGGACGCGGACGAGGCCGGGCGGCTGCTGAACATCGTCGTTACGCGCAAAACGGCGGGCGTGGACGGCGAAGTGGCGATGGCGGGCGTTCCGTATCACGCGATCGAAAGTTATCTGGCGAAACTCGTCAAATCGGGCCGCAGCGTGGCCATCGCCGAGCAAATGGAAGACCCGAAACAGGCGAAAGGCCTGGTTCGGCGCGACATCGTGCGGGTCATCACGCCGGGGACGGCGCTCGAACCGGGGATTCTGGATGATCGCGCGAACAATTACCTGATGGCGATCACTTGGCAGCCCGCGCGCGGAGGGGCGGAAAATGAAACTTGCGGGGCAGGCGCCCCTGCGGGTTTGGAAGACCTGTTTGGACGGGAGGAAAACGGCCTGAGGGGGAGCGGCTGCGTCTCGCCGCCGGAAACAGCGAGCGCGCGCACAGATGCCGCTTCCCTGGAACTTTTTTCGGAAAAGGGCGTGTTCGGCATCGCCATCGCCGACCTTTCGACGGGCGCGTTCGCCGTCACGGAACTCGAAGGCCCGCGCGCGCGCGAAGAGGTGTTTTCGGAACTCGTGCGCCTCGAACCGGCGGAAATCCTTTTGCCAGAAGGATTCCCCGAGGCGTTTGTGGCGGCGGCCACAGGCGGAATCGGAAGCGGCGGGGGAGGAGCGGGCGCGGTGGGAGGCATCGGCGAATCGCGCGCGCGCCTGACGCGCCGCCCCGCCGACCGCTTTGATCCCGCGCGTTCGCGCCGCCTCCTCCAGCGCCATTTTGGCGTCCAAAGCCTCGAAGGATTTGGCGCGGAGCATCTCAGCGTGGCGCTTGGGGCGGCGGGCGCGGCGCTCGATTATCTCCAGGAAACGCAAAAGGGCGCGATTGCCCACCTGCGCGAGTTACGAGTCTGGCGCACGGACGACTGCCTGGTGCTCGACGCCGTGACACAGCGCAGCCTCGAACTTGTGCGCAATCTGCATTCGGGCGGGCGCGACGGAACGCTCCTGGCCGTGATCGACCGCACGCGCACGGCGATGGGCGGGCGGTTGCTGCGCCAGTGGGTTTTGTCGCCGCTTGGGCGCGCCGCGGAAATTGAACGCCGCCTCGATGCCGTCGAGGAATTCTTCCATTCGCTGGCGTTGCGTTCGCGCGCGGCCGAATCGCTGGCGGGGCTGCCGGACCTTGAGCGCGTAGCGAGCCGCGTGGCCTGCGGGCGGGCCGGTCCGCGCGATTTGTCGGCCATCCGCGCCGCGCTCGACCGTCTGCCGCGCCTGGCCGCCGCGCTCGAACCGGCGCGCTCGGAATTGCTTGCCGCGACGCGCGAAGGGCTGGACCCGCTCGATCCGCTGCGAGACCGCCTGCGCCGCGCCCTCACGGACGATCCGCCCCTCACGGCGCGCGATGGCGGCGTGATCCGTCCGGGCTGGAACGCCGAACTCGATGAAATCAAGACGGTGGCGCATGACACGAAAGGCTGGATCGCCGCGTTCCGCGCGCGCGAGGCCCAGCGCCTCAATCTGCCCAACCTGAAGGTCGGATTTAACAAGGTTTTCGGCTATTATATTGAACTGACCAACGCCCAACTGCGCCAGATCGGCGACTTGCCCGCCGACTATCAGCGCCGCCAGACCATCGCGAACGGCGAGCGGTTCATCACGCCCGAACTCAAGGAAAAGGAAGAAATCATCCTCCACGCCGAGGAGCGGATCAACGGCCTGGAGGCGCGGCTTTTCGAGGAACTGCGCCTGGAGACGGCGTCGCAGGTCGAGGCGATTTTGGCGCAAGGACGGCTGCTTGCGCGGCTCGATGCGTTGCTTGGGCTGGCCGAAGCGGCGCTGGCGGGCGGATACGTGCGTCCGCGCATCAACGATGACGGGCGCATCGAAATCCGCGACGGGCGCCACCCCGTGCTCGAAGCCGTGCAGGTCGATGCGCCGTTTGTGCCCAACGATACGCGGCTCGATTCCGACACGCGCCAGATCGGCCTCATCACGGGTCCGAACATGGCCGGAAAATCCACTTATATCCGCCAGGTGGCGTTGATCGCCCTGATGGCCCATGTGGGGTCGTTTGTTCCAGCGCGCGAGGCGGATATTGCGCTGCTCGACCGCATTTTCACGCGCGTGGGGGCGATGGATCACTTGGCGCGCGGGCAATCAACGTTCCTCGTCGAGATGCTCGAAACGGCGAACATCCTCAACAACGCCACGGACAAATCCCTTGTGATTCTCGATGAAATCGGGCGCGGCACTTCGACCTACGATGGCATTTCGATCGCCTGGGCCGTGCTCGAACACCTGCACAACACGCCCGGACGGCGTCCGCGAACGCTTTTCGCGACGCATTATCATGAACTGACCGACCTCGAAGGGCGGCTGCCGCGGCTGCGCAATTACAATGTGGCGGTCGTCGAGGACCCCGAGCGGATTGTGTTTTTGTATAAGATCGTCAATGGCGCGGCGGACCGCAGCTATGGGATTTACGCGGCGAAACTGGCCGGCGTGCCGGCGCGGGCGATCCGGCGGGCGCGCTCCATTCTCAAGTCGCTTGAAAACGGCCAGGCGCTTGCTGTGGATTCCGGGGCGGGGGCGAGCAAGGGAGGAAACGCAGAGAACGCGAAGAACGCGAAGAACGCACAAAACGCGGGGAACGCAGAGAACGCGGAGGGAGTGCCGGGAGAGTCCGCGGCTTCGTCCGCGCCGGTCAAACCGCGGCGCCGGGGCGGACGGCTCGGGTTTCTCGACGAGTTCGAGGCCGCGCGCCAGTCCGCCGTGCAACTCTCGCTATTCGACGCGCCGCCGCATCCGGCCCTCGAACGCCTCAGAGGCCTGCAAATCGACCGCCTGACGCCGCTTGAAGCCCTGAACCTATTGCAAGAATTGAAGAAACTGGCGGAAAAATAACACCTGTTTTTCTGAAAGCCTGCTGCCCCAATAGCGAAAATGGGACCTATAGGACGAATGGGACCTATGGGACCCTCGACAGAGAAGGTGGCACACAGCGTTGCCAGGAGGGCGGGAAACCCGCCTCGGATTGTTCAAGGAAACTCGAATTGTTCAGGGAAACAGGATGGAATTTTGCGTGGCGTCGTGGATGAAAACCCGTTCCAAAGCAAGGCGGATGATCCCTTCCAGAACGGCCTTTGCGCCTAGTTGTGGCGGCAAAAACTCGACCGATCCGTTGCCGGGCAGGCGGTAATTGCGCACGAATGCCTCGCGGATTTTTTCAACAAGCGATTGCGTGCCCTCGGGGGGATGCACATGCACCAAAACCCCTTGTGTATCCAGGAACGAGGCAAAATCGCCCAGCAATTGTCCGATCCGTGCGGCAATCTCATTCAACGCCCATTGGCAATCGGCATGGCCTTGTTCGCCGAGCCGCAAGAGTTCCGCGAGGGTTTGCGGAGCACCCATCCCGCCCGGCGATTTTTCCAGGCGCTGGCGCAGTTGCTGCATGATGTGCGAAAAGGCGGCGTTGACGGTTTCCGAGACCTCACCCGCGCAAAAATGCGCGCCGGGCCAAAGGCGGCCATTTAGGATAATGGCGCCGCCCACCCCGAGCAGGCTGGGTCCGCCGGGCGCCGAGGCGCGCAGGAACAAATAAATCAGGCTGTGGACCTGCTGGGCGGGGCCGAGTTTGTAGAGTTCGCCCATGGCGGCGGCGTTGGCGTCGTTTTCCATAAAAACCGGCTTGCCATATCGGGATTCGAGATGGCTGGCCACATCCACGCCGCGCCAGTTGTGAAAGATATTAAACACCATGCGTCCGGCGGCGCTATCCACCACGCCCGGGCAGGTGATGCCGATGAGCGCGGCGTCCTGAAAGAGCTTCCGGCGGCGGCGGCGCAAGGGATCGAGAAAGCGGACGAGGATGCCGAGCAGCGGTTCGCCGCGGGCGATGTCCATTTCGTCGCGCGCCAGTTCGCGCCCTTCGAGGTTTGCGATGACGCATGTGAGTTTGCCAAGGCCGATCTCGATGGCGATGAGGCAAGCGGCATCGTAGCGAACCTGCAACTGGATGGGGCAGCGTCCGCCGCGCGCGCCGGCTTTGCCCTTCTTCACCTCCTCGACCAGCCCGCACTCGATGAGGTGGTTGAGGATGTGCGTGACGGCGGAACGATCAAGACCGGTGCGATTGGCCAGTTCCGCGCGTGAAATGAGCGGGTGGCGGTAAATTTGCGCAAGCACGAAGGAGCGGTTGATGCGAGAAGCGATGGCCGTGTTGATTTTGCGCATTTTCATGAAGCGTGCCAGCGTCCTTCGATGAGGAAGGTGAAGGGCTGCCAGGCGCGGGCGCACACTGATGCCATTATTAAGCCGAGGCGCCTTTTTACCTTTTGCAGCCCCGCCACTTCGTTCGGGGTTCCGCATGAAGTGTGCTTTGCGACTTGTTCGTTCTTGCAGAACCCGGAACGAAGTGACGGGGCATTTCTGCCCATCGGCAACAGCGCTAAAGTTTGCCCGCCAGCCATCGCCGAGGGCGGAGTCTGGCGGAGAATCCCGGCGCGGCAAAACATCACTTATTGCCAGAATGGGCGGAATGCAACGGGAAAACCTCGGGCGCCTTGCGGGGTGAAATTATTTTTCGCGCTTGTGTTTTGGCGCTTGACGGCGCGCGGGGGGTGCTTGTATAAGTTGATTGAAACAACAAACTATCTCGCCACGCTCCGGCGGGAAACACCAAGCCAAATCGCAAAGGAGGCAGCGCCCAATGAATAGCAATCCGCTAAAATCCACGAAGATATTCGCAGGCGCGAGGGCCTTTACCCTGATCGAACTTCTGATCGTCGTGGCCATCATCGCCATCCTGGCGGCGATCGCCATCCCCAACTTCCTCGAGGCGCAAGTGCGCTCGAAGGTTTCGCGCGTGCGCAGCGATATGCGCAACGTGGCCCTCGCACTCGAATCCTACCGGGTTGATTACAACAAATACCCTCCCTACGGCCAGCCGCCCTACAATCAGCTCTGGGATGTCAATGGCCTCAATCCGCCGCTGCTGACGACGCCTACTGCGTATCTGACCTCCGCCAGCGTTCTGCAGGACGTTTTTCGCGCGGGGCGTCCGAATCCCTTCTGGTGGAGCCGCCAGTATTACTACCGCAATTTCGACGACCCCCGCTATGCGAACCAGCCTGTCGATCAGGAGTATTCCGTGAAACGCTATGGCTGGTGGCGTCTGACCTCGTGCGGTCCCGATCAATTGATCTTCAATGGCGATTTCACAGGAGACTCCAAACCTGCCTATACGGAAGTGATTTACGACGCGACCAACGGCACGGTGAGCGTCGGCGACATCGAGCGGAATCAGAAGTTCTCCGACGGGAAATACGCCGAGTAGCGATTCCATCTCCGTATAGGCTTTTAGGATCACCCCACTCCTTGACCGGCAGGCTTTGCTGCCGATTGCCGTTCCTTGGCCCCGAGCAATCGGGGCTTTTTTTTGTTTATTCGTTTAAGCCCTTTTCACAGTTCGCATCAATTAATCTGATATGAGGGCCTGTTTTGGCGCAGATTCCCGGCGCGGCTCGGCCTTGACGAGCGCCCCCGAGGCGGGCATTCTCTCGGCCCGGCTGCCGCCAATCCGCCAATTCCCTGCGCGGGATTCCGGGCGCGCGGCGGTTCGCATTTTGCTGAGATTCCCGACGAAACGGAGCCAATTTTACCATGCCGAAAGTTGTGATCATCGGAGCCGGAAGCCTTGTGTTTTCGCGCCAGCTCATGTTTGATATTCTCTCGTATCCCGCGCTTCAAGAAACGCGATTCTCGCTGGTGGACGTAGATCCCGTGCGCCTGAAATACGCCGAAGGCGTGGCGCGCCGCATTCTCCAGGATGGCGGACACAAAAAGGTCAAACTTGAGGCCACGCTGGACCGCAAAAAGGCCCTCAAGGGCGCGGATTATGTGATCGTTTCGATCCTGCACGGCGGCATCGAGGTCATTTCGCAAGACATCGACATCCCGCTCAAATACGGCGTGAACCAGTGCATCGGCGACACGCTCGGCCCAGGCGGCGTATTCCGCGCCCTGCGCACGATCCCGGTCATGGTCGCGATTTTCCGCGACATCGAGCGCATCTGCCCCAACGCCTGGGTGCTGCAATACACCAACCCGATGGCAATGCTCTGCCTGTCGGGGTTCGAGACGACAGGCGCCAAAATCATCGGTCTTTGCCACAGCGTTCAGGGAACGGCCTGGCAGTGGGCGACGCGCATCGGCGCGATCGACAACCCGATCGTTGGCGAAACCGGCCCGAGCATCGACTACTGGTGCGCCGGCATCAACCACCAGGCGTGGTATCTGCAATTCCGCTGGAACGGCAAAGACGCCTATCCGCACATCCACAAGGCCGCCGCGCGCCCCGAGGTGTATCGCGAAGATACGACACGCTGCGAAATGCTCAAGCACCTCGGCTACGCCGTTACGGAATCGAGCGGCCACAACTCGGAATACAACTGGTGGTTCCGCAAACGGCCCGCGCTCATCAAGAAGTATTGCCCGGGCGGCAGCTGGAACGGCGGCACGGGATTCATCAAACAGCTCTACGGAGGCGACCGCGCCAACTGGATGCAGGAAATGAAGGATATGGCCTCGGGCAAGACGCCGCTCAACCTGCATGTCTCGCGCGAGTATGGGTCGAAGATCGTGAACGCGCTTGAGACGGGCGAAACCGCGCGCATCAACGGCAATATCCGCAACGACGGCCACATCACGAACCTTCCGCGCGGATGCTGCGTCGAGGTTCCGTGCTATGTGGACAAGAGCGGATTCCATCCGTGCCAGGTGGGCGAGTTGCCGCCGCAATGCGCCGCGCTGAACGCCGCGAACGTGGCCGTGCAGCAAATGGCCGTCCGCGCCGCGCTGACGGGTGACAAACGCATGGTATTCTGGGCGCTCGCCTACGATCCGCTGACGGCCGCCGTGTGCTCGCTCGACGAAATCCAGGCGATGACCGACGAAATGTTCGCCGCGCAGGCCGATTGGCTGCCGCAGTTCAAGAAATAACCCGCATCCGCGGCGGTTCGGACATAGCACATAATAGAAGATGCAAATGTGGGGCAGACCTCCCGGTCTGCCCCTTTTTCTTTTTCTGAGGTCATAAAGAGCATCGAGATGCCGATAATTATCAGACTCGGGACATGAATTGCTTCATGGAGCGTTTTGCATTCTCTAATGGGGGCAGCCGCTCGGTGATCAGGAGTTGAAAATTCAGCTCCTTGGCAAGTGGCGCAAGGAGTTCGCCCGCGCGTTCCCGCATAACCAGGACCTTTTCCGGGCAGACATGCGATTTGCACACGAGTTTAAGAAGACACTCCGCGTGTGTCTCCAGTCCCTCGTCGGGGGCTGTCATTTCAAAACCCAGGATCGCCTCTGAATCGAGGTCCATCCACAGGCTCATGAGAGGCAAATAATGAGGTTCCGTCTCTTGTATCGTGAACGGTCCATAATACAGGTCATACAACCAGGTTCCGCCTCGCTGTTCGATCGCCTGGCAGGCCTGTTTCAACAGACTTTCGTTCACCCGGACTGCCAACGGTTTGTGAATAAGGGCAGACGGTTTTTTCCACTCATCGCGCCAGGATAGATTGCCTTCGATGGATTCCGAGACTCGAACCAGGTAGCGTTCCTTCTCATCTGAAATCAGGAAATCCGGATTGTCCTTCACACGCGGAGCGACTTCCATCGCCTGTTCGATGGCCAGCGCTAGAAAATCCACTTCGTCCGAAGCAAGAAACCACGGCCTATATCCGGGCTTGTGTCTGCGGAACAACGGCCAGTCCGTTCGTCCGCGGAATTGGCGGCCCAGTTGTTTGATGACTTGATGATCCCGCGGTTCAATTTCCTCGCGGCCTCCAAATGAAAGCATAAGGCAATTTTGCGCATCTATCAAATCGTCGCTGCCTGGCCCAAGGCGGCCCGAAAGAATGGAATTGATGGTCTCCAATCCTTGAGTTCCCAGATAAACCGCCATTGCGAAAAACTCACCCTTGCGCCCCATGATGCAGCAATACCCCACCTCCTGCGTAAGGGGGTTCTGGACCCCGAAAATGTCGCTGTCATACATCCATTCCCAGCACGCCATGGTTTTGTATTTTTGAGCGGCGTCATACAAACGCGCCCATTGGCTTAGCGATATACTTGTGGACATAGACATGATTTCGATCCTTGGTTGGGGTTCTTTCAAGGTCCGCGGCGATTATCGCAAACCCAACTGCATCGTCTATATCATAGACACGGCGGGGCAAGGTGGATTTAGCGGCTGTGGCAAGCGCGAGGCGCATTTTGGAAAGGCACGCACGCCAGGCAACTCAGGGACTGTTCAAAGTGCCGGAAAAATCTTGGGCGAGACGCCCAAGCCACCGGAATCACGGGCAAGATGCCCGTGCCACCAGTAACTTTGAACAGTTCATGCCAGGCAACCAGGACAATTCCGTGAACCTTCTATGATTAGCAGGGATTGCAGGATATAGCGTTCTCTTCTTCAGGCCCA
>CAYUNT010000001.1:26977-71245 GCA_964446285.1 uncultured Candidatus Sumerlaeota bacterium | reverse complement strand
CAACAGCGCGCCCGTCCAAGCGGGCGATAGGAGCCAGATGCGGGGGGAAAAAGGGGGGGGGCCGGGCGCGGGGGAGCGGGGGCGCCGGGCTTGGCGGGAGGGACGCGTGGCGGTGCTGAGCCTTGCCGCCGGAATGGGCAGCCGCTGGACCACCGGCGCGGGCGTGGTCAAGGCAGTGAATCCGTTTGTGATAATGGGCGGAAAACACCGCAGTTTCCTGGAAATCCATCTGGCGAAAACGCGCCGCACGGCCCGTGAGTTTGGAGCGGCCATTCCGCACATTGTTTCCACGAGCTTCCTCACGCACGAGCCGATCCGCAAACATCTCCTGCTAAGCGCGAATTACGGATACGGAGGGCCGGTGTATTTGTCGCCGGGGCGCTCGATTGCACAGCGCCTCATCCCGATGGCGCGCGACCTGGTTTTTTTATGGGAAGAGATGCCGCAGGAAACCCTTGATGAGCAAAAGCAAAAGAAGCGCGATGCGGTGCGCGCGGCGCTCATCGAATGGGCGCGGGGACGCGGCGAAGGCAGCGATTATCTCGACAATATCCCGATCCAGCGCTTCAACCCGCCCGGGCACTGGTATGAAGTCCCGAATTTGCTGCAAAACGGCGTGCTGGCGCGGCTTTTGTCCGAACACCCGGGCGTGACGACGTTGATGCTCCATAACATCGACACGCTGGGCGCGGACCTCGATCCCGAGGCGCTTGGGCTGCATCTGGAGTCCGGCGCGGCGCTGACGTTCGAGGTGGTGCCGCGGCGCATTGTGGATCGCGGCGGCGGTCTTGCGCGCGTTAACGGAAAGGTCCGCCTGCTCGAGGGTCTGGCGCAGCCGCGTGAGGAAGACGAACTCAAATTGCGCTATTACAACTCGATGACCACCTGGATCGAGATCGATCCGCTACTGGCGGCGTTCGGGTTGCGGCGCGAAGACCTGCGCGGAGGCGGAGCGGCAAGCGCGGGCGGAACTAAGGAAAAAGGCGCGAGCGATAAAATCGCCGAGTCCATCCGCCGCATGGCCGCGCGCATCCCCACGTATGTGACGATCAAGGACGTCAAACGCCGCTGGGGACATGGACAGGAAGACGTGTATCCCGTGGCGCAGTTTGAAAAACTCTGGAGCGACATGACCGCGCTTCCTGATGTGGCCTGCGCGTATCTGGCCGTGGCGCGCTCGCGCGGACAGCAACTGAAAGACCCCGACGAACTCGATCCCTGGGTGGCCGACGGCAGCCGCGATTATGTGGCCGGGCTGTGCGAGTTCCATCTTTGATATGTTCCTTTTCCCTTGCGCCGATATAGCGTCGAGAGAATATCACGTAGGAGAAAGGAGGAAACAGTCGATGTGTGGAGATGCTGTTTTCTATAAATGGAGACCTATCGAAGACCTTCCGGCCAATTGGAAAGACTTGGCTCATGAAGATCTTTATGCTCTTGGCGACATTTGGAGTGAACAACAAGAGCACTTGAAGGGTACGAAGGGACTTCAAACATTTAATGAACGTTTGCGCAGGCAATGGGCTATCGAGACTGGTATTATCGAAGGACTTTATTCGATTGATCGCGGAATAACGATTCTCCTTATCGAGCGGGGAATTGAGACCAGTTTGATTCCTCACGGGAGTTCAGATAAGCCCGCGGAGCGAATTGTTCCAATCCTTAAGGATCAGGAGCATGTTCTTGAGGGCGTATTTGATTTCGTGGCTAAAGGGAAGCCGCTCTCCAATTTTTATATCCGTGAGTTGCATTCGGAACTGACTCGAAATCAGGATTTTGTTCAGGCAAAGGATCAGTTTGGGCAGATTGTGGAAGTTCCTATTGTCCGGGGAGATTGGAAAAAACTCCCAAACAATCCCACACGTCCGGACGGATTGCTTCATGGGTATTGTCCACCAGAGCATGTGCAATCGGAAATGGACCGGTTGATAGAGATGCATCTTCAGCATGTGGACATGCACGTGCCTCCCGAAATTGAAGCGGCCTGGCTTCATCATCGTTTTACGCAAATTCACCCATTTCAAGATGGGAATGGGCGGGTGGCGCGTGCTTTGGCTTCACTGATTCTCTTGCGAGCGCGATGGTTCCCCGTGGTCATTGATCGAGACGTTCGAGATCGCTATATTCACGCATTGGAAGCGGCGGATTCTGGAGATCTGAGCATTCTTGTTGATCTTTTTTCCCAGAATATCAAGCAGTTCTTCAAAAAAGCGCTCAGTATCTCCGAAGAAGTTCTGACAAGCCAGCAAAGCCTTAAGCACATTATTGAATCTGCGGTCGATAAAATCAGGCGAAAAGAAGCGGTCAAGAACCAAGAACGCGCCGTTGTATTTATGATTTCCTCCCGCCTGGAGGAAACAGCATATCAAACGGCCAGAGACGCCGCCAACGAACTGAATAGAATTCTTTCTCGAATATCTCAAGAATACTCTGCTGTGGCTTGGCGTTCACGCGAAGACCAGGGCCATTGGTTCACCTTTCAAGTGATTGAAACAGCAAAACAACTTGATTATTATGCGGACCTGCGAATGTATCATCATTGGGTGCGTATTCGAATCCGCGAAAAACGCCAAACAGAAATTGTGATCTCTTTTCACCCAGTCGGGACAAATTTCCTAGGTGTTATGGGAGTATCCGCATACATCGAAGACAAGAACCTCGACAGAAATGACGAGGAACAAACAAGCCCGAGCCGATTTCATCCAATATGCAGGGAGCCTTTCCAATTCACTTATGGCGAGACAAATGGCAGACTGCTGGAGCGTTTCGAAAAATGGCTTCATGAGGTTCTATTGGTTGGTCTCGATGAATGGAGGCGTTTGCTGTAATAAACGCAAGTCCGCCCTTCACCAAAAGTCTAAATGTCCATTGATAACTCCAAGCCCTATCGAATGGTTAAAAGTAATAATTCTCAGGCAAATTCAGGCGCGTTATGTTTGGCCCGTTGGGTGCCAGTCGCTCTCATAAGTATTCTGGCCGGATGGATCATGGCGCTGTTCTTTTCCGGAGGGACGCCGCCCATTCGTGTGTTTTTCTTTCTGGCGTTTTTTACAGCGCTCGCCAAACCGTGGTGGGGATTGCAGGGAATCGCGCTGCTCGGCCCGTTGTTTCTCGTGGATCAGGGACGCCATCCGGGGCTGCTTGGGATCGACGGATTTGTGCTGGGAGCAATTCTGGGGCATCTGCTGCGCTGGAACCCGAGCGCGCGCGCGCAAACAGAATCTTCTGGTCTTGCCGTGATTCCGCAGGATGCCGCCTGCGCTCCGGATCGCCGTGGACGCGGATTTTTTGCGGGGATTGCCTGGGCGCTTGCCTTTGGAGTTTTGGCGGCCATCCTGCCGGGATTGTATTTGCTTTTTGCGTCGGGCGAGCCTCTGCCGGAAAATGAATCGCTCTATGCGCTTTCGGGGTATGCGTTGATTGGATTTCCCACATCGCCCGCGTGGTCGTTGCGTTGCGCCATTAATTGGCTGACGGGGTTATTGCTGGCCTGGGTTGTGTGGCGCGAGACGTCGGCGCCAAACTTTTTGTCCTTTTCTCCATCCGCGTCGGCGCAATCAAACATCCAGCCCTTTTCCTCCTCCGCCCAGGCCGATAGTCCGGCGGATCGGCTGCGACGCCTCTGGATTTTGGCGGGCGTCTCGGGCGCTGTGGCGGCGGCGATCGGCATCGGGGAATTCTTCCATTGGATTCCGCTGTGGAAATGGCGGCCGGACAATCCCGACCTATCCGCGATGGGTTCACACCGGCTCGTCAGTCTGGCCGGACACAGCGGGTGGTTTGCGCAATGGCTGGTCCTGACCTGGCCGGGTTTGCTCCTCGCCTGGGGCGGTGGATGGAAGCGCCGATGGACTGTCGGCGGATTGCTTGCGATTATGGCGCTGGCGTTGCTTTTAACCTTGCAGCGGGCGGGATGGCTCGGCGGGGGAGTAGCAGCCGCGATTGCGCTCGGATGCGCCTGGCAAAAAAAAGCATTTTCGCGCCGCAAATTGCTGGTGGCGTTTGGGACAGGTGCGATTTTGCTTCTCATCGTGGCGCTGGCGCTGCACGGAGGCCAAATTCTCGAACGCGTCGCGCATCTGCTGCGGTTTGGCGACCGGCGCAATTACTATATCACCACTTGGCATTTGCTGCATCTCTTTCCGCGCGGAGTGGGCATCGGGCTGCATTTTGTCCATTATCAATCCCTGTTCACTCATTTTCTGCGCGTCTGGCAATACGACCACGTGACGGCGCATAGCACTTGGCTGCACGTCCTCGTGGAGCAAGGCCCCTGGCAGGCTTCGGTTTTGGCGATTGGCGTCGCGGGCGTCGCCGTGACCGCATGGCGCGGATGGCGGCGAAGCAGGGGAGACGAAGACAAAACAACCCGCGCCGTCCTCTTTGCGCTTGGGCTGGCCTGGGCGGGCATGATGGTCGAATCCATGGCGCAATTCATCGGCTACATCCGCGTTGTCGAAGTGATGATGTGGATTGCGGCGGGCGGAATTCTTGGGCTTGCCTCCAACGCGAAAATACGCGCGCTTTCCATAAAGAATATCCAATCAGGATCGGGAGAATCCGCAGCGGAATTGGACGGTGCCGCAGGCATTGTGAAAGGCGCGAAATCCTCCTCAGGCGAAACTCCCGCCCCCGCTCGCGGCCCGCGCCTCCTCGTCCAGTGGCCTGCCGCCCTGTTGATTTTGCTGGGTGGCATTGCCGCCGCAGACACCGCGCGACATCACGCCGCGCGCTTCCTGGCCAATCCCACCTATCCGCGGCCCATTTACTTCGATCCGGCGTCGAACGGCCTCCACATCTGGACTCGCGGGCGCTGGCGATTTCCCCTCGATCCCGTGCTTGGCGGACTCGAATTCTGCATTCGCGCCGGGGCAATCCCGCAGCGCGTGCAAGTGCGTGTTCCGGACAATCCGCCGCTCGATCTGCGCCTCGCGCCAGGCGAACAGCGCTGCTTGTGGTTTGCTATCCGCACGCAAAAAGCCGCTGGCCTTGCCGCGCCGCTTCGCTGGATGGAAATCGACTGCGCTCCCACATGGGTTCCGGTCCTCGAACAGCGCGGCGCAACTGACCACCGTGTTTTGGGCGCCTATGTATTCGCCCTGCGCCCGCTTTTTGCCGACACCGATCCGCGCCGCCCCGCCGCGCAAACCTGGAAAGAATCTTCCGGCGGCATGCCCCGCCCGGACGTTCCAGCATTCCGTTGAATGCTGAGCATGTATTATCTTTCAGCCCGAACTATCCAGAGATCATTCTGAGAATGTATTTCTTCAGGGCCTGCATTTGTCATTTCGCTGATTTTAAAGGACTGGGCGCGTGTTTTTGCGATTTGTTCTCGCGAATAGCGTTGTTGCCTAATAAGGTATTCTTCAGCAATCCTGGCCATTTGCTCGCCCGCACAAACCAATTCATACACCTCTTGCATGGTCCACCTCATTTCGCTTTCGGAGGAAGTCTGTCATACATGTAGTTTATCCTTCCGTCCCATGTGCCGTTTAGGAGTTCTTGGAGTTTTGTCAAATTAATATCAGAATTTTTCACTTCGTTAATTGCAGCATCTTTCCAAGTAGCATCGGCAAATAGGTCCTTTAATTTATCCTTATCAATATTCCCATTGTTATCAATATTCCCATCCTTTGAGAAATACTGAATGATTTTATCCTTTCTATATTTCTGTTCCTTCATTATTTCTTGTGCCGCCTTTTCTGCCGCCTTCGAGGATTCGCTAACAGCTTCGGAGGCCTTTTCAGCTATTTTCGCATTTCTAGAATCAGCGACATACATCGCCACTGCGGCCGGACTCATTACGGCGACCTTTCCCACTGCAAAGCTTTCAGAAACATCAACTCCAATAAGCAGATGTTCAACGCCTGACTTCATTCTGATTCCACTGATAACCTCAGGCGTCACATTTGCCTCGTTCGTTCGCATATCTCTTCTTCCTTTTTCCGCACTTCCATCATCCTTATTCTCGTTTTCCACGGTTTTGCCCGTAGGAATCGAATAGAACTGGCTGCGGATATAGCCGATTTTCGCCTCATACATCTCTGTTTTGGGATTTTCCGCAAGTGTAACTCCAATCCCAGTATTTATGGAGGATATTATGTTCTCTCTAGTCACCGTCTTACATGCGGCGGATGAAAGAAGAAATCCCAGAGCCATAATGACGAAAACAGCCTTGAAAATGCGTAGCAGATTCACTTTTCGTTCTCCTTTTCCTTTGAAATAACCGGATGCCCTTCTGGGGAACTGAAGGGATTGGCGTTTTTCACTTCCAGGCTGAACGGCCTCGCCTTAACAGATACAATGGCGTTAGGGGCGGTGTTCGGGTCAATTTCCACGCGGTGGTTTCTAGCATATCCAGCGCTAATTCCGTTCTCGCATGTGATTCCCAGCGTGCTCAAGTCGCTGGCGCTTATGCCTTTGGCTTCCGCATGGCTCACATAGCCGATGCCGAGAATAATTGTATGCCTGCTCCCATTGCTGCTCGTCCAGGTACAGCCTGACACCAAGCCCAACGCCAGAAGGGCAAAGAGAAATAGAAGCCTCATAAATGGCCTGGTGACCAAGAACCTCATCTAAACAACCTCTGCCAGAGTGATTCAGGCAAACGTGTCAGAAAACCTGCGTTGACATTAGAAAGACTTCATAATATGGCCTGGCCCGTCAAGGATTCTTTCGCTATTGATAAACAAATATTAAAATACACCTGAATCATCAATATCTGCCGCCAGAGCATGAGCGCCTGCAGTCTGGCCTGCGCTCATCTGCATGAATCACGGCTGCGTTTTCGCATCGTGATAAAAATCCTCCTTCCCTTTGGCGGAGGGATTTGGCAGACTCATTTGTTGCGTAGCGCGTGGAGGCGCCGCGTTGCCTTTTGTTTGAGGCGCGGGCTGCTTCAGCGTCGCGAATGAAACCGTGAATGGAGCCGGGCGCCACGCGCGGATTATCCCAATCTCAAGGAATGGTGCGAGACATGGCGAAACGAACAGTGAACTATGATGTAAAGGACATGAAACTCGCTGAAAAAGGCAAGGACCGGATCGAATGGGCGGCGATGGACATGCCTGTCGTTGCGAAGATTCGCGAGGAATTCTCGAAGAAAAAACCCCTCAAGGGCGTTCGAATTTCCGCCTGCCTCCACGTGACATCCGAAACGGCCAACCTGATGAAAACGCTCAAGGCGGGTGGCGCGGATGTGGTTCTGTGCGCGTCGAATCCGCTCTCGACGCAGGATGATGTGGCCGCATCTCTCGTTAAATACGACGGAATCCCCACTTATGCCATCAAGGGCGAAGATCATAAGACTTACTACGAGCACATCGGCGCGGCGATTGCCCACAAGCCGCAAATCACAATGGATGATGGCGCGGATGTGGTCGGACAGCTCCTCCTGCTGGCGCTCGGGCGCGCGGCCGAATGCGCTCCGCCCGTGAAAAGCCTTTGGGCGAAACTCAAGGCGAAAGAACGCGATGAGATGATTCAGGGCGTGATCGGCGGATGCGAGGAAACCTCGACGGGCGTGATCCGTCTGCGCGCGATGGAAGCCGAAGGCGTGTTGAAATACCCCATCATCGCCGTCAACGACGCGGATACCAAGCACCTGTTTGATAATCGCTATGGCACAGGCCAGTCCACGCTTGATGGCATTTTGCGCGCCACAAACCGCCTCTATGCCGGATCGACCGTGGTCGTGTGCGGTTACGGCTGGTGCGGACGCGGCGTGGCGATGCGGGCGCGCGGCGCGGGCGCGCGAGTCATTGTTACCGAAGTCAATCCGCTACGCGCGCTCGAAGCTGTCATGGATGGATTCATGGTCATGCCGCTCATCGAGGCGGCGCCGCAGGGCGACATCTTCGTCACTGTCACGGGCGATATCGAAGTGATTCGCAAGGAGCATTTCCTGCGCATGAAGGACGGCGCGATTGTCTGCAATTCGGGCCACTTCAACGTGGAAATCGACCTGCCGGGGCTTCTGGCGATGGCGCGCGGAAAAACCCGACAGGTTCGCGATTTCGTGGATGAATACACCATTGGCCGCAACAAGCGAATCTACGCGCTCGGCGAAGGCCGGCTGATCAATCTGGCCGCCGCCGAAGGGCATCCTGCCTGCGTCATGGACATGTCGTTTGCCAACCAGGCGCTTTGCAGCGAATACATGGTGAAAAACGCCGCCAAACTCGAAAAGAAAGTCTATAACGTTCCGGCGGAAATCGACACGCGCATCTCGTCGCTCAAACTGGGTGAGATGGGCATCAAAATCGATGTGCTCACCGCCCGCCAGCGCAAATACCTGGCCAGCTGGGAAGGCGGGACATAAGAAGATCACCGATGAACCACAAAGGCACGAAGACACCAAGAAATATCGCGCTTCGCAAAAGTCGATAATCTCTTTGGTGTCTTTGTGCCTTTGTGGCAGTGAAATTGTTTTTGCGGCTCGATTTTTCATTCTGGGAGACGCTCATGCCGGCCGCACCCAAGGACTTCCTTCTGATCGAAAATGCGCGCTGCATTGCGTTGTGCGACGACATACACACGCGCCTGCGCGACGCCTCGATCCTCATCGAGCGAAATGAAATCCGCGCCGTGGGGCCTGCGGCGGAGATTGCCCGGCTCGCCCCCGAAAACGCGCGCCGAATCGACGCCTCGCGACATGTGGTTGTCCCAGGATTTGTCAATACCCATCATCATTTTTGCCAGGTCCTGACGCGCGTTTATCCCGCGGTTCAAAACGCGAAACTTTTCGACTGGCTCGTTGGGCAATATCCGGTATGGGCGGGCTGGCGACACGAAGATATCCACGCGGCGGCGCTGGCGGCACTCGGCGAACTCCTCCTTACGGGCTGCACGACATCGACAGATCATCATTATTTGTTTCCGCGCGCGCTCGGCAATGGCCTCATCGAAGAGGAAATCCGCGCGGCGCAAACGCTCGGCGTCCGTTTTCATCCGACGCGCGGAAGCATGTCGCTTGGGCGTTCGAAAGGCGGCCTGCCGCCGGACGATTGCTGCCAGGACGATGATGTGATTCTGAAGGATTCGATGTCGCTGATTGACCGTTTCCATGACGCGTCGCGGTTCGCCATGACGCGCATCGCGCTTGCACCCTGCGCGCCTTTCAACGTCACCGAGGACTTGATGAAGGAAACTGTGCGGCTAGCGCGAGATCGAGGCGTGCGCGTTCACACGCACCTGGCTGAAACCGAAGATGAAAACATCTATTGCCGCGAGCGCTATGGAATGCGCCCTGTCGCCCTCATGGAAAAATGGGGCTGGCTGGGCGCGGATGTGTGGTTCGCGCACTGCGTTTGCCTCAACGACGAGGAAATCGCGCTTTTCGCGGAAACCGGCACGGCGGTGGCGCATTGCCCGAGTTCGAACATGCGCCTGGGCAGCGGCATCGCGCCCGTGCCGCGCATGGTCAAGGCGGGCGTGGCCGTCGGGCTGGCGGTGGATGGATCCGCGTCAAACGATTCATCAAGCATGTTGGGCGAGGCGCAACGCGCGTTGCTTGTTCACCGCGCCTATGGCGGGCCGGCCGCGACGACAGCGGACAGCATTCTCGATTTGGCGACGAGAGGCGGGGCGCGCGTTTTAGGGCGCGACGACATCGGACGCATCGAACCGGGAATGGCGGCGGACGTCGCGCTTTTCCGGGTCGATGGGTTGCCTTATGCGGGCGCGTCGGTTCATGATCCCCTGGCTGCGATTCTGTTTTGCGGAATTTCAACACAGGCCGATTACACAATCGTGAACGGGCGCGTGGTCGTCGAACAAGGCCGCCTTGTTTTCGCCGCCGAAGACGAAATCGTCGAGCGCGTTAACCGCTCCGCTCGCCGCCTGGCCGATCGCGCAGCGCGTATGCGGCAAGGCGGATAAATCCGAGAAAAGATTTTTGCCGCGCAAAACGCAAAAAGAGCAAAAAGGGAAAAAGAGCGATTGAATCGGGCGCGCACACTCCGACCGGCGTCAAGGCGCGGAGCGCGGCTGGAAGGCAGTTTCTATAATTCCGCTCAGCATTTTAGGGGGATTGTCGCCCGTTCCAAACGCCATCCGCACCTGATACTTGATGTTTTCATATCCAGTCACACCAGGAGTCCAGGGGGCCTTTAGAGGAATTTCCAAGGAGTTGTAATCCAATTTGGCCCAGGACTCCTTGTCAGACAGTGATACGCTCAAGTAAATTCCGTCAACAAACTCCAGCCAGATTCCCACCCATCCCCCCGGCATGCCGTATGCCGTCATGGCTCCCGAGATGGCGGTGTCCGGCCTGTAGTTTTTGCCCATGCCGGAAGGTTTTACAAAAACGCATATAAAATAGGGGCTTTTGTCTATGTTTGCGGGCAGGGGCGTTTTCAATTTCACGCGCGCGACGGGATAATTGTCCGGCCCGTGCTCGATTCGGGCGGAGACGATTTCAATCGGGAGAGGGCTTGCATTTGCCTGGGCTGGTAAATCGGATTGGTTTGCCTGGTCTGCGGGCTGCGCCGCTCCGGGTTTGGAGTCCGCTTTGCCTGCGCCGCCTTCTCCTCCTCCCCCGAGGCTTGTGTTTTTATAGAACCTTTGAATTGGCGCGCGTTTGCGCGGAAGTGAAGGAATGGTATGAGGCGTTGCCTCGATAGGCGCGGAATTGGCCTGGGCCATCTGAATGGGGGGCGATGGCTCTGGCTGTCGCGGCGGCTCGCTTGAGCGTATGGCAGTTGCGGAAAAATCTGGTTGCGCTTCTGGTGTGTTTGCGTCCCGCGCGTTCCTGTTGCCGTGCAGAATGATGACTGCGGCAAGCCCAGCCAAGCCAAGGCATGTGATCAACAGCGACAGGCCAAGAATTTTAAGGATGTTGGATTGCATAGTGTTTAAGGAGGGGCGCGGAAAATCCCTCGCCATTCGAAACACCATATACTTGCAAAGAGTATCAGCCCCGCAAGGCGGGGAGTGTCAACTGGTTCATGGCAATTATGCCGGGAATGCGTTCCAGGCAACGGGGCCGCACAGCGCACCGCCGCGGAATTGGCACAGGCGCATAAGCGAGGGATTGCCGAATTCGCCTTGATGCCCCAGTATTTTCGGGCCGTATAGTCCCTGCGCGCATCCGGCGCTCCTTGATCTTTTGCGGCGGGCGGCTTTTCGTGCGATGCGCCATTTGTTCCGGCGATCGAATGCATTGTCCTGTATGGAAAAAGATAAAATATCGGAATCCTGCGATGCGGCGTCCAAGCTTTCTGGCGGTGGACGCGATCCTGCTTTGAGGAAATCAAGCCGCGGTAAATCCGCCAGGCCGCAGTGCGTCGCGCCGGTAGTTCAACGCCCGATTTCCCGCGTGGAATGGGCCTTTTTCGGTCTGATATTCCTTGGCGCGGCGGCGCTGCGGTTCACGAAGATGGACCTCGGATGGTTCAGTCTGCACGCGGCGCGCGACTATTACCGAGCGCTCGAATTGCTGCGAGGCGAAAATTTTCCGCTGCTCGGAAGCGAGATTCTCTACGGCGGTCGCACGCTAGGCCCGCTTATGTATTTGCTATGCGCGGGACCATTGGCCATCCGCGTGAATGTGCTGTTGGTGGGCGCGTTTCTCTCGGCGCTCGATTTAGCCGCGCTGGCGATGTTCTGGCTGGGGACGCGGCGCTATTTCGGTGTGGCTGTGGCGCTGATCGCTTCGGGTTTCTACGCCGTGTTTCCGCTCCATGTCATGCACCTGCGGTTTTATTGGAACCCGGCGTTTTTGCCGATTCTTGTGTTGGGAGCGTGGTTTTTGCTGCTGGCGGCTTCGGTGCGCCGGCGGCATTGGGCGCTCGTAGGCGTCGCGGCGCTGATTGGGCTGGGACTGCAACTGCATTTGTCGGTGGGGGAGTTGGTGGTGAGCGCCGCGCTCATTCTCGCGATTTCGCGTCCGGGTGTTCCGGTGCGAGTGTGGGCGGCGGCGGCACTGGCGGGGGCGCTGGCGTTGTCTCCCGCAATCCTGCACGAAATCGAATCGCGTCGCAGCAATGTCGGCGAAATCGTCACGGCGCCCGTCTCCAAACGTCCAGGCATGAGCCGCTTTCAATTCAACACGAGCGGGCCTCGCAATTTCTTTCTGCATGTCCGCCTGCAAATGAACGAGGACATCGAACGAGTGGGTTTTTGCCACCTGCAAGGGATGGCGGATCAGGGGCCGAAGTGGCTGAGCGGCGGGGAAATGGCGCTGGCGCGCGGAATTAATTGGTTTGGGCAAATTCAGCTCGTCTTGTGGGGCGTGGGAATTCTGGTGTGCGCGCGGGAAATTGCGCGTTACCGGCGAGTTCGCGGCGCGCTCTCGGGAGTGGCGCTCGGGCGCGCCCGCTCGCGCATGATCTGCCATTCGGCGCTGCTCGTATGGCAAGGAATACCCGTTCTGGCAGTTGCATTTTTCAACTTCCACGGCACGCGGGAAGCGCCCTCGCTCGTGATCGGGCTGCGTTATTATATGACGACTTATCCCGCGCCGTTTATAACCTCCGCGTTAGGAGCGGCTCATCTGGCGCGAATGCCTTTCTGGCTCGATTTGCGCGTGGCGCGGGCGTGGGGGCGGCGCGCGATGTATGGACTGGCCGCGGCGCTGTGCTTGTCGCATATCGTTTTTATGATATTGATGCTTGCGCTGATGGAACGCAGCGGGCGGTCGATTCCGTATCCGCCATATTCGTTTTATGCGCCGACGCTGCGTTCGCTCGACGCCGTTCGCGACATCCTGCTCGGCGAAGCGCGCCTTGACGCTGCCGCATGGTATGAGCGCGTGCACGGGCAACAACTCGGCGACATCTGGTTTGGCGAAACAACGCTCGACTGGCTCATCACGCAAGATGCGCGCTCGGTAACCAATCCACCGCCCGACGCGCATTTGCGATGGCTTCTCCATGCGCCTTTCGTCCTCCCGGGAATCATCGAGTCGCCCGAGCCGCGACTGCCCGAGGGCGCGCGCGAAATCCGCCGATGGCAGTTGGGAAAAACCGGATTCAGTGTCATCGAATATCGCGTCGAGGACCCGTCCGCGCCCATGCCGGACAACACGAACCTGCGAAATTACTATTTCCGGACGGAACGGATGCGGTATCTTGGCCCGGAGCGCGAGTTGCGGGCGCTTTCCGCCTCGCGCAACGCGAAACACTCTCAGGACCAGAAGAACGCCGCGATGCCTGCTTCGAAGCACGCCCTGGACAATGGCCGAGAACCTGGCCAAACGCCTTCCAAACGCTCCTCGGATTTGACGACCCAACCCGCCAATTCTGCGCAGCCCAATCCGCTCAAGGACGAGGATTCGCGCTGATGCGAATACTGCTCTGTGTCGTGGGGGTTGGCGCGGGGAACTCGACGCGCAATCTGGCGCTGCTCGGCGAAATGCGCCGCCTCGCTCCGGACGTGGACATTCATGTGGCGGCGCAGGGGCGGGCGCTCGAAGTGCTGGGCGCAGTTTATACGGCGCATCCGCTGCGCGAGATCACCTACTCGACCGATGGGCGCTTTGGCGCGTGGTCGATTGTGCGCTCGAATATGTCGTTCCCAAAACGGTTTTTAGAGAATCGCGCCGCCGCGCGCCGCTTGATCGAACGCCTGAAGCCCGATGTCGTTCTGGCGGATTCGGATTTCTACTGCCTGGGGCCTGCGCGGCGCCTGGGCGTGCGGCTTGTCTCGATCAACAACTCAGCGGCGGTTGTGGCCGACATGCGGCGTCACGGCATTCCGCCCGGTTGCGGATTCAGCGCGCGATTTATCGAGCAGACGGATTGCTGGCTTCAGGAACGCTATCCCGATCAGGTAATCTGTCCGGTGCTGCAGCGCGAGGAAACCCTTGGGCCGAAATACGTGCAGATTCCTCCGATTGTGCGCGAGGGATTTGCGCCGCGCGATTCCTCATTGGATTCCGCGCCCGCGGGAGAGGAAGTCGTTGTGGTCACGGGCGGTTCGGGAATCGGGGCGGACGAAATCGACTTGCGCGGTGTCGATGCCCCCATCGCAACTTATGGAACACGCCTATCCAAAATTCCGCCCCACGCGCGCCAGCTGGGTTTCAACCTGAACGACGCCGAGCCGATGCGCCGCGCGCGCGTTCTGGTGATACAGGGCGGATTCAGTTCCGTGAGCGAAGCGCTGGCCGTGCGCCGCCCAACGGTCGTCGTGCCGATTGCGCGCCACGCTGAGCAGCATGTAAATGCGCGACAGGCGGAGGCGCTGGGCTTGGGCTTGGCGGCGGAAGGGCCGGACGCGGGCGCCGCGGTTCGTAAAATTCTAAGCAACTACAAGGAATACGAGGCTCGCAGCGGCGCAATCTCCTTGCCTTCCGACGGCGCGCGCCAGGCTGCCCGCGCTATTCTCGAAACGCACTAATGGACCCAAGCAGGAAAGGCACTTTTCATTCCTTTAAGGAGCAGGTTCCCATGCGTAACTGGATTTTTTGCCCCAATTGCCAATTCGGAGATTCCGTGCGCAAAATCGGCCGTGTCATTTTTCTTCTGGCCATTCTTGCCTGTATCGCTGGGCCTGCCCTCGCGCAAAGTCAGGTTCCGATTCGTTACGGCTTTCTCTGGCACATGCATCAGCCGAACTATTATCCGTATGAATCCATTACGGACACCGCCTCGAACAATCGTTTTTCCTTCAATGTGATTGAAATTCATAACAATCGCTATGGTCCCTATTCTACGTGGCCGCGCGACGCCGTGCAGGCCGGAACGAGTCTGCCGCATTTGGGCGCGCAGGTCAGCTTCACCGGCTCGCTAATCGAAAACCTTAACGCACTGCAAGCCGCAGGCACCAACGGCGGGATGTGGAACAACTGGAGCGCCGGCTATTTCGAGGCGCTGGGCCTGAAAACCTCGCTCGACAATTCGCGGCTCGATCTCGTGGCATTTGGCTATCATCATCCGCTGATGCCACTTTTCGACCGCCGCGACATGCAGATGCAAATCCGTCTCCACAAGCAAATCTACAACCAGACCTGGGCGGGCCGCCCCTACTCCAAAGGCATGTTCCCGGCGGAAAATGCCTTTTCTGAACGCATGATTCCCGCCCTGGCCGCCGAAGGCCTCAATTGGGTGATGGTGGATAACATCCATTTCGACCGCGCCTGCATCAATTATCCGCACACAAACGCATCGAATCTCTTCGCGCCCAATCCGTCGGATCAGATCAACCCCGACCCGGCCTCGAAGGGCGGCGCATGGGTGCAACTGCAAAACGTCTGGGCGCCGAGCAAAGTCAGCGCGCCCTTTGGCTACCAGCCGCATTATGTGCAATATGTGGACCCGGAAACCGGCGCGATCACGAAAATGGTCGCCATCCCGACCGCCCGCTACGAAGGCAACGAAGACGGGCGCGGCGGATATGGCGCATTCCTGTATGCCACAGTAATGAATGCCTATTTGCCCTACAATACCGACGCCGCCCATCCGATGTTTGTGATCCTGCATCACGACGGCGACAACTATGGCGGCGGCACGGATTCGTATTATCACTCGAATTTCCAGAACATGGTTGCCTGGGACAGCGGCGACGCCAATTACGAATGCTCGACGGTCGAGGATTATCTCGAGCAATTCCCCGTGGCGGCGGACGATGTGATCCACGTCGAGAACGGCTCGTGGGCTGGGGCGGACAACGGCGATCCGGAGTTCAAAAAGTGGCTGGGCGATCCGAATTCGAGCGGCTGGAGTCCGGACCGCAACAGCTGGGCGGTAATGACCGCCGCGCGCAATCGCGTGTTCCATGCGGACGACGTTGCGCCCTATTCGAGCATGGCGAATATCCTCGCCGGCACAGGCTCGAATACGGAAAAGGCCTGGCATTTCCTTCTCTGCGGACAAGCGAGCGACTATTGGTATTGGGATGGCAGCGGCGAGCCGTGGGACAGCAATGTGACGCGCGCCTGCAATCAGGCGGTTCAATTTGCTGATTTGGTCATCGCCGGATCGCAGGATCACACGCCCCCTTGCGTCTTTGTCCCGCAGCGCGAACCTTACAATCCAGGCGGAATGGAATGGGGCACATCGCCCCAGCCGAGCGATTTCGAGGTATGGACTTATGTTTATGATGTGAGCGGCCTGGCCTCGGTGACGCTCAAATGGCGCACGGACAAGGATGGCGCGAATCCAATCGCTTCGACCCAAAACGAAACCTACGCGGGCGGCAGCGAGGTGAACGACTGGCAAAGCGCCGCCATGGCCGAAAAGGCCGATCCGTCCGTGCCGTCGAACATTCTGGCGGCTACCTATCGCGCCAAGCAATACAGCGCGAAAATCGCCGGGCAAAAGGACGTGCTTATCGACTACTACGTCGAAGCCCAGGATAACTCGGGCAATGTCTATAAAACCGATATTCAACACGTGTATGTCGGCGCGGGTTCGCAGGCAGACGGGCGCGTTACGACTATCCCCAGCCCCTTGGCGCGCGGGCAGAATGGAACCATCCAATACAATAGCGCGGGCGGGGTGCTGGCGAGCGCTTCAGCCATCACAATCCACTATGGTTTTGATACATGGCAAAGCGCGACCATCGCCGACGCCGCGATGACCTACAACAACGCCACCTCGCGCTGGGAAGCCACCATCGCCATGCCCGCCAATCGCAGCCAATTCGATTGCGTTTTCACCGACGGCGCGGGCACATGGGATAATAATGGAGGCGCGGATTGGCACTTGGCTCTTACGGATTCCGGCCCCACGCCGACAATCAGCGCCACGCCCTCGCCTTCGCCAACCGGCGGCGGCGCAACACCGACACCTACGCCCACAGCTTCGCCTTATCCGGCCTCGCGCGTGACGACTTCGCCCAATCCCCTTGTGCGCGGGCAAAACGGCACAATCTATTATGAGGACGAAGGCGGCCCCATCGCGGGCGCAAGCGCCGTGAATATACATTACGGATTTGATACCTGGCTTTCCACGACGATCGCCGACGCCTCGATGACATTCAATAGTGGCACAGGCAAGTGGGAGGTCACGCTCGCCATGCCCGCTGAGCGCATTCGTTTCGATTGCGTGTTCAACAACGGCGCGGGCGTCTGGGATAACAACAATTCCCAGGACTGGCATTTCGATCTGGTGCTGGTTCCAACCCCGCAGCCGACGCTTTCTCCGACACCCAGTCCCAGCCCGACAGCCGCGCCGTCGCCTACGCCTTCGCCCGTGCCGACAGCGCCTCCGGCAGTCGCGGTGCGCCCTGTGCTGCATGTTGAATTGATCTTGGCACAGCAGGCCCCGGCGAACAGCGGCGTCACGTATGAATATCGCTGGACGAGCAGTGGGGCAAACGATCCGGCCGCCATCGTCCACACGAAATCCGACGCGGCGGCTGGCTTCGATGAAGACACGCTGCGCAACGGCGACGAAGGGGCCTCGCTCGATCCGGGCGAAACTTGGCATGTTGTTGTCACGCCTTTCGCCCAGGGAACCGTCGCCGGCGCCTCCTCCACGGGGACGTTCATCATCGACGCCAACGGCGCGATTCACTTTAGCGGCTGGGTGGCGCGCTAGAATTCCTTGCATCCGAAAAATTTCCGCAAGCCCTTGCCACAATTCACAGGAGAGTCCCATGAGCGAACAGACTATCCATTGTCCGCAGTGCAATTATGAAATTCCGCTAACCGAAGCGTTGAGCGATCAAATCCGGCGGCAGTTGCAGGCGGAGGTGGATCAGCGCACGCGCGAGCAGGAGGCGCGTCTTCGCAAGGAACGTGAAGCCTTGGAATTGCGCGAGAAATCGCTGGCGGAGCGGCAAAGCGCGCTCGACGAGCAGGTCAAGGCGAAGGTGAAGGCGGAGTCGGCGCGCCTGGCCGGCGAGGCGAAGCGCAAGGCGGAGGAGGAATACGCCGTTCAACTGGAATCTGCAAAAGCCGAACTCGCGGAAAAGCGCCAGCAGGTCAAGGAACTTCGCCAGAAGGAAGCGGACATGGCCCGCGAGCGAGAGAAACTCGCCGAGCAGCGCGAACAACTTGAGCTGGAACGGCAGCGCCAGCGGATGGCGATTCGCGCCGAACTGGAGAACGAGTTTCAGAAGAAACAGCAGGCCATGCTTGACAAGGCTCGCGAGGACGCTGCGCGCCAGGTGCGCGAACAATCCGAGGAAGCCCTTCGGCGCGCCCAGCAGGAAATTGAAGAACGAAAGCAGCAGGTGAAGGCGCTGCAATCTCAGGAATTGGCCCTGCGCAAGGAAAAGCAGCAACTGGAGGATGCAAAAGCGGCGCTTCAATTGGAAGTGCAGCGCAAACTCGATCAGGAACGCGCGGCCATCGCCGAGAACGCGCGCAAAGCCGCCGCCGAAGAGCAGCGCCTGAAACTGCGCGAATACGAAGAGCGCGTCTCGAAACTTTCCACACAACTCGATGACGCGAAGCGCCGCATCGAACAAGGTTCGCAGGAACGCCAGGGGGAAATGCTTGAGGAAGAACTCATCGAACTCCTGCGACAAACGTTCCCCATCGACGCCTTCGAGGAAGTGAAGCGTGGCGCACGCGGAGCCGATGTGCTCCAGACCGTGCGCGGCTCTTCCGGCAAACCGTGCGGACGCATCCTCTGGGAGTCGAAAAATACAAAGACATTCGAGAAAAGCTGGCTGCCGAAACTGAAAAAAGATCAGCAGGAAAGCAGCGCGGAGATTGCCGTACTAATGACGATGGCCATGCCGGCGGGGGTTGAACAGTTCGGCATGATCGAGGACGTCTGGGTGACAAATTTCAAGTCGGCCATAAGCCTGTGCGCGGCTCTGCGCCAGACCTTGATGCTGGTGGAACGCGAACGCCTCGTTACCCGCCACGCCGACAGCCTGAAGGATGTGATTTATCAATACGTGACCGGCCAGGAATTCACCACCCGCGTCAAGATGATCTATTCCGCCTATCAGGGAATGCAGGCCGAATTGGAAAAAGAAAAACAGGCAATGATGCGAATCTGGAAGGGCCGCGAAAAGCGCATCGCGATTGTGATGGAAAACCTTGCCGGAATGCGAGGCGAACTCGAAGGCATCGTCGGCGGCCAAAAGGTTCTTCCCGCTTTTGAGCCACTCTCGCTCGAACCGCCTGCCGGAGGCGAGGAATAGGCCGCCCCGCGAAGCATTAATCGCTCTGCAAAGAACGAGGTGCCTCAGCAGGGGATCGGAAACACCATCGTTTGGGCTTATGTTTATTGACTTCGGCAATGCGCGGAATATAGCCATTTTCCGGAAGAGACACGCGGGAGGAGATGGGGACTGTCCGAGGAAGAGATGGGACCAATTCGATTTTCCGATCTGTCTTTAGGAGCATCGTTATGAAGCGTCTGGCATGGATCGCGATTTGCATTTGTTTTCTTGCGGGATGTTGTTTGACAGGTTCGAAAGAGGTTATGGGCTGCCATCGAGGCGCGGCGCGAGGCAACGTGCTGCCCGGCATCGACGTGCTGGCGAAAAACAACTTCGATGTGCTTGCGGGCAAACGCGTGGGGCTGATTACAAATCAAACCGGCATCAATCGCGACGGCGTCAGCGACATCGACGTCCTTTACAATTCCGGCAAGGTCAATCTCGTGGCGCTTTTCAGCCCGGAGCATGGCATTCGCGGCGTCGCCGATGAAAATGTGGACTCCGGAAAAGACGAAACAACCGGCCTGCCGATCTTCAGCCTCTACGGCAAAACCAAAAAACCTACCAAGGAAATGCTCGAAAATCTCGATGTGCTCGTTTTCGACCTGCAAGACATCGGGACGCGTTTTTACACCTACATGGGGACGATGGCGATGGTGATGCAGGCCGCCAAGGAATTCGATAAGGAAGTCGTTGTGCTCGACCGCCCGAACACCATCGGCGGAGTCAAGGTGGAAGGGGCCGTTCCGGAGGAAAAAGACTGCGGCGGCCTGACGAGCATTTATCCAATCCCGACGCGCCACGGCATGACGATGGGTGAACTGGCAAAAATGTTTAACGAGCACTTTGGCATCGGATGCCGCCTGACTGTGGTGCCGCTCGAAAACTGGAAACGCCGCATGTATTTCGACGAAACCGGCCTGTTGTGGGTCAATCCGTCGCCCAATATGAAGACGATGAATGGCGCGATTTTCTATCCGGGACTTGGCGTTTCGGAAACGAGCGTGTCGGTTGGACGCGGCCTCGACCGTCCCTTCGAGATGTATGGAGCGCCGTTTTTCGACGGTAAAAAAATCGCGGAAAACCTGAGCAAGCGCAACATCCCCGGCGTGCGGTTTGTGCCGTATTCCTTTACGCCAACGGCAAAATATCACCGCTACAAAGACGAACTCTGCCAGGGCGTGTTTGCGATCCTGTTTGATCGCGACAAACTGGACTCTTCGCTCGCCGGACTCCACATGATCCAGGCTTTTTATGAGTGCCATCCGGATCAATACAAGGTGACCGACGGCCTGGGCATGACGGGTGACAAAACCGCATGGGATAAACTAACCCAGCAAAAACTCACGCCAGAAGAGGTTGTCGCCACCTGGAAGCCCAAAGTGGATGAATACATGAAAATCCGCGCGAAGTATCTGATGTATAAGTAGTCCGTATTCCGTTTTCCTATAATACCACTGCATATCGCCTGTCACGGCGCCCTGGAAGAAGGCAAAGCCATGACAGGCGATTTCTTATTATGGCGTTTGACTCGAACTCTCCTCTTCTTGGGCGGACCGCTGTTGAAGCGCCTTGGCGGCTCTTTGCGCTGCCTTGCGAACATGTCCATCCGCATCGGCGGCCATCGCATTCAGGAGGCGGGCGTCGGATTCTATGCCAAATTGCGCAATCAATTCGCACGCCCAGACTCGATGGCGGGCCGTCGAATCCGCGCGAAAGGCGTCAAATACGCTCCTCCATGTCGACGAGTTCGTAAGTGCGAGAAGAACACATCCGGCCTGATTGTGAACCCATCGGTCTTTTCTTTTCAGAAATATCTTCAGTACTCTCTGCAAATCCTCTTCAACCGCCACCGCCTCCATTGCCGCAAGCGCGGCCGAGCAGGTGCTGTCATCGCTTGAATACAGAAGGGGCAGGATCATAGGGCGTGCGCAGGCCAGCCGCAACTCCGCCACAATATGACATGCCGATCTCACGATATATTGCGACGGATCGCCGAGGGCCATTAAAAAGAGCTCGGCGTATTGCGGCGCGTCTTCGCTTAGCGCCAGGGCTTCGAGCGCCGATCTTCGCAAACGCTCATCCTTCGCTCCGGCATATTCGATTAGCAGCGTTTTTGCTCGGGAATCCTGGTGAAACGCCAGCGCAAGCATTGCGGCGCCCCAGGAAGGATCCTTTTGGGCAATTCTGGCGGTCAACTTTTGCACGTCCTCATCGTAAGGCACCGCGACGCCATTCACCCTCTGTATTTTGTTTTGGCTGTCCATGGCGAATTCTCACGATAAAAAAAACTGGAGCAATGGGAGAAGGATTGCCGCCGTCTTCGCTGTCCTTAATGTCCTTGGGGTGCTTTGCCTTGCGCGGACGATTCGCGTGTTCAGGCTGCCGCCGGGCCGACGCCGGCCATCCAGCGGAGCAGCGTCTCCTGGGTGGCTTCGGCGCGCGATGCCTCGCCGACAACGCGGCCATTGCGCAGCGCCAGCACGCGCGTCGAGAGGTTGATAACCTCCGGCAGGTCGCTCGAAATGAGCAGGATGGCGCTTCCCTGGCGGGCAAGTTCATCAATCAGCGCATGGATTTCGGCCTTCGCGCCCACATCGACGCCTCGCGTCGGCTCATCGACAAGCAGAACGCGGCACTGCGCGGCAAGCCATTTCGCGAGCACGATCTTTTGCTGGGTGCCGCCTGAAAGCGCTGCCGTGGCCGTATCCAGGCTCGGCGCGCGCACGCTCAAGCGATCGAAGTATCGCTGGGCCATTGCGCGCTCGCGGCCGCTCATTACCCACCCCAGCCGCGCAAGGCGTTCCAGGATCGGCATCGAGATGTTCGCCAGCGCCGACATTGGCAGGATCAGGCCGTGGCGTTTGCGGTCCTCGGGGACCAGCCCAATGCCGAGGGCGAGGGCGTCGCCAGGGCGGCGGATCGTGACGGGCTGCCCCTGCAACAGAACGCGCCCGCGCGCCGCCGGGTCGAGGCCGAACAAGGCCTCGGCAACTTGAGTGCGCCCCGCGCCGACGAGTCCTGCGAGACCCACGATTTCGCCCGCCCGCAGCGTGAACGTGACGTCGCGGAACTTGCCCGGGCTGGTGAGGCCTTCGACACGTAGCAGTTCCTCACCCGGCGCGGCGGCGAGATGCCCGGGGAAGTATGCCTCGAAAGGCCGCCCGATCATCGTCGCCACGAGCGACGCTTCGTCCCACGCACCGGCCGCGCGCGTCTCGACTACATGCCCATCGCGCAGCACCGTCACCGTGTCGCAGACGCGAAAGACTTCTTCGAGCCGGTGCGAAACGTAGATCGACGTGACGCCGTCCGCACGAAGCCGGGCGATCAGGTCGAGCAGGCGGCGGCTCTCGACTTCCGAAAGGCTGCTTGTCGGCTCATCGAAAACAAGCACACGCGCGCCGCTTCCGACGGCGGCGGCGACCTGGACCATCTGCTGTTCGCCGACGGGGAGTTCGCCGAGCGGACGCGACGGATCGATGGACGCAGCCCCAATTGCATCGAGGCGTCGCCTTGCCTCGTCGCGCAAGACGCGGCGGCGCACAACCGTGCCACGGCTCGGCAGCGCGCCCAGGCACAAATTCTCAGCCACCGTCATGTTTTCGCAAAACGCCAGTTCCTGATGGACCATCGCCACGCCCGCCTGCAGCGCGTCGCGCGGACACGCGAAACGGACCCACTCGCCGCCCACGCGGACGCGCCCTTCATCGGGCTTGTGGATGCCCGCCAGCACCTTGCCGAGCGTGCTCTTTCCCGCGCCGTTTTCGCCGACCAAGCCGTGGCATGACCCATGAGCCACCCCGAGCGACACACCCTCGAGGGCGACGACGCCAGGAAAGCGCTTCGTGATGTTCTCGAAGGCAATATCTGCCATCGCGGCGCGGCCTCTACTTCATGTTCAGGAATGACTCCGGCACGTCGGTGAAACCCCATTCCTTGAGTTGGCGCGCCCATTCGCCCAGGTTCTCGCGGCTCACGCGCACGAGTTCCATGCGATTGATGACAGGCACTTCTTTGCCAAGGATCATCTTGTCCACGATTTTTTCGACCGACACATACCCCCAGCGATATGTCGGCTGCGCGAGCAAGACGGGTGCGATTCCCTTTTCGATATAAGGGAGTTCGGCCGGGAGCGCATCGACTGCCACAACTTTCACCTTCGCCGGATCGAGGTCCTTAAGGAGCGTCGTCGTGAAGAGCGGCCAGCCGCCAACCATCGCCCAGCCATTGATTTCCGGATACGCGCCCTGCACGCGCAGCACTTCGGCGGCGGCGTCCTGCGGCGTTTCGGCGTGGTAGAATGCGCCGACGATCTTGATGCCCGGCGACTTGGCGGCCTCCTGTTTTACGCCCTCGACGCGCTTCTGGAGATTCGGGGCGTTCTGATTGCCGGCGAGGATGGCGATTGCGCCCTTGCCGCCGAGCTGGCTGGCCAGTTCTTTCATGACAGCCTGCCCGGTCTGGAGATCATCGACTCCGTAGAAAGCGAAGCGTTTCGACTGCGGGGCGTCGCTATCGAAGGTCATGACGGGCACGCCGCGTCCAACGGCGTCATTGATCGCGCCAGTGAGTTTGCCCGCGTCAGAGCACGAGAGCAGGATCGCGTCCGCGCCTTCGTTCACAGATTGGGCCATGCGTTGGGCCTGAACCTGGCCATCTTCTGTCGGCGGCGTGCGCCAGTCGATGGTGATTTCGACGCCGGTCGTCTTTGAAAGATCGCGGGCCGCCGCCTCGGCTCCCGTGCGGGCCGAGAGGAAGACAGGGTTCGTGGAACTCTTCGCGATCATTGCGATGCGGAGCGACTTTTTTGCCGCCGCCGCGCCGGATTTGGCGGGGGCTTCCGCTTTTGCGGGGGCGGCGGCCTTCACTTCCGAACCGCCGGACGGCTTTGCTTTGCCGCCGCTTTCTGACGACTTGCATTGCGACAGACAAAAGGCGGCGCAGGCCGCCAGAACCAGCAAAATGGGCCTTCTCAGTTGGGTTTTCATGGGATTCTCCTTTTCGATTATTGGCGCTTCATTGCGTAAATTGCTGTGTATAAACTCCTGATCAGGATGACTGTGCCTTGGCGGCTTCAGCGGCGCGCGCGCCCAACATGCGCCGGGCCGTCATACGCGCGTTCAATTGGTCGAGCACCACCGCCACTACAATCGCGCAGCCGATGATGATCCACTCGTAGTTCTGGTCGAGACGCAGCGTGCGGATCGATTGGCGGATGAGGATGATGAGGAGCGCGCCGAGTGTGGCGCTCACGGCGCTTCCGCGTCCGCCGCTCAGGCTCGCGCCGCCCACAACCGCCGACGCAATGACATACAACTCGTATCCCGAGGCGTCGGCGCAAGAGGAGGACCCGTAATAGCCGCACCCGAGAAACGCCGCAATGCCCGCCGACAATCCCGAGAGCGCATAAACCCCGACGAGCACGCGGTTCACCCGCAGTCCGCAGTAACGCGCCGCCTCCGTATTGCCCCCGACGGCGAAGATGTGGCGGCCCATCACCGTCCGCGAAAGGTAAATCGCGCCCGCCGCCGTTACGAGCACCATAATCAACAACGGCACGGGATGGAGCGTCTCGCCCAAGCCGAGCGGCGCCTTGACAACGCCCGTGAGCGCGTCTGGGACAAGGATGCTCTGCGCCTCGCTCGAAACAAACGCGATTCCGCGGAAAACCCACATCGTCCCAAGCGTAATGATGAAAGGATGCACGCGCAAACCGACGATCATGAAGCCGTTGAAAAGCCCGCAGGCGAGGCTCACGCCGATGCACACAGCGAGTCCGAGCGCGACCGACTCCCATCCGCCGCCGGGCGTCAGCGTCCGCAACGCCAGCGCCATCGTCACGCCCGAGAGCGCATAAACTGAACCCACCGAAAGGTCGATCCCGCCCGAGATGATAACGAGCGTTGCGCCGATGGCCATTAGCGCGAAGAAACTCGCGTCGGTCGCCGTTTGAAGCAGCGTATGCGAGTTGAGGAAGTTATTAACCATCTCTCCCGTGAGACGGTCCTCGTGCTGGCCGGCGAAAAATGCCAGCACGCACCCAAGCGCGAAAATGACGAGGAGAAGGCCCGATTGCTGAATTCCAAAGACAGAACGAAGCCATGCCTTCATGAAAAAGTTCCGGAGAGACAGAATGGAATAGGGAGCAAATGCATCTGCGGGGCGGCACGCAGATACTTTTGCCCAGCGCGAACCAGCGCCGACTTGACCCCAAACCCTATACACACAGGCCGTTGCGGTGGAAAGCCCAAACCGAATCCGCACGTTCGGGCTTCTGGCGAGGCGAAAAGCGAACCAATAAGGCTATGGGCGGAACACCTTCAATTCGACTTCGGAAATGGTCCGATAGTCCTTGGCGTTTGCCGTGCAAAGAGTCATCTCGTTCTCCGCGGCTGTCGCGGCGATCAGGGCATCAGCAAGGCGGAGGTTGGACTTCAGGCCGTATTCCTCAATGTAAATCGATGCGCGGTGGCCGATGTTCTCCGAGAGCGGCACAATCTGGAAGCCGAGGTCCGCCAGAAAAGCCTTAATCAGGCGCAGGTCTCGCTTGTCGAGAGCGCCCTGCAGCAACTCCATGTAACTCACTACCGAAAGCGCCAGACGATCCGCCTCGTCGATTACCTTGGCCGCGCGCGTATTTCCGCGCAACGCCCAGATCAGCACATCGGTGTCAAAAAGTATCGAAGCGCCCCCTTCTGAGCCTGCGGACATAAGCCGATGGATCGCTCATCTCGGGGCGATCGGCCCACAGGCCGAACGCCTCATGCTGGGCGGCGCTGGGGCGCTGGCTGTCGCGGATCGGTTCGATCGAGGCGACGAGCTTGCCGCGGTTGGTGAGCGTGACCGTCTCACCACCGGCAATCGCGTCGAGGATTTTCTTGGGATTTCGCCGCATGTCCAAAATGGTTGCTTTCATTATTGCGCCTCCATTTCATGTGCGCACTTATAGTGTGCACTTAGTGCGCACCTTAGTCAACCACGAAGAAAGACGCGCCGCGATAGGTGGCCTTGCGAAAAAATGAACCTAACAATTTTCGCCGTGCTTGCGCAGAAAGACAGCCGCCTCCGCTTTGGTTTGCTCGCCGCGGGCAAGGGCGATTACACATTCATATAGGACACCCTCCAGCGCGTCGAACTCGCATCCATTCATCGAAAGGAAAACGATGGCGGCGACGGCGCCCACACGCTTGTTGCCGTCAAGGAAGGGATGGTTCTGGACGATGTGAAAGAGATAAGCGGCGGCCATCTCGAAAATGTCGGTGTGCAGGAAGCGGCCGCCAAACGCCGCCGCCGGCATGGCCAGCGCGGACTTCAGAAGGTTCAGATCGCGCGTGCCGGGCGTCCCGCCATAGCGCGCGATCTGGTCCTGATGAATCTCCAGCACTTCCGCCAGCGAAAGAAAGATGACGCGCATCGCCTATTCCGCAAGCCGTTCGAGGTCCTTGGCATACTTGCGATTGGCCCTGTCGAGGGCGGCGCGAAAAGCCTTTCCGCGCTTGGGATCGCGCACTGGCGTCAATACAAGCGCCTGACCGTCGGTTGCAATGTCGAACGACGTCTCGGCGTCCGCGCCCAGCAGATCGAGGATTGGCTTTTCGATCACCAGGGCCATGCTGTTTCCGTGTTTGACAAAACTCTTCACCATCTGCGCCACCTCCATGCGATGCATCATTGTGACAACTATGTATCACCGCCCTCGACGCGGAGTCAATACGGCATTGCACGGATATTGAGAAACAGCGACGATATTGAGGAACGATATTGAAGGATATTGAGGGACAGCAACCCAATATATCCTGGTCTTCGGGTTTTGCGTGCGCATCGCAAGAAGCAGGCTGAATCGGCGTTGATTTCGCGCCCGCGCTGCGCACAATGCCGGGCCAGACAGGTTTTTCATTTCCTGTCTGAGATTCCATCGCATAATTTTGCGAATGGATTTCTATCATTCTTTATTTTCATCCTAGATGCTCCCATGAACGATTCCGATTCTTCTCACATCGCCAAGGAAAATTATCCGGAAAAGGATAATAATGCCGAAAAATCCGGCGAAAAAGCAGGCGAAGCCAAGCCTGCCGCACCGTCGGATTTTGTGCGCTCGATCGTTGTCGATGACCTGAAAACCAACAAGTGGGGCGGGCGCGTGGTCACGCGGTTTCCGCCCGAACCCAATGGCTATCTGCATATCGGACACGCGAAGTCGATCTGTCTCAACTTTGGCATCGCGTCGGAATTCGGCGGCGAGTGTCATTTGCGTTTCGACGACACAAACCCCTGCACGGAAGAAGATGAATACGTGCAGTCGATCATCGGCGATGTGCGCTGGCTCGGATGGGACTGGGGCAAGCACTTGTATTTCGCATCGGATTATTTCGATCAGATGTTTGAATATGCGGTGCAACTTGTGAAAAAGGGCAAAGCCTACGTTTGCGATCTAAACTCGGAGGAAGTCCGCCAGCACCGCGGAACCCTCACGCAGCCGGGGCGCGAAAGCCCGTATCGCAACCGTTCGGTCGAGGAAAATCTCGATCTGTTTATGCGGATGCGTGCCGGGGAATTCCCCGATGGCTCGCGCACGCTGCGCGCAAAAATCGACATGGCCCACCCAAACCTCAACATGCGCGATCCGGTGATGTATCGCATCCTCCACGCCAGCCACCACCGCACGGGCGACAAATGGTGCATCTATCCGATGTATGACTGGGCGCACGGGCTGGAGGACTCGGTCGAGCGCATTACGCACTCGATCTGCACGCTGGAATTCGAAGCGCACCGTCCGCTCTATGATTGGTTCCTCGATGAACTCGGCGCGTATCATCCTCAACAGATTGAGTTCGCGCGCCTCAACATGACTTATACCGTGATGAGCAAGCGCAAGTTGCTCGAACTCGTTCGCGAGGGCCTCGTGAGCGGCTGGGACGACCCGCGCCTGCCGACGATTTCCGGCATGAGGCGGCGCGGTTTCACTCCGGCGTCGATCCGCGAATTTTGCCGGCGCATCGGGGTTGCGAAGGCCGATTCGACCGTCGATGCCGCGCTGCTTGAGGATTGCGTGCGCGAGGACCTCAACAAATGTGCCCCGCGCCGCATGGCCGTGTTGCGTCCGCTGCGCGTCGTCATCGAAAACTACCCCGAGGGCAAGTCCGAAGAACTCGACGCGATCAACAATCCCGAGGACGCCGCCGCTGGAACCCGCAAAGTGCCGTTCTCGCGCGTGCTCTACATCGAGCAGGAAGACTTCATGGAAAATCCGCCAAAGAAGTTCTTCCGCCTGGCGCCTGGGCGCGAGGTGCGCCTGCGTTACGCCTATTTCATCACCTGCCGCGAGGTCGTGAAAGACCCCAAAACAGGCGAAATCGTCGAACTGCGCTGCACGTATGATCCGGCCACGCGCGGCGGCGACTCCCCCGACGGACGCAAGGTGAAGGCGACCCTCCACTGGGTTTCTGCCGCCCACGCCCTCAAAGCCGAGGCGCGCCTTTACGAATACCTCCTTAGCAAGCCCGATCCGAGCGATGTTCCCGAGGGCGCGGACTGGAAAACCAATCTGAATCCGGAGTCCATCATCACCGTTCCAGAGGCATGGGTGGAGCCGAGTTTGGCGGGATCGGCCCCGGGCGCGATCTTCCAGTTCGAGCGGTTGGGCTACTTCTGCGCGGACCCGGATTCGGCAGGCGGAAAGTTGGTTTTCAACCGGACGGTGACGCTGCGCGACGCCTGGGCGAAGATTCAAAAATCGCAGCAAGGCGCATAAGAATCCGGCACAATAGGCGAATGAACATGCCTGGAGCATGTTCGATGGACATACATGAGCATGTCCAAATCGCTTGACACCTTCGATGCATCCTTTCATCTTTTGGGATCAGGCGCAAGGGACGTCCTTATGCAGGGTTCCCAATTTCGGAAACAAACGGGAGATTGATTGCCATGATGACTCAAGCTTCTATTCGGTGCACACGCACTTGCTGGCTGGGGGGTATTCTGGCAGCGGCGTTGCTATTGGTATTCTCTCAGGCGACAGCGCAAATTACGGCGCCACCGGTCAAAGCGGACGCCCAGGCAAAATCCGCTGTGCAAGGAAGACCGGTTTCCGCAAAAGCGGACGCAGCGACGTCAGAAGCAACTTCAAAGGCGCCAGCTCTCCAGGCGCGCGAAAAAGGCACATTCAATCTGCGTTACAGCATCTTTTTCCCGCCGACGCATATTCAGTGCATTACTGCCTGCGATTGGGCCAAAGAAGTCGAAGCGCGCACAAAAGAACAAGTTAAGATCACCGTTTTCCCCTGTGGAGCCCTCACAAAAGCGCCGCAATGCTATGACGGCGTTGTAAAAGGAATCTCTGATATTGGCATGAGTTGCTTTGCCTATACCCCAGGCCGTTTTCCGTTGCTCGAAGGGCTTGATCTTCCTCTGGGCTATCCGAACGGACGCATCGCCACGCGCGTTGCCACGGATATGGTGCTAAAATACAATCCAAAAGAAGTGTCTGATGTGCATGTTCTTTATGTTCATGCGCATGGCCCGGGCATCCTAGCCTCGAAAAAACCCGTCGAAAAACTCGAAGACATCAAGGGATTGAAGGTTCGCGCGACAGGTCTTTCGGCGAAAATAGTCGAGAAGCTCGGCGGCGCGCCGGTTGGCATGAGCCAGGGCGAAACCTACGAGGCGCTTCAGAAGGGCGTTGTGGACGCGACGCTGTGCCCGATTGAAACCCTCAAGGGATGGAAACAGGGAGAAGTCATTCAGAGCGTTACCGACAGCACGGCGGTTGGATACACGACGGCCATGTTTGTCGTTATGAACAAAAGTGTTTGGGAAAAACTCCCCGCGGACATTCAGGCCATCATCACGCAAGTCAATCGTGAGTGGGTGGACAAACACGGTGCTGCGTGGGATAAGGCCGACGAAGACGGACGTGAGTTTGTCAAGGAACTCAAGAAACAGATGATTTCACTTTCGGCCGACGAATCCGAGCGCTGGCGGGCCGCCGTTGCCCCTATCATCGACGACTATCGGAAGATGGCTGCGGAAAAGGGCCTGCCCGGCGAAGATTTCGTGAACGATGTCATGGGCGAAATTCAGTATCTGGACAAATAGATAATGCCGGATTCTTCTCCGCCCTCTCCGCCTTTGCCGCCCTCAGTGGCTCAGAGGCTGGGTGCCCTGGCATCTGGCGCTTACTCACGCTTCGTTCGGGGTCTTGTCATGATTCTGGCGTGGATTTCCGCCGCCAGCATCCTGTGCATGATCCTCATAGTATGCGTGGATGTGGTAGCAAGGGCGTTTGGACATCCCCTGAAAGGCTCCTATGACCTTGTGCGAGCGGCGGCCACACTGGCCATTGCCTGCGGCCTGCCTTACACTACCGCATGCAAAGGCCATGTGGCCATCGAATACTTTTTTCTTAAACTCAACCGGGCAGGGCGCGTGGGGGTCGATACTTTGGCGCGCCTCATCGTTCTGGGGTTGTTTGTTTTTCTGGCTTGGGAATGCGTGCAATATGGCCGGAGCATGAAGGCGGCCAATCAGCTTACCATGTCGCTGCACATGCCTGAATTCTGGATCCCTTATGTGATCGCCTTTTGCTGTGCCGCGGTCGCCCTGGTGAAAATTCACAATATGCTGCATCCGGGCAAGCCGATGATTAAACCATGACGCCCGTTCAGATAGGCATTCTAGGTTGCATTGCGCTTTTGATTCTGCTGGCCAGCAGCATGCCGGTCGCGTTCGCAATGGCCATTGTGGGCGTGGTGGGATTCGCCATTGTGGTGTCGCCAAGCGCAGCGATCAGCATGGTCAGCGCCGACGTCTATGACACCTTTTCCTCCTATACCCTTACGGTGATTCCGTTGTTTGTGTTTATGGGGCAAGTGTGTTTCCATTCCGGAATCAGCCGCCGCCTGTTCAATACAGCTTACAAATGGCTGGGGGCGATGCCTGGCGGGCTGGCAATGGCCACTGTGGGCGCCTGCACGGCGTTTGGCGCGATTTGCGGCTCGGGACCCGCCACGACCGCCACGATGGCGACCGTCGCTCTCCCTGAGATGAAACGCCACAAATACAGCATGGAACTGGGCGCGGGCGCTGTGGCTTCGGGCGGAACCCTCGGCATGTTGATCCCGCCGAGCGTGGTCTTCATCGTTTATGCCATTATGACCGAGCAATCCATTGGCAAATTATTCATTTCGGGAATTATTCCCGGTTTGTTAATTGCCTTTTTGTTTTGCCTGACCATTTACGTCTGGTGCCGGATGCGTCCCGAACTCGGCCCGGCAGGACCGCGCACCACATGGGCCGAAAAGTTCAAGTCACTCACTGGCGTTTCTGAAACGCTCATCTTGTTCGTACTGGTTATGGGCGGAATGTTCGCGGGATATTTCACCGCTACGGAAGCGGCTGGCATCGGCGCGGCGGGCAGCATTGTGATCGCAATCGCCAAACGCGCCATGTCCTGGAAAATACTCATTCGCTCACTGCTCGAAACCGTCCGCACAACATGCATGGTAATGATAATCGTGGCGGGCGCGATCGTTTTTGGCCATTTCCTGGCAGTTACGAACATCCCGTTCGCGCTGGCGGAATGGCTGACCTCGCTGCCTTTGCCCTCGTGGATGATTATGGCGATAGTCATACTGTTTTATTTGTTCGCCGGATGTTTTGTGGATGCCCTGGCGCTGGTTTTGCTCACGATTCCGATTTTTTACCCCGTGGTTCAGCATTTGAACTACAACCCCATCTGGTTCGGAGTCATCATTGTGGTTATCACGCAGATGGGCGTTATCTCGCCGCCGGTTGGCGTATGCGCCTATGTAGTCAGCGGCATTGAACGTGATATACCGCTTCAAACAGTATTCAAAGGCATTATGCCATTTCTTGGGGCGCTCATTCTTGCCGCGATTCTGTTGATGATGTTCCCCTGTCTGGCCACCTGGCTGCCTGGTCTGATTCATTGATCCGCCGCATTGCCTCCTTCCTCATCCAGTGAGTCTGCTCAATGGGATTGCTTGATTCAGCGATTTCCATTCCAAATAGAAACGCGGGGGAGTCTTTCCACCCAGCGCCGGAGGCGCCGCCGCAATGACTGAACTCAATCTTCCCGTCAGCCCATTTCAAAAAATCCTTTTTTGCACGGATTTTTCGGAAAATGCTGATTTCGCCTTTGATTTCGCACTCGATTCCGCGCGGCGAAGGCCAGGATGCACGCTCTATCTTCTCCATGTGATTCCCGAGCCGGATGCCCAGTTTTGGAAAACCTACATCTATGAAGTGGACGATGTGGATGAAAAGGCCCGCAAGGATATTGACGCGAAAATTGCCTCGGCCTACGCGCCGCGGGTTCCCCCGGATGTGAAATTCGAAATCGCGGTTCGCATCGGGCGCGACGCCACAGAAATCCTCGAATTCGCGCGCGAAAAGGAAGTGGACCTCATCATTATGGGCCGCGAAGGCCACAGCAGCCTGGGCAAGGTGCTTTTCGGCCGCGTGACGGAAATGGTTGCCCGCAAAGCCGCCTGCGCCGTTCTGATCATTCCGATGACATTTCAGCGTATGCTGACTTCAAAAGACTCTTCGCCTTTGTCCAAAAACCGGTAAGGCTCTGGCGCGCCAGGGCAGAGGGCAGGGCAAAAAGCGCAAACCCATCAAGATTTGACGCGCCGTCTGGGCAGAGGCGTTTTAGGCGAAGAGATTTTTACGCCGCATCGCTCAAAGATTTCTGGAATGTGCGCCAAATAGCTCATCGGGTCCATCAGGGAAGCGAGGCGTTCGCGCCCAGCTTTTTCGGCCACATCTTTTTCCCGCATCAGTTCCGTCAGATAATCGTCTCCGCCCGCGAGCGTTCGCATGGCGGCGGCCTGCACAGCGCTGTAGGCGGATTCGCGCGTCAGACCCGCCTGGACCAGTTCCAGCAGCACCCGGCCCGAATATACCACGCCGCGCGTCAGGTCCAGGTTGCGCCGCATGACCTCGGGCTTGACCACAAGCCCCGATAAAATCCGCTCCAGGCTTCCCAGCATGTAGTCCAGCGCCATGCACGAATCGGGCAGGATAATTCGCTCCGCGCTCGAGTGCGAGATGTCGCGTTCGTGCCAGAGGGCGATGTTTTCGTAGGCCGGCAGGAGGTTACCGCGAATCACACGCGCCAGGCCGCAGAGTTGCTCGCAGTTCACCGGGTTGCGCTTGTGCGGCATGGCGGACGAGCCTTTCTGGCCCGACGCGAAGGGTTCCTCCGCCTCGCCCACCTCGGGGCGCTGAAGATGCCGGATTTCCGTGGCGACCTTTTCGACGGATGCGGCGCAATTCGCAATCGCCGCCATGAATTCCGCGTGCCGGTCGCGCTGGATGACCTGGTTCGATACAAGCGCCGGCTCCAATCCCAACCAGCGGCATACATAACGTTCAACGAATGTCCCTGTGTGGGCGAACGTGCCCACTGCGCCGCTGATTTTTCCCACGGCCACCGCCCGCCGCGCCTGGCGCAGGCGTTCTTCCTGGCGGCGGAATTCCTCGCGCCACAATAGGCATTTCAATCCAAACGTCGTTGGTTCCGCGTGCATCCCGTGCGTCCGGCCCATCATTACGGTCCAGACGTGACGGCGCGCCAGATGCGAAAGCGCGCGGGCGACTCCCTGCACGCCTTCGATCAGTAAATCCGCCGCCGCCACCATTCGCACCGCTTGCGCCGTATCCACAACGTCCGACGACGTCAGTCCCAGGTGCACAAATCGCGAATCCGGGCCAATCACTTCGGCCAGTTGCGTGGTGAAGGCGATCACGTCGTGGCGGACCGTTTTTTCAATTTCGAGAATCCGCTCGACGTCAATTCGCGCCCGCTCGCGAATGGTCTCAAGGGCGCTTTTCGGGATTACGCCCTTTCGCGTCCACGCCTCGCACGCCAGCAATTCGACGCGCATCCACGTCTCGAATTTTCGCTCTTCGCTCCAGATTTGCTCCATGTCCGGACGGCAGTATCGCTTAATCATCGGCTGGCTCCGTGCATCTGGTCTGAGGAGTTGCCACAAGGCAAATCCTGCATGGCTCCAAGCACATCAATCATCTTGTAACATCGGGCGCGTTCGCCCGCGGCGATCCGGCTGGCCAGGAAACGAAGCGCCCACAACGTTCCTTCGGCATATACACGGCGCCCATGAACGTTATGCGTCAGCGCAACTTCCACGCCGCCATCCGCCGAGCGGATTGAGTAAGTATGATACGCGTGTCCGCCCAGGTGTTCGGGCGGCACACCCATTTGCTTCTGGCGCTCCGGATCGCGGATTTTTTCGATTTCTTCCACTCGCACAGGCAGCCCCAGCACAGCCATATTGGCGGCCAGTGCCTTGGCCGTTCCGCTCGTGTCCTTCTTGGTGCTCTGGTGCGACTCTCGAATGTGCGCGCTATAGCCTGCCAGCGCGCCGGGGAATGTCGAGGCCAGCCATTGCGCCGCCGCTTGCAGGAGCACGATGGGAATGGCCATATTCGGCGCTACTACGGCCACTAGCCCGGCCTGTTCCACTTGGGTGCGAATCCACGCTGTGTCGCCGCCCGTGGTTCCCATCACAAAAGGCAATCCGCACCGGCAGAAAAACCGGACATTTTCCTCGATGGCGGAAGGAAGTGAATAATCCACGGCCGCCACGCGCCCCGATTCCTTTTCCAGGATGGTCTCAATTTCCGCGCGCGCATCTTCGCGGCCCGCGGGCGGAACGGCTCGGAAACGAATCCCCGCCGCTTCGACCGTTTCCGATTTAATTTCCGGCCCCACCAAAGCCATTGGCGCAAGGGCGAATTCGCTCTCGCGCTTCCTGAGCGCCGCCGCCACCTCGCCGCACATGCGCCCCGGAAGGCCGCTCAATAACACAACCAGCCGATTGTCCTTCATGGGTGGTTCTTCCCTGTGGTTTGGCGCATGTTCTCAAAGGGGAATGCGGAACTTGCGCCGCTTCTCGAATCCTATGATTTCCTTTGCGCCTGCCGATTTCAAGGTCTCGATTGCTTCGTCGAAATACCGGCCCACATCATAGGGCGAATGCGCATCCGACCCAAGCGTAATCAAAACTCCCAGTTCGACCATCCGCCTGATAATTGCTGGCGACGGATAAAACTCCCCGGCGGGACGGTCTTTGCCCGAGGTATTAATTTCCACCACGATTTCACGCTCGACGATATGTTTGAGCGTTTCTTCCATCAAATCCAGGTATCCTGTGGAGGGAATCCCTCCATCGCGTTTGGGCAGGTCCACGTGCCCAATAATATCCACCATCCCCGAGTGGACCATCTCGTCCACTTGCGCGAAGTAGTCCGCATAGCACTGGCGCTGATTTTCTGGGCTGTCTTGCGGATGCGCCGCTCCGGGATACAGGCCGTTCGAGAGCGCATGAACCGATCCAATCACGTAGTCGAACTGATACTTCTCCAGAAAGGCACGCGCCGCTGATTCCTGGTTGGGCGTGTAGTCCAGTTCCACGCCAATCCGGATGCGCGGCATATCGGGAGTATCTTTGAGTTTCGCCGCCAGCGCCGATACTTCTTCATAGAGGCGCCGCCATTCCTCATGCGATGGCGCCAGCGGATGGCTGTCCATTCCCATCATCCACGGAGAATGCTCGGCAAATCCGAGTTCCGCCAATCCAAGATCGCGCGCGCGCAGCACGTAATCATTCATGGTCCCTACGGCGTGGTGGCAATACGATGTATGATTGTGGTAATCAATATGCATGGAAAACGGTTTCATTCATCGAGCAGGTTATTCTGGCCCGCGCCCTGTGGCGCGGATTTTTCGGCGCGGCATCCGCCCCGCTTCAATCGACTCTAATCATCGCCCGATTCTTTTCAACCAGTTTGGGGCCGATTCCTCTTACATTTTGCAAATCCTCCGCGCGGCGGAACCGGCCATGCGCCGTGCGATACTGCACGATCCGTTTTGCCAGCAGTTCGCCAATTCCATGCAATCGCGTCAATTCCTCCCATTCGGCCGCGTTGATATTGACCGGACCGGACCCTGCCGGGGCGGAAGAAAGGGCAGGGACGGCGGAAGCATTGGCGTCGGCGGCCGGGGAGGGGGCCGCGGGCAGTGAAGAAGAGGCGGGCGATGGGGCGGGTCGAGGTCGAAGAGGGTCCGGCGCGTTCTCCGCTGCAACGGCCCCCGTGGTTATCATCGGGCGGATTTGCTCAAGAATCGACTTTCCAATTCCCTTTACGCGGTCCAGGTCGTCCACGCTGCGAAATGGCCCATTTGCTATGCGGTCCGCCCCAATCGCCGCCGCCTTTGATGGGCCGATCTCTGGCAACCTTTCCAAATCCGCCGCCGTAGCCGTGTTTATATCCAGGCGATCAGGTGCAGTCCAGGCACTCTCCGGCAGGGGAGAGGATTGGGCGGGCGAGGCGCCCGGAGCGGAAGCGGCCTTTGCGATGGTGATTTGGAGGGCATTGGAACCAGACGAAACGGTTTCGGAGGAGGAAGGAGCAGCGGCCAAATAGGACGTGGCGGAGGAAGAAGACGTGGAAAGAGATGAAGAAGATGATGGGGGCGATTGAGCCGGCGCAACGGACGCAGATTCGTGCCCCAGATCGAGCGTCAACGCGTTGCGGCCCAGGCGCGCCTGGCGCGCGGCCAATCCAAGGCCAAGGATCGCGATCAGCCCCAGAATGAGCCACTGTTCGTATCGAGTCAGGCCGGAAAACACGTTCCCGCTCCATCGGAGGAGAAAAAATGAGTGCCTGGCGCTACGCGCCCCTATCGGTTGTGGCTGTCCTACTCAGCCCTTTCGCGCCCGGTCCGCTCAAGCAAATAGATAAGAACAAACAGCAAGGCAATCAACGCCGCGTGGACAAGCGCCGCTGGGAGCGGCAAATACCGCAGCGGCAGCGCCGCCAGCCCCATCGCCAGGGTGGTCATGTAAATAAAAACCACAGCTCCGCGCACGCTCATCCCCAGGCGCACCAGGCGGTGCGAAAAATGGTTGGTATCGCCCTGCATGAGCGGCTTGCCCAGTCGCAGGCGAATCGACATCACGGATATCGTGTCAAACAGCGGCACGCCGAGCACAATTACTGGCATGAGCACCGGCAGTCCAGTGGGCGCCCCGCTTTTGTAATACGTCGCCACAATGGAAAACGAGGCGATCAGATACCCAATGGTCAGGCTCCCGGAATCCCCGAGGAAAAGCGAAGCGGGGTTGAAATTATACCACAGAAACCCGAGCAGCACTCCGGCCAGAAGCAGAAACACCACCGCCATGTAATACTCTTGCGACAACAGAGAAATCAGCGTCATCACCACGCACACAATCGCGCCCACTCCGGAACACAATCCGTCCATGTTGTCGATCAGGTTGAAGGAATTCGTAAGCGCCACAACCCACAGCGCCGTGGCTGCCCAGCCCATCCACGGATAGGGGAGAAACAACTTAATGGACACACCGCTGGCGATGAGCGGAATCACAGCCAGAATCTGAACCGCCAACTTGAGCCTCGGACTCAGCGACCGAATGTCATCCACGACGCCCAGCGCAAACATGATCGTGGTCCCAGCCAAAATCCCCGCGAGCGGCGCCAGGCGCATCGGCAAATTGGCGCACAATGTCCGAATCGTGGCCGGAAGGAACTCCGCGTTTTGCCCCACTCCCCAAGCCAAGGCCAGATCGAGCAACAGAATCCCCACAAATGACGCATAAACCGCCAAACCGCCCGAGCGCGGCATCACGCGCGCGTGGATTTTCCTCGGGCCAGGACGGTCCGCCATTCCTAGGCGCGGCCCGAGCGCGCGCGCCAGCGGAGTTAGAAGAAGCGAGACGCCAAGCGCCTGCGCGAATAGCAAGAAATAAAGCAATGGCCACATGGACAGAAACAAAAACATCGATGCGAAAGAATGAACCTGGCGGGGGAGAAGCGGCTCCAGAATTCGGCAAGAAACTTCCGGATGCGCCGCGCGGCACGGACATCCGGCCCGTGTTCCTGGTGGATTGGCAGCCCCACCGCCATGCGAGGCGAGGTCAAAGAACTCCATTCCGCCCCATTTTGTCACGGCATTTCTTGATTGATGGCGCGACGCATGGCCAAGCGCCAATGACTCACATATCGACATGCATCGCCGTGCAATATCATGATGCCTTCTCCAACTTTGGGATTCCGCAAGCGAATCCAGCTGATCCAAGTGGCGGCGCAAATGCCGGAAGGGCGGCTGGACTTGCGCGCCATGAACTACCGGGCGCAAACGATCGAGGGCGAACTCTTTGTGGAATCCGCCGCAAACCCAGGCACGCGGGTTATCTGCCAAGTGCCTTGCAGCAGAAATGAACGGATCAATCCCAATTTCAGCCAAGCGCATAGAAAGATGCCAATGGCCATTCCACTATCGACTTCCGGGGCAGGGCGAAGGCACGATCGAAATCGTCGCGGCCCGGGGCATTGCCAAATGCACGATCGATACCTATTACGCCCGTATTCAGAACAAGCTGGTCCTCATTGACGGATTTATGCCCAGAGTGGCGCGAAATTATCAAAGCGCGAGACCCTCAGGGAATCTTCACCAAATTATTCCTGCCCGATTCAGAATACGACACTGCAGAATGCCGGAGAAAAAATGAACGACACCATCCATACCATTCAGAGGTTGCGGACTGTTCACGGCGCCTTTTCCGAGCGCAGAATTTCTGACGAAGACATGCGCCTGATTCTTGATTGCGCTGTGCGGGCGGCCAATGCCTCGGGACGGCAGAGCTACTCGATTATCGAGACATCAGATCGCGAGAAGATGAAACTCCTGTGCGGCTATGCGGGCGATCGCCTTCTGGTGTTTTGCGTGGATTTTACGCGAATCATGGACCTGGCCGCGTATCTCGGACATTCATTTGATGTAGGCGGCATCATCGGATTTGTGACCGGGAGCACGGACACCATTCTGGCTGCCCAAACCGCCTGCATTGCGGCCAAAAGCCTTGGCATTGACTCGCTATTCACCAACGGGATTCATCGCGGCGATCTCACGCGCGTTTATAGAATCCTTGGACTGCCTGAACCGTATTGCTTTCCTCTTGTCGCTTTGGTCCTTGGATATGCGGAGACTGAGCCGGCGTTTCAGAAGGGGCGGCTGTCTGGCGCGGGGGTAATCCATAAGGAATCCTATCACAGGTTGACGCGCGAGGAGCGCGATGCCCTCGTTGCCGAATACGACGATCCCGATCGCCACCTGGGCCTCATGCAAGATTGGGCCAAGGATGGCATGGCCCATTATCTGGATTGGTTCTATACAAAATGGTCGAAACGGCCAGATTCAGAGCCGTTTCTCTCGGCGCTTCAGAAGGCCGGATTTTTGCCGCCGGAAATTAAATAAACCGCTGATATTCCGAGGCGATTGGGCGCCGCATTCGGGCGCAGAATTCCATCGCTCCTCATTCAAACAAGATATTCAATAATCGTGTTGCGCCAGGGCTTGTCATCGTTCGATGGCCTGTCGCCAAACCCCTTGTCATTCATGGCATTTATCCCCTTTTGCCATGCGGTATCCTTCAGCCCGGAAGCGGATTTATTGCGTGCCCCCCAAAAAATAACGTCTGGCAGCCGGGTTTGCCGTCGCCCTTGCATTCGCTCCTCCCAAGCGAGGCGATCGCGCGCACAATCTCGCGCAGCGTTTTCACTGGCCGCCCCGTCAGTTTTTCCACCGCCATCCTTTCTTCCCTCTCCAGCCCCGCCTGCTTCGTTTCGGACGCGATTAGCGCGGCCCATGATTCCGCGGGATTTGGCGTCCGGTCCGCGACAGATCATGCCCCGGCAGCCCCCATAGGGTGGCTTATGCGATGGCGGATTTCCTCGGCATTTCTCAAACCCGCCGGAATTTGAGCGTTCTTCCGAATTCAATGGCCGAATAAACATTTGACGTGCGCGATCAGGACGTTTTACTAGGCAAGATGCCCTTGCGGCGCGCGAAAGAATCTCGCTATTCGATTCCCCAATCGGGATTTGCGCGCTCCGGGGACGCGATGCGCAAAGCACGCCCGCGTCACTTTGCTTGTCAAGGATCCAAACCTTGCGCGGTATCCACATCGGCCTGGTTCAGCAAACCTGTTCGGAAGACAGGGAAGCGAATTTTCGCAATTGCGAGGAAGGGATTCGCGCCGCACGCGATCAAGGGGCGGAATTCATCGCTTTGCCCCTGATGCCGCTTTTGCCGTTTTTCCCCCTCACGGCTGATTACAAACATTTCGATCTGGCCGAACCGGTTCCGGGTCCGTCTATCGGGCGGTTTGCGGCGCTGGCCCGCGAAGTTCACGCGGTGCTGCTAGTGTCGCTTTTTGAAATTCAGAGTCCGGGATTGGGTTTTTGCACCGCCGTGCTCATCGAATCGGATGGATCGCTGGCGGGCATATACAGACAGGCGCATATTCCTCAAATGCCCGGGCGGCGCGCAAAAAACTACTTCGCTCCCGGTGCAGACGGAATCCGTCCAATCCAAACCCGCTCGGCGCGGATCGGAGTCCTGTTGGATTGGGATGTCTGGTTTCCCGAGGCCGCGCGGCTGCAGGCGCTCGCGGGCGCCGAGATGCTGATTGTTCCTTCCGCGATGGGTTGGGCAGGCGAAAGCGTCGAAAGCGTCGAAAGCGTCGAAAGCGCCGAAGGAGCGGAGGAGCGCCAAAAGCGCCTCGACGCTTGGACTTTGACGCTGCGCGGACATGCAATCGCCAATTGCCTGCCTGTGATCGCCCCCAATCGCGCAGGCATCGAATGCGCCGATACAAAACGCGCCACCACAGAGCACGCCGCTGGTCTTTCGACTCAGGCAGCGCAATCCGCAGCAGCGGAGGCGGCGCCCCCTGCTTCCTCTTCCATTCATTTCTGGGGTCGCAGCCTTATCGCCGGGCCTCAGGGAGAAATTCTTGCTGCGTCCGCGGGTGAATCCGCCGAAGTTCTTGCGGCGCGAATCGACCTCGATTATGTGGCGCGCGTCCAGCGGGAATGGCACTTTTATCGCGACCGCAGGATCGACTGCTTCGAGCCTTTGTGCCGCATGGGCAGTTGATCTTGCGCTCCCAATCCGCCGCCTTGGAATCGTTGTTTTTCATGCATTATCAACATGCGCTTCGCAGTGGCATCACGATTGCCTCCACACGCCCCGAACACGCGGAGGCGCTCGAAGACCTCCAGAATATAGTGTTTCCGACATTGGAAGACGCGCAGCGTTTCAAAGCCAGGCATTATCTCAAGCATATCGAATTGTTTCCCGACGGGCAGTTTGTGGCCCTCGATGGCGGCCAGGTGATCGGTATGACCAGCGCCATCCGCCTCGACTTCGATTTCGCGCACGCGCAGCATTCCTTCGCCGATATTTCCCAGGGCGGCTGGCTCACCTCGCACAATCCGCAAGGGCCGTGGCTTTATGGCGCGGATATTGGCGTTCATCCTCAATACCGCCGCCGCGGAATCGCGCGGGCGCTTTATGCGGCGCGCCAGCAGGTCGTTCGGCGCCTTGGTCTCAAGGGCCAGGTCACTGTCGGAATGATGAGCGGCTACGGTGCCTTAAAAAGCGAAATGAGCGCCGATGCCTATTATCAAAAACTTGTGGAGGGCGAAATCATCGACCCCACGTTGTCGCCCCAAATGCGCCTTGGTTTTCGGCCTCGCGCCTTGGTATCTGGTTATCTCCACGATCCTGTCTGCGACAATTACGGAGCGTTGATTGTTCTCGAAGCAGACACGGACATATCCTTTGAATAATACAATACGGAGCAATGAAATGAATTGGACAACGCAAATGGATGCCGCCCGCAAAGGCGTCCGGACAAAGCAAATGCAAGAAGTGGCGCAAAAGGAAGGCGTGGATTGCGCCTGGTTGATGGAACGGATCGCATCGGGCAAAATCGTTGTTCCCGCTAACAAAAATCACTCGGGTTTGAGCGCGGCGGGAATCGGCGAAGGCATGAAAACCAAGATCAATGTCAACTTGGGCATTTCGAAAGACTGCCACGACACAGACCTGGAAATTTCCAAGGCCAGCAAGGCGCTCGAACTTGGCACGGATGCGATTATGGACCTGAGTTCCTGCGGAAAAACGCAGGAATTCCGCCGGAAACTCGTAACGCTGTCTCCGGCGATGATCGGCACCGTTCCCGTGTATGACGCTGTGGGGTTTTATGAAAAGGAACTCAAGGACATAACGGATCAGGAGTTTATCGACGTGGTTCGTGTCCACGCGAAAGACGGCGTGGATTTCATGACGCTTCATGCGGGAATCAATCGCGAGACCGCCCGACGTTTCAAGGCGAACAAACGCCTGACGCATATCGTTTCACGCGGCGGATCGCTTTTGTATCTGTGGATGGAACTGACCGGGCGCGAGAATCCGTTTTTCGCCCGTTTTGACGAGATTCTCGATATATGCGCGGAATATGACGTGACAATCAGCCTCGGCGACGCCTGCCGTCCGGGCAGCCTGCACGATTCGACAGACCCCTCGCAGGTGGAGGAAATGATCGTCATTGGCGAGCTCACCAAAAGGGCCTGGGCAAGGAACGTCCAAGTCATGATCGAAGGCCCCGGCCACATGGCCATCAACGAAATCGCCGCGAATATGCTGCTGGAAAAACGCCTCTGTTACGGCGCTCCGTTTTATGTGCTCGGACCGATTGTCACGGATGTCGCGCCGGGCTACGACCACATCACAAGCGCCATCGGCGGCGCGATTGCGGCGGCAAATGGCGCGGATTTTCTTTGTTATGTCACGCCGGCCGAGCATTTGCGCCTGCCTTCGCTCGATGATATGAAGGACGGCATTGTCGCCACGAAAATCGCCGCCCACGCCGCCGATATCGCCAAGGGCGTTCGTGGGGCGCGCGATTGGGACGACAAGATGAGCAAAGCCCGCGCGGACTTGAATTGGGATGCGATGTTCACGCTGGCAATGGACCCGGAAAAACCGCGCCGCTACCGCGAGGAATCGCGTCCGGAATTTGAGGATTCCTGCACAATGTGCGGACGCATCTGCGCCATGCGGAGCATGAAGAAACTTCTCGAAGGCGAAGACGTGAGCGTCCAATAGCCTTTTGCGCTGACCGCGCTGTAAATAGGTACCTGATGACGATTGTCGCATAGGTCCTATTGGTCCCATAGGTCCTATTGGTCCCATAGGTCCCATGCGTTCAGCATATCTCCTATTTGGCGCGCGCAAAGATTAAGCAAACCGCGCCGCATGAGCGAAAACCCATGCGGCGCGGAGTTTTATTGGATTGCTGATTGTGGCGCCTGGCCACCTGTTTGCGGCGGCCGTGCGCGGTTTCGCGCAATTATTTCTCCGGAACAATCGGAATCACAGGATACAGCGGATCGCCAATCGCCCAGCGATAGAAGATCGTGGCGTCTTCTTCGTTCACAACGCCATCCAGATTCACATCCAGAGCCGACAGGTCCACGCCCGGCATCGTGATAATGCCGCGGATGATCCGGTAGGCGAGCAAGGCGTCAACGGTTTGAATTTGGCCATCGTTATTCAGGTCAAACGACTTGGGTTTGTCGTCGGGATTTTGCGGATTGCTCCCTTGCTGCGTTTCAAACCAATCCGCGAATCCGTCGCCATCCGAATCCGGAATAGGCACGGGGCTTTCCGTCGGAAGAGGCGTCAGGGTCGGGGTTGGCGACGCCGTGGGAGATTCCTCCGGCGTGGGTGAGGCAGAGGCAGTCGGCTCGGGCGTCGGAGAAACGGTCGGCTCGATCGTCGGCGTAGGCGTCGGCTTTGGCTCGTTCACGACCAGAATGCCCATCTGATCGAGTTGGAAGCCGTTCTCGCTTCCGTCATAATCGCCATACACAAACGCCCCGCGCTGGTAGCGGTAGCGGTAGGCATAGCTGAACTTGCCCGCCTGCTCCATGACCATGTTGGCCTGGAACTCGTCGTTGTTGCCCACATTGCCATTGAAGGCCGCCGGAACCCAGCGCTGCCACTGAGTGGGCGTGGTGCCGAAGTCGCCCACGCCCAGCCAGGCTTCCAGACCCGGCGCGGGGCCTTCGAGCGGCGTCACGCCGTCGATCCACACCTGGCCAAACACCAGCGGCGTGGTCTGGCCCGCCTCGATGCTCATATCGGGCGGCCACTGCAGGTTCCACCAGCCCAACTGGCCCGGCTCAGGCGTCGGGGAAGCGGTCGGCTCGATCGTCGGCGTCGCCGTCGGCTTTGGCTCGTTCACGACCAGAATGCCCATCTGATCGAGTTGGAAGCCG
>CAYUNT010000001.1:8719-26877 GCA_964446285.1 uncultured Candidatus Sumerlaeota bacterium | reverse complement strand
TGAAGGCCGCCGGAACCCAGCGCTGCCACTGAGTGGGCGTGGTGCCGAAGTCGCCAACACCCATCCAGGCTTCCAGACCCGGCGCGGGGCCTTCGAGCGGCGTCACGCCGTCGATCCATACTTGGCCAAATACCAATGGTGTGGTTGTGCCGCGCTCCATTTCGATCGAGGGCGGCCACTGCAAGTTCCACCAGCCGATTGCGCTAGGTTCTGAATAACCTTTTCCGGGATGCATTCCGAACAACAGAAGGGACGCGAGAACAAACAGATACCTGAAACGCCTTGCCAAAAGCATAATCCTTACCTCTTTGTATAAAAATATCATGAAAGAACAAAATTGCCTATCGCAAGAATTCTCCCGCCGTCTTGAAAGAAATCCCAAACATCCCGCGCAAAAAAGGTATAAAGTGCGTGATCTCTATCCTCTGGAAACGAATTTCGGCTGACACTCCATATCCTTTTGCACAACAACTCACAGCGTTGGGCGGGCACGCTGCAATATCATTTTTTCCGCCTATTGCGCGGCGGGCAAGGGAAATTGCCCCAATACGCAACTTTTCTTATGTCATTCTTCTGCCGTCTGTTGGGACTGATCTGAATGAATCCTTATTTGCCATTGTTTGAATCGCTCTGCGCCGCGGTTCACAAAGGGCGGCGTGTGGCATTTTGCCTGGTGGCGGCCACGCGCGGCTCCACGCCCCAATCGCCCGGCGCTGCCATGCTGGTTCATGAGTCGCTCGAAACGGAAGGCACGCTCGGGGGCGGATGCGTCGAGGCCGAAGCGCGCCGCCGTGCCGCCGAGCTCTTGCGGAGGGGAGAAAGCCGGCTGCTTTCCTTTATCCTTAATCACGACTTCGGCTGGGATGACGGCCTTGTCTGCGGCGGCAAGATGGAGATCGCCATTTGCTGCGTGGTGGATGAAAAGGGTGCCGCCCCATTCGAGAACGCCATCCAAAGCATTAAAAGCCTCAGCCCCGCCCCGATCCGCCTGGAGGTGGCGAACGAAAGCGGCCAGCGCCTTGAATATCGTCTCAATCTTCTGATCGCGCCCGAGCTCATCATCGCCGGGGGCGGCAACGTCGGACTGGCCTTGGCGCAAATCGCTCGCGATCTCGATTTTCGAATCACCGTGATCGACGATCGCGAAGAGTTTGCGAATCCCCGGCGTTTTCCGCCGCCTATCCGCCTGGTTGCGTCGGACATCGAATCCACCTTGCGCGCCATGCCGCTCGGGCCGCAATCGTATGTGGTTATTGTGACGCGCGGCCACAAGCACGACAAAGCCGCCCTCGCCGCCGTGATCGAAAAACCAGCCCGCTACATCGGCATGATCGGCAGCCGCCGCAAAATCCGCATGATTTACGAAGATTTGGAGGCTGCCGGGGTTTCGGACAGCCACATTGAAAACGTCCACGCCCCGATTGGACTCGCCATTGGCGCGCAAACCGTCAACGAAATCGCCGTCAGCATCGCCGCGCAGCTCGTGCAAATCCGCCGCCAGACTCCCGAAAACATCGTAGAGGGACCGTTTGATCCGGCGACAGGACAGCTGATTGCGCGCGCTCCCCGCGAGGCTTCCGATTCCTCCGCTTGGGAAAAGTAACCTCGCCCTGCGGCGTTCAGGAATTATCGGGCGCGTTTGGGGATGACAGAGCCTTTTCGGAAATCATTTCCACTTCGTTGCCTGAATCAGAGTGGCGCCATTTTTGTGGTCAAAGACAACGATCTTGTTTGCCTCAGGCGACCATCGCATGACGGCGGCATCGGCTGGCATATCCGGAATGGCGAGCGCTTCCTGGCCGTATCGCGCTATCCAGATTTTCAATACTCCCTTATTGTCGATTGTCGCGTATCGCTCGCCGTCCGGAGAAATCGCAATAGCCACAGCCCCCTGGTGTGTTCCGATGAGCGTGTTCTTGTCGAACTTTGGACCGCGCCGAATTAGGATTTCACCGTTTGCGCGCAGCATGGCCGCCGTTTTTCCATCCGCCGCGATGGAAATCGAGCGAAACAGCCTTCCGCTTTCGTCCATGAACTCCGGATCGCGTTGCCCATCCTTCGATTGCACCACTTCGGACTGCCCGAAGGTCTCGTTGAGGATAAAAGCGAATCCATTCGGGGCCAGGTCAATAAACACCGAAGTGGCGGGGAGTTTTTCTATCTTCTCCACTCCGAGATTTGGGGGCGGCTGCTGGCCTTCGGTTCCGCGCGAGGCAAGCAGTTTCAACCGTCCCCATTCCCAATGACGCCAATCCACTTCGCAGTCGTCCAGTCTTGACAGCGCCTGCTGGTGCATTCCCTTGGCGATCATGTCCTGAATCTCCGCCAGGCTTTTCACATACACTTGCAGGAACGATTGGTTGATTGTGTCGCGTTTCGCCCCGCCATCCGCATAGATTTCCGTGCTGGTTTCCGTGCCGTCCTTGTGCATCACCGTCACGACCGCGTGGTATTGGCGGAATGCCTTTCTGGCCAGATGCACCTGCGTGATGATCAGAACGGCGAAGAGCGCGAGCATGGGCACAAGCCAGATTGTGTTGCGCCGCACAAAGCAGTTCAGCAGGTAATAGCGAGTCCAGGGCTGATAACACAGCATGGGCTGTTTGCGGCGCATTCGGTCCAGGTCTTCCAGAATTTCCGGCGCGCTTCCGTATCGCTTTTCGGGGTCGATTTCGAGGCATTTTTCCACAATGGCGGCAAATTCCGGCGGGATACCCGGAAGGATTTCCGCCAAGGGGGTCAGAGGAGTTTTCGCCAGGAGGTCGCGATAGATTTTCAGCCGTTCCGAGATGGTTTCCGCCGTGCTGATCGAACGCAGCTGTTCCTTGCCGGCGCGGGGCGGGCGCCCGGTCAGGACCATGAAAATCGTCGCCCCAAGCGCATAAATATCCCAGCGCACATCCGGGTGACCGTGAATTTCCGATTCCTCGATTTCCGTCTGTTCGGGCGGCATGAAAAAAAGCGTGCCCATCGAGATTTTGTCGCGCCCGCGCAGCAACGCCTGGCCGAAATCCACAATTCGCACATGGCCTTCGTCGTCGAGGAGCACATTGGCCGGCTTCAGATCGCAGTGCAAAAACGCCTTTCCATGCACGTAAGCGATTCCGCGAACCATCTCCTCGAACCAGCGGATGGCTTTCGGAACGTCCGGCCACGGCGACCATTCCGTATCGTCACCGTTCTCCGAATCTTCGGCGGGTTCACTCGCGGCGGCCTTTCCATTTTTCGCTTTTGACTGCTTGATTTTTTCCAGGCGCTCGCGGTTCTTGCGGATTTCCGCATCGAGCGATCCGCTCATCATTTCCCTCGTGTAATAGGGCGGGAACCGGATGAAATCCGCATCGAGGAGCGTTACGATGTTTGGATGCTTGCCCACCTTGATGAGGCATTCGATTTCGCGGCGCAAATAATCCCAGTCGGCGGCCACATGCTCGCTGAAAAGTTTGAGCGCCACATCCGCGCCCGTGCGCTGATTGCGCGCCTTCCAGACGCTGCCAAATGTGCCGCGCCCGAGCGCCGATTGAATGTCATATCCCTGAATCTTTGGCAGCGGCGCGCCGCCCGGTCCCGCCGTGCCCGGAGCGGCGGGTTTTTCGCTTCGCGTGCGTGGCGCTTCCGGCGCGGGACGTGGCAGTGGAGTCGATACTTTTTCCGTGGCTCCAGGCGAATATGCCTCCGTTCCGCCGGGAACCGCTCCGCTTGGAATTTCCTCGCCCGTTACAGGCACTGTGGAAGCAAGCGGGGCGGGAAGCGTTTGGGACATCTGCGATGGGACTGTGCTGCCCAGGGCTTCTTTGGCATCCGATGCTTCTTTGGCTTTCTGACCGGCGGCCGATGCTTTGCCGGAGGCTTGGGCTTGGGGCGGCTGCGGCGGCTTTGCCACTGCTCCCGATGCCGGAACCGTTTGCGATAATTGCGAAGGCACTGTGGCGTCCAGGCCAGGCGGCGCCGCCTTGGAAGCGGGCGGAGCGCCCTTGCCCACAGAAGGAACAGTGCCCTCCATATCGCCGCTCAGGACAATTGTTTTCATCTCGTCCAGACGCTGCATCTCGCTTGGCGAGGCCGAAGGCTTGCGCGGCGGCGCAGCGCCGGATTTGCCCTGTGCATCAGATTTTCCCTGCGCACTGCTTTTCACCTGTGCGCTGCCTTTTTCTTGCGCATCCCTCGCAACGGTTTTGTCCAGTTGCGAGTTGGGGGCCACTGTCTTATCCAAATCGTCAGACATATCTATGCATCCTGCGATGAGTTTCGATATGGTTCCCTGCCGCAATTCAACTAACTCTTTTGCGCCCCTGGCGTCAACTCCTCAACGCGCAAAGCCAATCCGCCGAGCGCTGCGGCGAGAAACAACCCCGCGAGCGAGAGGAACAGGCCCATTCGCGCGGACCAGGGCCGGTAGTCGATTTGAAGGAATTTGGCATGGGCGTTGCCAGGCCAGGGCAATAAAAGCGCGCAGCCATCGGCCCGCCAGCAGGGGAGAAGCGAATCGCCTGCAACACCCTGTTTGATTTTTTCTCTTTCGTCGTTCGTGCTGTGAGCGCCGTTTAGGCCACTTGCCCTGTTTGCGCCATGCGAGCTACTTGCGCCGCTCATGCCACTTGCTCGGATTTCCCATCCGGGCGCGGGGGGCATCGAGAGAACCATCCAGCTCGGTTCCGGGCAATGCACGCGCAGGGTGATTTTTCCCGCTTCCAACGTTTCAACTCGGGCGGATGGATTCGCCTCAGAGTTTTTGGGCGGAGAAAATTGCGAATCCGCCCGGGCCTGCCATTGCGCCAGGGATTGCGCGTCTGGCGCCTCGACGATCGCCGGGCGGCGCGGATCGAGAGGCATAGGCAGCGCGTTGAGCGGCGGCAGGAGCGTCGCAGCCGGGCCTTCCGCAATCCCGCTGGGGAATCGCGCGAATGGCGGCGGCTGCTCGTCGCGCCACAGCGTCCAGCCCGGCGTTCGCATTAGCGCCGTCCACGTCGTGGGATCGTCGGCGGGCGGCGTGTCGCCGGGAGTTCGCACATACCGCACGGCCCAGATCGACCGCAGCGCGCTAGATTCGAGGCCCAGCGCCTGCATCGTTTCGTGCATCCAGCGATACGACACGGGGTGATAGCCGAGCGGGACGTCGATGCCGCGCATGAGCGGGCGGATCGTCAGTTCGTTGCCGTGCTCGTAAATGCGCCGCGGCAAGACGGGATCCGAGGCGATGCGATCATCTCCGGGCGATTGGAACAAATAGCGGTAATACGGCGCGAGCGGCTCGGGCGAGATGAACGGCTGGAGGCGGACGATCAGATCAAATGCTAAAATGCCGATAGGAATGGCGAGCAGGGCGGACGCTGGAAGGCCGAAACGCCTGCGCTCGTGCTGTCCAGGCGCGGAAGGATCAGTGAGAGGCGCGGTTATCCGCCGCCTCGCCGCCGCAAGAATTCCCAGCGCTCCCGCCAGGGCCGCTGAGAAAACTCCGCCCCAAACCAGCGTTCCGCCAATCGAATCAAACAAAACGCCCATCAGGCGGAATCGTTCCGCGGCCGAACCGGCGGAAAGGGCTGATTCGGGTCCGGCTAGAAATCCTCGCGCCCGCGCCAAAAGCAGCCCCCCGCCCACGAGCATCACAGCGGTCATGCCGGCCAATCCGCCAAACCACCGCCGCGCGGGCAATCCGCGAAGGGCGGTCAATCCGCGCAGCGAATCCATCCCGACGCCCGCCAGCGCCGCCAGCGCGAATGCCGTGGCGGCCATTTGCGTTCCCGGCGATCGGAAGCGGTTGAATCCAGGCAGCCAATGATACGCCCAGCGATACACGGGCGTCCAGCGGCCCAGGGCGATAAGCGTCGCCCCGATGGCGATGGCCGCCAGCCACAGGCGCAGTTCCATGCGCCGCCTTGCTGCGAAAACTCCAATCAACGCCAGCAAAATCGCGCCCGCGCCCGCGTAGTCCGTCACGAGGCGCTCACCCCATTCGCCTTGGTAGGAATTCCATCCGCCGCGCACGCTGTCGCCCAGAAAACGCGGAAACACATACTCGAAGAGTTCGCGCGGCGGATACGAGGTCAGGACGGCCTCGTCGTAAGCGACTCCGGCGGCGCGATTAGAGAGGCGCGCAGTTTCGAGTGCGGGGAGGATTTGCGCCCCGGAGAGCAATCCCGCCGCGACGGCCATCACCGCCGCAAACAACGCCATTCTCCCGAGCGCGCGTCCGGGCGATTCGCGCCGCAGGATTCGCAGCGCAAAAATCCACACCGCGCGGAAACCCACAAGAACTGCCGTAATCCACGCGATTTGGAGGTGCCCCGCCAGCCCCTGCATTGCAAGCGCGGCCCCGGCGGCCAGTCCCCCGATGGCGGCGGCAGGCAAATGTCCGCGTCCGCGCCCGAATGGCTGCCCCGATTGTCGAAGTCCCCATTCCACAGCGGCCAGCGCCCAGGGAAGCCAAGCCAGCGCCTGCGCCTTTTGCAGATGCCCGGGCGAGATCAGCGTCACCAAATGTCCCGAGAGCGCGAATGCGACTGCCGCCGTCCAGCGCGCCGCCACGCTGAATCCCGCCGCGCGGCCCCAGGCGGCCATCCCGAACCCCGCCACGACGAGCGCCATCAGCCATTGCAGCCGGAATCCGCCCTCCGGCGATAGCGCCATCAGCCACGCCGTCGGGTAAAACGGACACCATGCAAGCGAACCGATTGTCGGCAGTCCGTTTTGAAGATGTGGATTCCAGAGCGGCATCGCGCCGGTTTCGCGCACGAGGCTCCAGGCCCAGAGATTCAGCGGGTAATCGTGAGTGAGCGTATCGTGCGCGTAGGGGATCACGCCCGGCTGAACGACGCGGAAAAGCATCGCCGCGCAAACCGCAAGCAGGGCCAGCGCGCGAAAGGCCCGCAAAGTCCAGGGCGTAAAAACGAGATTGCGAGGGCGCTTCTTCATGCGCCGCTCCGGATTAATCGTGTCATTGTCCAAACCGCATCATCGAATTCTCTCACAAAGGCACAAACAAACGAACTGAAAATCTTTGTAGCTTCGTGCCATTGTGTGAGAATCATTGATTGAGACGCCACGAAGATACACATCTTTGGAATTGGTCTTGCGATCATGCGCGGGTCCTAGCTCGCATCGAATTGATACAACTCGCGGCAGTGAAGCGCCGTATGCCAGTGCAAAAGCCGCAAGGCGATTTCGAGCCACCCTCGCGGCGCGGCCAGCCGCAATTCCGGGTCAGATTCCTGCTGAATCAGGGCCAGCGTGGTTGCCAGTCTCATGCCGAGCGTTTCGAGGTCCTCGGCGGAAAGCGCCTCAGAAGGCTCCAAAAGCGACTGCCGTATGGCGGCCAGTTCGGAGGCCAGAGCGGGCGCTTGAAAGGCAGGCAATGCCGCGTCAAAAGCCTCCAGACACGCTTGCAACGGATTTTCCTCAAGAATTTGCCGGGCGGCTGCAGAAGCGCCCGCCTCCGAACGCGCCGGCCGCAAGGGAAGTGTTTCATCCCAAAGCTCGAGCAAGTGGCGTTTTAATCCCCATCCGGGCAAATGCATCGCCGCCGCGCGGTCCAGGCTGTCCTCCTGGTGAAACACCGGCTTGTCCGTAAAAAGCGGAATCGCGAAACAATCATATTCCGCCAAGCCGGAAATCGCCTGGATCAAACGCCGCTCCGAATCGGCGGGGGCGCCCACAGGCGCGTCCATCAAGACCATTTCCACCAGTCGTTCGCGAATCCAGCGCACCCAGAACGGGACGGATTGCTCACCTCCCGAGCTGGAGGACGGCGGCTCGGGGGCAGACTGTTGCTCACCAGCAACGGCGCCGCCGCCAGGAAATGCGCCGCCAATGGAATAGGCTGGCCGCTGCGGTTCTTCCGGGCAATCAACGCGCAACGCCAGGGGAATTCCCGGCCGGGCAGACCAGAGATATGCCCGCATACGTTCGATAAGCGAAGCATAAGTCGTCTCGCGCCAATAGCGCCATTCGCGCCAATGCTCCTCGGTTCCGGCCTCAAGAACCTCCAACAGGTCCAGGCCAAGGTCGCGCGACGCGGCCTCCTGGCAATGGAAACAAAGGCACAGCGCATCGCGGTTGCTTGTAATGCAAGGAGCGGAACGAATATCAAGAACCAGAGCCGTAACAGGAAATGCGCGGACGATTTCTCCCGCCAGTTCCGCCAATAGGCGCGGCACATCCGGGTGCGTCGGGCATAAGAACAGATGCTCGTGATCGCCGGCGATGGGCGAGGGGCGTCCCTGGGCGTTGCGGACCATCCATCGAGGCCGGTGCGCGGCAATTGAATAGGCGTCCGGTTCGCGCGCCCCGGCGGTGAATAATTCAATCTGTCCCCAGGGGCGCAATCCTTCCTCCCGGCATGCCGCGGACGCCATATCGAACGGAGTTGGCGCCCCGCGCCATTTGCGGCGTTCCCAGGGATAACGCCGGATTCCGCCCAGGTCGCGGCAGATTTCGCTGGCAAACAGCGGAGTCCCACCGCGAAAAGCCGGTATGACCACGGAATCCAGCCGCGCTGTGGCGGCGTGCGCGATGTCATCTCTCAGGCGCTTTGCCGCCGCTTCGCCGGGAGCCGTATGCAAATCCCCAGCCCAGATCAACAAAGGCCACCACTCAGGATGCGGAAGGAAATGATCAGTTCGCATGGAAATCAACCAACATGCCTTGTTCGGCCGCGTGCGCGAATCGGCGGACTTTGGGCTTTACCTCCATGTGGAGATTGCGCATCAGTGTAAAATCCTGGAGCCGAAGAACCATCGGCGCCTGCGCCAGCGCGCCGCTTCGGCCCGTCCCGTCGCGCCGCATTGCTCCGCCGCCTTATCCAGGTGATTCGAGCCGCCAAAAGGATTCAAGCCGAATCAGGCGGGAGGACTAGCGCATTCTTTATTCTTATGGATGACCTTGGGCAACGTTTTCAGCGGCTTTTGAGCCAATACAGCGAAGCGGATTCGGAAATCCTGCGCCGGGCCTATGAATTTGCGTCGCAGGCGCACCGGGGGCAAACCCGCCTGAATGGCGATCCGTATCTGGTTCATCCGCTTGAGGTGGCCAGCCTTCTGGCGGAGTTGCGGCTGGACACGCCCACAATCGCCGCCGCGCTCCTTCACGATGTTCTGGAAGATACCACCACAACCCCACAAGACCTGAAAAACCTCTTTCCTGCGCCGATTCCCGAATTGGTTCAAGGCGTTACAAAACTTTCGCAAATTCATTTCAGTTCGGATCGCGAAAAACGCGCCGCCAATCTGCGCAACCTGATACTGGCCATGGCCAAGGACATTCGGGTTGTTGTCATTAAGTTGTGTGACCGCCTTCACAACCTTCGAACTCTTCAGTTTCATCCGCCGGATAAACGCCAGAAAATCGCGAAAAACACCCTCGATATCTATGCGCCACTGGCTCACCGCCTGGGAATGGCCCGCATCCAGACGGAAATGGAGGACATTTGCTTTTACTGGCTTCATCCCGAAGAGTTTCGGACTATTGAAAAACAAGTAAGGGAACGCAGCGGCCAGCGCGAGCATATCCTCGAAGAAACCAAACAATTTCTTGTCCTGTATTTGCGAACACATTTCCCTAAAATTGAAATTCAAGGGCGCACCAAGCATTATTACGGCATCTGGCGCAAAATGAAAACCCAGGGCCTGTCTTTCGAGGAAATTTACGACATCACCGCAGTTCGAGTCCTGTGCGATACGATTGATGAATGCTATGCCATCCTCGGATTGATTCATTCTATCTGGCCCCCGCTGCCCAACCGCCTGAAGGACTACATCGGAATGCCCAAGGCCAATATGTATCAGTCGATTCACACAACGGTGATGGGCCTCCAGGGCGAAGTGACGGAAATTCAAATCCGCACGCACCAGATGCATCAGGTGGCGGAAGAAGGCATCGCGGCCCATTGGCGCTACAAAGAAAAAATGCGCGGTTCGACCGACCTGAATGAAAAACTCAAGTGGCTGCGCCAGCTCATGGAATGGATCACGGATTTCGGCAAGCCCGGCGAATTCCTCGAAGCCGTCCACAACGACGTGTTTTCTGATGTTGTGGTTTGCTACACGCCCAAAGGCGACCTGATTGACATGCCGGTGAACGCCACGCCGCTCGATTTCGCTTTTGCCATCCACTCGAAGGTGGGGGAGCACTGCGTCGGCGCGCGCGTCAACCGCCGCCATGTCCCGCTGAATCACCGCCTCACCACCGGCGATGTGGTGGAGATTCAAACGAACAACGCGGGGCATCCATCGCGCGACTGGCTGGACATTGTCGTTTCGAGCCGCGCGCGCCAAAAGATCAAGCGGTGGCTCAAGGAAAAGGAATTCGCCGTATGGGTGGGCGTGGGACGCGAGTCGCTTGAACGCGCCTTGCTTGAAAAAAACATTCGACTGCCTAAAGAGGAAGTCACAAAGGCGCTGGAAAAACTGGTTGCCGAATATAAATTGGCCAGCGTGGACGATCTTTTTAGCGAAATAGGATTTGGCTCGCTGCGTGTCAGCAAAATCCTCGCAAAAGCCTTCCCAGAACCTGCCGCCGCGCCTGCCAAGGAACCTCCCTCCGCCGCCCCCACGCCCGCCGGGGCCAACGAGGTTATTATCGAAGGCTGCAAAGACCTCGATGTGCGGCGCGCGCAATGCTGCAATCCGCTTCCAGGCGACGAAATTGTCGGATTCATCACGCGCGGCCGCGGCCTTAGCGTGCATCGCATTGAATGCCCCAACATCAGAAATCTGCTGAAAAAAGGTGGCAGCGACGCGCATCGGCTTCTCCCGGCGCGATGGAGCAACGACGATCCGGAAAACTACCGCCTGGTGGACGTCAATGTGTATGCCAATGACACGACGGGGCTGCTGAACGCGCTTTCAGGCCTGATTACGGCGCAAGGGTTGTTCATCACCCGCTGTTCAAGCCGCTCAAACATGAAAAAGCAAACCGCAGCGCTGACTTTTCGCGTGCGCGTCCGCCATGAAATGCGCCTGATTACCGCCGTCGAACACCTGCTGGCATCGCCCAGCGTCCTTGAAGTGGATACAGAAGAAGTTCCGCGCCGCCCTAGGACGCCAAAGAAAAAGCCAGCGAAAACGCCGCCTGAATCCAAGACCGCCTGATCGCCGCAGCAACTGCGCAGGACATAGAAAATCCACTCTATCCGTTCCACCTGGCCCTAAACGCAGACAGGTTTGCTTGCATCCAATCAATAAATGCCCATCCCACACCACCTCATTCGCTCGCGCCCCATTCGCACTCGCCTGATTCTGGCCGCGCTGATTGCCGCTGCCGCCGCGATTTTGCAGGCAGGGCTTTGGTTTCCGCCTGGATTGCCCGCTGGCGACCTGACTATCGCCTACTTTAGCGAGCATATTTATCAGGCGCGCTGGATGGCCGAAGGGCGCATTCCATTCTGGAATCGGCATTCCTTTTTCGGATCTCCCGGCGCGGCGACCATGCAATACGGCTGCTTCTATCCGCCCAATCTGCTGTTGTATTGGCTGTTGCCGCCAATCGCAGCCATGAAGGCCAATTTGCTCCTCCATCTCGTGATGGCGGGATGGCTGATGGCGTGGCTTGTGTCGCGCCTGGGCGCCGGGCGATTTGGACAGTTCGCCGCGGCGGTTTTCTATATGGGATGCGGACATCTGGCGGCCAAAAGCGGCCATGTATCGCATTTTCCAGCCGTTTGTCTTGCGCCCGGAGCGCTGGCCGCGCTGGCCGGATGGCTGGAGGCGCGCCGCCCGCGCGATTTGCTTTGGCTGGCTGGAATCACCGCTGCCATTTTATTGGCTGGTTACATGCAGGCAGCGGCGATGGCAGGCATCCTCGCGGGTGGATTCGCGCTGGCGTGGCTCGTTTCGCCAAACAGCGGCGCGCGGGATAAGGCCAAGAGGAAAATTGCGGCAAAAATCACTGCGACAATTGCCTCTAAAATCATGGTTTTGGGCGGGGCGCTGGGAGCCGCATTTTGGGCACTTGCCATCGCCGCGCTACCTTTGCTCCTTACGCTAGACTTCATTCCGCATACGCATCGCGCCGCAATTTCCTTCGAGGATTTTTCCATATTGCCGCTCCCGGTTTCGCAAATCCCCATTTTGTTTTTCCCTTTGGCCGCCAAAGGATACGTGAACGAATTCTCGGGCTGGATGGGTTTGGCTGCGCCTGTGCTGGCCGCGCTGGCGCTTGTGCTTTCCTTGCGAGGGTGGAGGAGCAGGTGGAGGAGCAGGCGGGGGACAAGGCAGTGGCGTCGGCGGAATTTGCTGATGGGGCTTGCCGTTTTGGGTGTATTCGGATTTGTGGCGGCGCTGGGGGCGGCCACGCCGCTATGCCGGATTCTCTATCACATTCCCGTAATCAATTCGTTTCGCGTTCCGGGGCGATGGCTTTTGCTGACAGATTTTTGTCTCGCCGCGCTTGCCGGGATTGGCGCACATCATCTTTGGGCCATGGCGCGCCATCTGCGCAGTTATGCCAGCCGTGATGAGCGCAAAAATGAAGCATGGCTTTGGATTATTGCGATTAGCGCAACAGCGGTCGCGGCGGCGGCTGCAATTGCCGGCTGGCGAATTTGGTCCGTTGCCCATTCAAATCATTCCGGCATTTGGGCCGGGCATTTTTCTGCCGCCGGACGGTTTTATTTAATCCCAGTGGCGATTGCGGCGGCGACAGCTCTGTTCTTCCTGTTGAATGCGTGGACCAGACGCCCCGCGATACGCAGGGCCGCGCTTTCCCTTATTCTGCTGGCCTTTTTGACGGAATCCTCATGGATTTTCTGGCGATTCAACGCCTATCGCGATCGCGCCCTCTGGCTAGATACGCAAACGCATCCGGTCTTGCAGGCCATGCGGCGCACGGCGGGCGATTTCGACGCCTTCCGGTTGTATCCCGTTTGCCAGGAGCGCGACTTCCTCAATCTTGCGCCTAGCACGCACCTGCCTCATCGCGCGCGAAGTTACTCAGGCTATGGCCCTTTGTTTCCTGCCGAACTCGCCGTGCTTTTCGGAACGGGCAGCACAGGACTCATTAACAATTTGGACTTCATGATTCGCGACAACCGCATTCTCAGCATGTTCAATATCCGGTATTTAGTTGTTGCCAATTCAGATTCAGGCGAAGGCGGGCGCGTGGCCGCCTTGCTCGAATCCGTCCGCGCCCCCTGGAATTCGCGCGCCGATGGAATGAATGGCGGCAAAAATGGCGAAGCGCCTTCTTACGTGGAAATTCCTTTGGATGCGGACATCGAGGCCGCGCGCCGCGCATCTGCCAATACAAACGCAATGGCGGACGTATTGGCTCGCTCGCATATAAAATTATACGAAAATCGCAATTGCCTGCCGCCCGCCTGGAGCGTCCGCCGCCTTGTCAGCGCCAGCGATTCGCAAAACCCAAGCGAAGCCCTGCTGCGAACCTGCGGATGGCTCTACAATTCGGCATCGGATTTCAATCCGTTTGAGGAAGCCGTATTCTCAGGCCCAATTCCCCCTGATCTTGCCCGCCGCGCCGACAGCGAGTTTTCGCAGGCGCGCATTGGCCCCATTCGCTGGAGCGGCCCCAACCGATTCCGCACCCGCGTCGAGTCTGACGGAGAGGCGTTTGTCGTTTTCGCCGAGCCATTTTTCCCCGGCTGGCGCGCCTTGGTGGACGGCAGCCCCGCGCCTCTCCATCGTGTCAATGCGCTCCTCACCGGCTTGGCGCTTCCGACAGGAAAACACCGCGTGGAATTGTCCTACCGCCCGCGAATGCTTCTCCCAGGCGCGGCGATTTCCCTTTCCGCGCTGGCGTTTTGGGTTGTGGCGGCACTGGGACTTATTACGCGGAGCCTCATCCATTCGAAGGACGACTTCCGCCATTTGCCTGATTATTCCGCTCGCATGGAAGAAGAGGCATAGAAGACAATCGAATCAGAGAGGGCGCTATTCGAGCCAATTCGACAGGGTCTCGATTTTGGGCAGGTCCGGTTGCATGAGCGCCATTTTTCAGGTCTGAGATGAACAAATATCTGGCGAGTGCCCAGTAGAAAAAGTGTGGTAAAGCCTTTCCATGCATTTCGCGCGCGCAGTTATCCATAGGTTTAACACAATAGGTCGTGCCTTGTATTCCGACGCCGGATTGTTTTTGGCGTTTTTCCTTCTATTATTTGCCTTATTGCACAAGGAGGCCGCGCTTCCGCCAGCGGGCGATGACCTTTACATCGTATGCAATACCGCTTATCGCATTCTTCATGGCCATTACAGAGGAAGCGATCCGGACTTTTTACAAAACAGCGACCCGGGGCATCCGTATCTGTTTCCGGCCTTGATAGCCGCGGGCTGGAAGGTCGTTGGAGTCCGCATGGCGTGGCCTCATCTGCCAACCTTGGCCTTCTCCGCCTTGGGACTGCTCTATACCTTCAAACTTGGGCGCTATTTCTTTGGATATGCGGAGGGGATTTCCGCGGCTGCGCTTCTCTTGTGCAACGGCATGTTTGTCTCCAGCGCGGCCATGATTCAGCTGAACATTCCTTCGCTGGCCGCATTTGTAATGGCCTTTTATTATCAGGCAAGGCGCAAGCCTGTGCATTTTGTATTCTGCTTGTCCGCCTTGGCATTGTTTAAGGCGACCGGTGTCATTTTCGCTTTTGGCTTATTTCTGGCCGATGCAATCTGGACGGCCTGGGCCTTGCGTTTCCAGCCCTGGAGCAGGCGCATCGGCGCACTCTTTCGGAGCGCGGCGTTATTTTCCGCGGCTCCTCTTGTTTTTGCTTTGTTTTGCCTGGCCAGGCGGTGGATGACTGGACACTATCTGCTTTCTCCCAACTATCAGATGGCGCATCAAATGAACCTTCCCGATTCTTTGGCGGGGTTGGCGGCCAATTTCAAGATGATGGCGTGGGACAAATTTTTGATGTGCTGCGAATTGTATATCCTGGCTGCGTTTTCACTTGCATTTCTTCTAGCGCAAGGCTTCCTCCCCCAAAGAGCGCCTTCGCCGGGACAGAAGCCATTTCAAGCGTCCTTGGGCGGCCGGCGGGGACGCGGCGCCGCCGGTCTGTTCTGGGCCGCTGCCTGCATTCCCACGCTGGTAATGGTCATTTTTTTCAGCATTCGGACCGAGGGCAACCTCGTGACATATTACCTGCCTCTTTATCCCATGTTGTATTTGGGTTTTTCTGCCGCTCTGTGGCGTTGTGCGGCGCGGTCCCCGCGGATTTTAAAGCCCGTGGCCCTTGCGATTCTTCTCATTCTTGGCGCGGGCTTCGCGGTTCGATGGAAAAACACCTGGGTGGACCGCTGCACCTCCTTTTCTCCGGCTTTGAGCCGATACCTGAAGGCCACAGGCCTTAGCCACCTGGGCTACACGGAGTATTCAGCCGCTTTGGTCCGCGCTGCTCGCTATGCGGAAACCTATCATCCTGACGCCGCTATTTGCTCGACCTATCCAGAGCGCAATGCCTTTGCATGGCCCTGGGCCGGATTCGTTCATAAACAATTTCAGGTGTTTGAAGACGGGAACGGCGACACCTTTCCGGCTATCACACACTACTATCGCCGCGAGGGCAAAAAAATTCTCGTAATTACCTCTCGCTATCCGTGGCAGGTAAATCCCGATCTTCTGGCAACTAAATTCCCAATACAAAAATCCCGAGTATTCCGGGCGAAAAGCATGGGATACGCCATCGAGGCGCATTTGCTTGTGCCATAAGGCAATGCGCCGTGGCGGAGGGTGGGGAACGAGACGCCAGAAAATAGCCGCAATCAGGCGAAAAGGGCGCATTCAATTGATCTTCACAGAAGGACTTTACACGGTTTAACTCCGTAGGAGCGGCATGTTTATAGCGTCGTTATTCACGAATACCCGCAGCTCCAGAGGAGCGGCATGTCGCCCCGCTTGGGCTTGCAATTATTTGGTGGGGGCGTGGCTATAAACATGTTGCGCCTCCGGCGCTTGTGGACGTGATGCTTTGGAATCCCCCTGATCCTAGTATCATTCCAAGCGCCGCCACTCGATGGAATATCCGTCAAGTGATTGTGTGAAGATCAATAAGTGACGTCAGGCCGCGAATGCGCCCTTGAGAGTCAGGTGTTTGGCGGACGGAAGAGAGGAGGGAAATGCGAGCCGAATTCAGGCTTTTTTGAAAGGCTTCCCGGCTGGAGAGCGGGCGCACCGAGTGCCTGTGAATTCGTGCCTTGCGCCGATTCCCAACCCTTCGCCAGACGTCAGGCTTCCTGAATGGCGTCGATGCCGGGGAGTTTCATGCCGGCGAGGTATTCGAGCGACGCGCCGCCGCCCGTCGATACGTGTCCGAAACGGCCTTCCAGTCCGAACTTGTTCATGGCCGTAATCGAATCGCCGCCGCCCACGACTGTGTAGGCTTTCGACAGCGCCACGGCCTGTGCGATTGCCCGCGAAGCCGCCGCGTAGCGGTCTTTCTCGAACACACCCACCGGGCCATTCCACACAATGGTTTTCGCTGTTTGAATCACATTGATGAATCGAGCCGTGCTGATGGGGCCGATGTCCAGCCCCTCGCAATTGGCCGGGATTTTATCCGACGGAACCACGCAGACATTCGCATCCGCGTCTGTATCGCCTTTGAAATCGAATTTGTCCGCCGCAAGCACATCCACTGGCAGCATCAACTGGCACTTTTTGCCTTCGCCTGTTTTCTCCAGGACTTTTTCGGCTTTCGGCTTGGATTCCTCGTATTTATCAAGGATAGACTTGCCGATTTCCTTGCCCTGCGCCTTGAGGAACGTATAGGCCATGCCGCCGCCGATCATCAGGACGTCAGCGCGGTCCGCAAAACTGTCGATGATCTTGATCTTGTCGCTGATTTTCGCGCCGCCGAGGATGACCACATACGGGTGCGCCGGATTTTCACGCACGACGCTCATAGCCTTTAATTCTTCCTCAATCAGGAAGCCCATTGCGGCCGGTTTGAGGATTTTCGCGACTCCGCACGTCGAAACGTGATCGCGGTGCGCCGTGCCGAAGGCGTCGTTCACATACACATCCGCCAGCGCCGCCATCTGTTTGCAGAACTCATCGCGCGCCGCGGAGAATTTCTTGGTTTCCTTGTCAGCCTTTTCGTCCTCTTCCTTATGGAAGCGCGTATTTTCGAGAAGGAGGATTTCGCCCGGCTTGAGCGCGTCCGCCAGCGCTTTGGTTTCCGCGCCGACGCAATCGGGCGCCAGTTTCACCTGCTTGCCGATGAGTTCGCCCAGGCGCTGGGCCACGGGCTTGAGCGACATTTCGGGAACGACCGCGCCCGCGGGACGCCCGAGGTGCGAAGCGAGAATCAGCCGCGCGCCCTTATCGAGCAGGAATTTAATGGTTTTCAGCGATGACTGGATGCGTGTGTCGTCGGAAATCGCGCCCTTCTTGAGCGATACATTGAAATCCACACGGCAAAATACACGCTTGCCCTGAACGTCCAGATCGCGAACGGAAAGCTTCTTGGCCACGGGAATCCACCTCCCGAAGAAATGATCCGGATGATTTCGGATGACATGCACCATCCGCTCACATCGCATCCGGCGGCGCGAAACATAAGGCGGAGGCTTGGGCGGTGTCAAGCGAGGCCCGAACCGCCGCTGTGGAATGGAGCCATCCGCTGCAACCCTGCGGAAAATAAAAAACCGCAGAGACGCCGAGGCGCGGAGAACTCGAAAAAATTCTCTGCGTATCTCCGCGTCTCCGCGGTGATTCCCTTTCTGGCCCTCAACTCTTCCTAATACAGCATCCAGTCTTCCACCGAGGCGTCCGGCACGAACTCGAATTTTGCCGCGCCGAAATACATCGATCCGCTTTCGTCGATGTCTTCGTTCGTCATCACGAGCGTGCCGGTGTATCCAACGTTGAAATAGAAAGGCGCTGTCCCGATTTGAATCCACACATTGGACACTGTCGATTGGTCGATAATGAATTTGTCCGTCCCGCCCGCATGCATTACCTTGTAAGTAATAGAAGCGCGCCGGTTGCTGGCTTGGCCCCAGGCCACATAGACTTTATAGTTACCCGCACCGGGAAAATTCGGGGCTACGGTGGCGGTTTTGGCCCCTGCGATGCTTCGGAAGGTCGAACCATAGCGCATTCCGATATTGCCCGTGGCGCCCGGAGCCGTGCAATTGGTTCCCGAATCCGCCATGCCGTTATCGCTATACCAGGCGTAGTTTTGTCCGCCGCTGCGGCTTTCCACAATAAAACTCGCC
>CAYUNT010000001.1:0-8709 GCA_964446285.1 uncultured Candidatus Sumerlaeota bacterium | reverse complement strand
CCTCCGGTTGCTGGCGGTTCAACGATGATGTGCATCCAGGCTTCGCTGTCCGCCGGGCCAATGCGCCCCACCCCAGTTTGCGTCAGTTTGAAATGTTCGTTGTAAACCGTCGTAGTGCTCACGGCGGGGGCTTTGATTTTGAAGCTGAAAGTCGCGCTCTGACCCGGCGCAACGGTGGCAGGGGTCATCGCGGCTGGTTGCGAGGCGCTGGGCCACGACGCCGTGTCCTGCAGCGCGCTGGTTCGCGTGTCCGGACGCGCCAGAACGAGCTTCGTGTCAGCCGCCGTCCATGTCTGCGAGCCGTTGTTCAGATAGGTGAGCGATACGGTTTGCGACGCCTCCGCATTCATAGTTCCCGAAAAGGATTTTCCCGTCAGGCGCGCGTCCCAGGGCAACGGAGTGACCGTGGGGGCGACAACGGCGATGGCATTCGAACACGAACGTTCGCCCGCATGGTCATAGGCGCCGTTGTCCGAAGGATAATTTAAGACGCCATTATACAACTCGCCCCGGCCCCAGAGCGTTGTCGAGCCGCCGCCATCGAGGTTGTAGGCGTTTGTGCAGCCCAGCTGCGACAGCGTATTGGCCAATTCCTCGCACGTCATGCCCAGCGCCATATCCGTGCGCCCATCCACGGTGAGGAGGATGAGTTTGTTATCCGCTGTAGTTCCGACAGCGCTGCGCGGATGGCGGCTTGTGCAATGCGAGCCAATCGCCGTCAAATCCGCCGAGGGAATTACGCCCGCGACAACCAGCGAGGGGCCGCAAGCGATAATGTCCGGGTGTGTCGTATCATTGGCCCATCCTCCGGTGGGTTTTTCGACGATCGAAACCGCTCCCGTGGCATCCATGACCAGTGCCGCTTCATATCCCCACGCGGAAAAAAGCGTTCCCCCGGGCGGGATTACCGTATTCGCCACACGCAGATACGTGCGATGTCCGCCGGTTCCTGTCGTGTCAAAATACGTGCCGTTGATACCGCCCGCCGCGCCGGGGAACTGCTCGGAAATCATCGAACTGGTTTTCTGGCGCGACGCCGCCAGATACGGAATTTCCACAGACACATTGGGATTGTTGAGGTTGATTTCCAAATAGCTGACGCTTTGTTTGCCGCCAAAGAGGTTGTCAAAAAGGTAGTGGCGCCAAATTACGCCGTCGCCGAGCGGACGGACGAACCAATCGGCGTCCGCGAGTGTTTGTTGAGCGGCCGCTGGCTGCGGCAGCAAGGCGGCCAGAATCAGCGCAACGGCCAGGATTGGCACGCTTCGCAAGGCCGGACGGCGCGGAAAACATGCGGATAAAACATTCATTTGGACCTGACTCCTTCTTCGATGCAGGGGCTGCAACGGCTCCCGGCGTCAAAATTGTAAAAAATGGAAGAAGGCGCTTCGCGGTTTTCCGCAGTGTTCTTCCGCCGCGGTGCATTTTCCTGCAATTGCCTTGTTTGGCCCAAAGCCGGCCCTTTAGCATGGCAAGTGATTTTGCGCCCTGCGGAATGCAGGCAGATACTTAGCGCACAGGCGGAAAAATCCGAAGCGCATTCTTTTTCATCGACCTTCGGATCGCCGAATGGGTTTGGTCCCGCTGCTTAAATTTCCCGAGTTAACCACCAAAGTGCCAGTTGGTTCTGCTTCTGCGCAGGGTGAGTGGAAGGCTGGCCTTCTTCTCCCAGGGCAGCGGGCGAATTTGGATCGCTAGGCCACCTGATCATGCCTTATTCTCCTCATGGCGGGGCATGGGACGTTTTCGAGGCGTTCTTTTTTGCGAATTCGTAAAAAATGAAACGGACGGGCTTGACAACGCAGTGTCAATGAGGTGAATAAACAGCTTTGCGCGCGGCGTCATTTCGCAATGGCCCGGCGCAGTTAACGATTATTCCAAGGAGAAGGCAAGTGCCGACCAAACAGTCCGCGATCAAGCGGGTCCGCCAGAATGCCCGGCGCCGGCTTCGCAATCGAACCGTAAAATCCGAAATGCGCACCGCAGTGAAAAAGGCTCGCGAAGAAGCCGGAAACAAAGATGCGCAGAACGTCAATGAACTCATTTCCAAGGCGCAGAGCCTGGCCGGGCGCGCCGCCAAGCGAAAAACCATCCATCCCCGCAAGGCAGCCCGTTTGACGTCACGCCTTATGAAAAAGGCCAACGCCGCCAAGGCCAAACCTGCCTCCTGATACGGCGCACTGCCGCTCTTTCGCTTCGGTATTTCCAACGCGGAATTGGTGCTTTCGAGCGCTTGGTTTTCCGCAGGAGTTTTGAACATTTCCCCAGCCGCCCGGCAAAACCGGGTGGCTGTTTATTTTAACCAAGACCACGCGGGCGGCCTGAAATTCCGCGAAGTTTTTCGAGACTTCTTGCACTGATCAATCTTCCTTGATCTCATGGCTCCCATAGGTCCTATTTGTCCCATAGGTCCCATTGGTCCTATGACACTGCAGTATGGCGCTGAAAACTCAATTCCCTATGCGGTTGGCGAGGCGCCGGGAGCAGTGTCCGGAACCGCCAATCGCAAGTCCGGAATCGGTTCGAGTTTAGGCGCTGCGGGCGAATGAAGTTCCAGGGCCATTGAGGCCAGCACAAACCGCATCATCCGTGCCCTGGCAGCGTCACGCGTCCGCACGCGGAGCACATTGCCCAGTCCGTGTCCCACGGGATCGGCCACATTAAGCGCCGCTGTCAAACCGTCCGGCTCGGGTGCGAAGAGGTCGAGTTGCAGCGCCGTTCGTTCGCCGCGCAAAGCCGCCGCGCGCTGCCGGAGGTTGTAATCGCACAATCCCTCCACGATTTTCGCAAAGGCCTGCATGACCGGACCGCATCCGCAGGTATCCAAATCCAATTCCAGTGGCGCTTGCAGCCAGGCCGGCGGATTTTCTGGCACGCGGCACGTCTTGGCGTGCTGGTCTGCCGCGCCTGTGACCATTGCGCCCCATGAACGCTGCCGCAATTCATCATCTGCAAACGCCGCCGCGAAAACCTCCGCGCTAAATCGCCGCGTGCTCAGGCGGCTCAGACTCGCCAGGCAGCGGTCTGGCAACAGCCCCACGCCCGGCAGTTCGAGCCATCCGATTAATCCCCGCCGCCCCGATGAGGCGCGGGGCAGATAGCCCAGCGATTCCAGCTCGCTCCAAATGCGTCTGAGAATCGCAATAGCCTGAGAGGCAGACCGCACGCTTGTAGAAGTCCGCGCCGTTCCCGCGGAGCCGCGTTCTGGTTTGGCCGCACCGCCCTGTGGTTCTTCAGGCATTTCGCGCGAACCGGCGTTGCGCTTGGCCGCCCGATTTCCAGAAGCCTTTCCCGCGCCTTCCGAAATCCAAGCCCAGTCCTCCAATTTCTGGCGTCCGGGTGCGAAACCCAGCCGTTCCGCCTGGCGCGCCAGCAACAGAGCCTCCATTAGATCGAGCGCGGCCGCCCGCGGCGCATCGAGCGCCCCGCCCCATTCAGACATCCAGCGCTGAATCCAGCCGCGCAGGTCTTGCCCAAGCGTTTCGGCTGGCTTGCGCGCAATGGTCCGAAGGCTTCCGCGCGAAACTTCGCGATAATCCAAATGCGGAAGAATTTTCTCCCCAAGTTCCTCCGCCTCTTCCGCCGCCGCGAGGATTTCCTCTTCCGCCACATCGAGGAGAAGCGTCCGCTGTCCATCCGTGAGAATGGCATATTCAGGCGCGGGCGGATGATCGCGCCAAAAACTGAGCAGGCGGCGCGTCTCGGTCCCGAAATCTTCAAAATTGGAATACAGCCGGCGCGGAGAGGCGATATGACCTTTTGCGAGGGCCGCCACGGCGATCAGAGGCGTTTGAGGATCGCGCAATTCCAAGGAAATCCACGCGGATCCGCCCGGCGCCGACGCGCCCGAGCCTCCGGAACCGCCTGACGCGCCACCGCCCGAGCCGATTTCGGTCAGACGCGGTTCTGCGCCGAGCGCGCGCGACCAGCCGAGGTGGCGCAAAAAACGCATCAAGGTTTCAAGCGGCGCTGGCATTTCCAAGGAACGCGAAGAACCCATGGCTGCAAAACTCGCGGACGCCGAACGGATGCGGGGCAAGGGGCTGTCCTGCCCTCCAGCTTTTCTACTTATCGGAACCGCTTCCCCAGGGAAAGCCGAAAACTTGGTTTTTTTTGCGCGCCGTTTTGATTTTGGGACGGAGCGAGAAGCATCCCGGGCTATTTCCACTCATACTTAATGGCGGCTTCCGCTTCCGAGATTCGCTGCTGAAATGCCATGGCCGCGCACCGGGCGGCGCTGGCAAAATCCGCGTCCGAACTGGCAAAAATCACCGCGCGTGACACGTTGATGATCAATCGCGTGGCATCCGCGGCCCGCCCGGCGCGGATTGTCTCTTCGAGCGCCCCGCCCTGCGCGCCAACGCCTGGAACCAGGAAAACGCGATCCGGAGCCAGGGCGCGGATTTCCGCCAGAGCCTCGGCTCGCGTGGCCCCAGCCACCAAACCCACATGGCGGTTGATTTTTGTCCATTCCGCGCACATCCGGGCCACTTGCAAATGAAGTCCGTTCTTCACCTGGAATTCCGCCGCGCCTGGATTTGACGTCAGGCACAGCGCAAATATCGCCTTGTCCTTATGTTCAAGAAAAGGCGTGAGGCTGTCGGTTCCGAGCAGCGGATTCACAGTCGCCGCGTCCGCTCCGAGCGTCTCGAAAAGCGCGCGTGCATACATCGCCGCCGTGCTGCCGATGTCGCCCCGCTTGGCGTCGAGAATGATGGGAATGTGGCGTGGGATCGCGGCGATTGTAGCTTCGAGTGCCTCCCATCCCGCGCGCCCGTATGCCTCGTAAAACGCCATGTTTGGCTTATAGGCGCAGGCTAAATCCGAGGTGGCCTCGATAATTGCGCGATTGAACGCCGCCAATCCCGCCGCGGAACGCTCGATGCCCACGGGCAGACGCTCGACATCCGGGTCCAGCCCAATGCAAAGCCAGCTGTTGTTTTTCTCCGCGCAGGCGAGCAACTTCTCCGTGAATCCAATAGATGATTTCATCTTTCGCCTTTATATGTAATATGCGTTATATATGATAGTTCAGGCAATATGCCGCCTGATGCCTTCCCTGGTATTTGTCCCATTCGTCCCATAGGTCTCATTGGTCCCGTTTTCCTTTTCCAGCGGCAAGCATTTGGTTTCGCATGGCCTATGGAACCTTCAGCGCGCCGATGAGTTCGCGCACATCCTCGACCTTATGCCGCCGGCAATAGGCCTCCACACCCTCCAAAACATCAATCGCCGCCTTGGGATTCATAAACGACGCCGTTCCCACCGCCACAGCCGAAGCCCCGGCGAGCAGGAATTCGATCGCGTCCGCGCCCGTCATGATGCCGCCCATGCCGCAGATCGGCGCATCTGGCAGCGCGCGATGCACCTGCCATACGAGCCGCAGCGCCAGCGGTTTGATCGCAGGACCCGAAAGGCCCCCCGTCACATTCGCGAGCACAGGGCAGCGGCGTTCGACGTCAATGGCGAGGCCAAGAAACGTGTTTGTGATCGAGAGTCCATCCGCGCCGCTTTCCATTGCCGCGCGGGCCATTTCGACGATGTCCGTTACATTCGGGCTGAGCTTGACCAGCAGTGGCATGTGCGGGGCAGCCGAGCGGACGGCGCGCGTGATTTCGCGGATCGACTCCGCCCGCGCGCCAAACGCCATGCCGCCGACCTTCACATTCGGACACGACACATTCACCTCGATGCAATGCACCCGGCCGCCCGCGCTGACATCTTTGCTGGCCGCGTCGCCGGAAGCCTCCGCCGCCGCTAGCATTCCCGCCATTTCCGCGTATTCTTCAACGGATTCGCCAGAGATGTTCGCGATAATGGCCGTATCAAATCGGCTCAGGAGCGGCAATTTGTGAGCGATAAACTCCGCGCATCCCACATTGTTCAAGCCAATCGCGTTCAGCATTCCCGCGGGCGTTTCCGCAATGCGCGGAGGCGGATTCCCAGCGCGCGGACGCAGCGTCAGACCTTTTACCGCCACGCCGCCCAGGCGCGACAAATCGAAAAACTCCTCAAACTCCACCCCATACCCAAACGTCCCCGACGCCGTGACGACGGGATTTTTCAACTTCAGCGGGCCGAGCGATGTGAGGAGGTTCATTGCATGAAAATCACAGTTTGATCCGCAAAAGTGAATCTTTCTTGCGGTCAATTTCTTCTTGGATTTCTCCGGGCGTTGGGGCATTGCCTTCCCGCAGAGAATCAAGGACATCTTCCCATAGGGAGTAGAGGATTTTCGGTTCACGCATCGCATAACGCTCGCCTGTTTTCGCAAAGCGATATACAAGCCACGTAATTTCGCTGTTCTGTATGCTGCACGAAGTTCTAAATTCCGGGAAATGCTCAAAGAGCATAGAATCCAGGGCGACAAAGAATTTCTTTCCCCATCGGCGAAAAACAGGAACCTTTAGATTGAGTTGGGGCACAAGTCGCTTTTGCAGCGAAGACCGCGGATCAATTCGCCGAAAACAATTCTGCCCTTCGAAGTTGCCTGATGCCAGGTAATGGTGAAAAGCAGGTTTCACGGAATCACCTGATATGTAAACAGCCTGAACTTCCAGCGCGGCGAAATCGCTCACCTGATCCTTCGAATTCAATTTCGCCAGCACATAATCGACTTTGCCAATTCGTCGCGTCCTGGCGCCAGGAATGTCCAGAATACGCATTTCGGGAGCGACGACAATTTCTGCACCGTCTCCAAACGCCAGACGTCCGGCATCTCGAAACAACCGCTTCTTTTCCAAAAAACGGTGCGGACAGACACAACTGGCTTCAACCCCCGAAACGAAAGTGCAAATCCCAAGCGGGTCTTTCATACTTCCCTTATTGCATTTCGCTTCGCGGAAGGGGCACCATTTTTCCGCGCGATGAGCGAGGGCGGACGCTGAAGAATCGCCTTCCGGATGGCCAAATATCTCACCTATTCTGAGTAAAGACATGGGATCCTCATCATCCGATCTTTTCGGTTATCCGATAGAAACTGAAAACGTCGTGAACGTTGCCTCGGTGCCGCAGCGAAGTCCTTTTCGCTACCCAGGCGGCAAAACATGGCTCATACCGCAGGTTCGCAGATGGCTGCAAGGATTGCCACCTCGCCCCCCCAAATTTATCGAGCCATTCGCACGTGGAGGCATAATTGGATTGACTGTGGCTTTTGAGAACTGGGCGGATCGCGTGGTAATGATCGAACTTGATGAGGGAGTTGCTGCTGTATGGAAGACGATTCTTGGCGCCAGATCGGATCATTTTGTTCGGCGCATTCTGGACTTTCCCATTGGCAGAGATGCCGTTCTCGAAACGCTTTCCGAGCGGGCTTCTTCGCAAGAAGACTTGGCATTTCAGACTTTGCTGCGTAACCGCGTTCAGCGAGGCGGCATCCTGGCTCCCGGAGCATCTCTTGTGAAGAATGGCGAAAATGGAAGGGGCGTTGCCTCCCGGTGGTATCCGCAAACCTTGGCCAAGCGAATTCGCGCTATTCAGCATTGCCGTGAGAAAATCGAATTTCATCAGGGAGATGCGTTCGACTATTTGCCCCGGTATCTGGATGATGAATGCGCCGCTTTTTTTATCGATCCTCCTTATACGGCTGGGGGCAAACGTGCAGGCAGTCGATTGTATTCCCATAGTCAAATTGACCACGAACACCTGTTCGCCATGATGCAAAAGGCTCATGGCCAATTTCTTTTTACGTATGATGATGCCTCTGAAGTTCATGCATTGGCCGGGCGTTATGGTTTTTCTACGTTTCGTATTCCAATGTCCAATACGCATCACAACTTGATGTTTGAACTGCTGATTGTAAATAGTGGCGAGAAAGCCTTTCAAACCAGTGAGCGGCAGACCTCCGGGGTAGCGCGTGTTTCGCGAAACAGAGCGCCGTCCATCACCGGGCCTTCGGTGCAGGCGCGCAGGTAGGTTCCTGATGCGGTTTTCACTGCGCAGGCCAGGCACGCGCCGATTCCGCAGCCCATGCGCTGTTCGAACGAGAGTTGTATTGGAATCTCCGGATCGGCCACGCAATTGAGAATTGCGCGAAACATCGGCTCGGGTCCGCAGGCATAAATGGCGGGTTTTGAACCAGTTTCATGCGCCAGCGTTTCTATTATTCCAGGCAATAATGCGGTGCATGGGCCGGAATGCCCTGCGCTTCCGTCATCGGTTGCGCGATGCACCCGCACGCCAAGCGCCTCGAAGCGATCCGCCCACACCATCTCTCGCGCTGTTCGCGCGCCGTAAATCAGATGAATTCCACTCGCGCCGCCCGATTCCGGCGCGCCCTCCGAAAGAGACGTGTTGCGCAAATTCTCTGCCAGCATCAGCAAATCCGCGATGCCGATTCCTCCCGCCACGAGCACTGCCGGGTGGTCGCGGCGCGGCGTGAACGGATTCCCAAGCGGCCCAAGCAAATCAAACGAATCCCCAGCCTTCGCCCGGCTCAGCATTTCTGTTCCGTGCCCGACAACGCGATATAAAATATCCAGGGCCCCGTCACCCTTTTCCACCCACCCAATGCTGAACGGCCGCCGCAGCAGCGGATCCAGTCCATCGGAAATTCGCAGGTGCACAAATTGCCCGGGTAAAGCCGACGCCGCGATTTCTGGCGCTCGCAGGCGCATTTCAAAAATCCCACCAAGCGCCGCCTCGCGCGCCCATTCGACCACCGCCCGTTCCTGCCACTTGCGAGGAAGGGGAAGGGAGGGAAAAGGGGGG